>JAUIEM010000174.1 GCA_030428695.1 bacterium
GGGCGGCGGTACGGGTTCGACGGGCGGTATCGGGGGCCTCCCGACCGGCGGCGGCGTCGGGACGGGCGTCGGCATCGCGGCCGGTGGTGGTGCCGGGACGGGCGTCGGCATCGCGGCGGGCGGTGGCAGCGGCTCCGGCAGCATCAAGCCGCCGCCGGACGGTCCGCAGCAGCCGGTCGATCCGAAGGACACCGACTTCATCGAGCTCAAGCTGGTCGACAAGGAAGGCAAGCCGCTGGTCTCCCAGCGCGTGACCGCGGTGTTCCCCGGCGGCAAGAGCTTCAAGGGCACCAGTGACGGCAGCGGCCTGCTCAAGATCGACAAGGTCCCGAGCGGCGAAGCGGAGCTCTTCATCGGCGATCCCGTCACGATCACCAAGGCGGCGACGCCGCCCTCGGGCGACGCGGGGCGCGCGGCCGCCTGATCCCCTCGGTCTCTTCCGCAAGCTGACGAGCCCCGGCGCTGCGCCGGGGCTTTCGCATCGTGTGGCTTCTGCCTCGAACCGATCTCCCGCTGACCTGACAGGCGACAAGCATCCCCAGGGGCTGGAGAGGTCCCGACAGGGAAGTCCCCTGCCTGACTCGCTGGTCGTCTTCGCCGATCGCTGGGAAGCCCGGTCAGGTCAGGCTGAGCGGCGTTCCCGCGAGCACGTGGTGATCCGGTGTGCGGGCAGCTTTGGGGGGCGGACGCGGATCCATCCCGTCGACGCCCCCTCGGTCGTCAGCCTGCGCAGCCCGCTCGCGGCCGGAGCAGCCCGGCGCCTCAGGAGTCGCCGCCGTCGAGACCCGGAGCTGGGGAGCGCGTCAGGCGCGTTCAAATCCCCAGTGCGTGTCCGGTCTGGTACACGGCACAGGCCACGAGCCAGGCGAGGAGGGTCATGCCGGTGAAGCTGAGCGCAGGCCAGGTCCAGGAACGGGTCTCGCGGGCCATCACCGCCAGCGTCGCGGCGCACTGCATGCACAGCGCGAAGAACACCATCAGGCTCAGCGCTGTCGGCAGATCGAACAGCGGGCTGCCGTCGGGACGTTCGGCCTGTTGCAGGGCGTCGATGAGCGACCCGGAGGTCTCGTCGTCGGCCTCGCCGACGTTGAAGATGGTGCCGAGGGTGGCGACGACCACCTCCCGGGCCGGGAAGCTCGCCAGCGTCGCCATCCCGATGCGCCAGTCCCAGCCCAGGGGCTCGACGACCGGCTCGACCCATCGTCCCACGCGTCCGAGGTAGCTGTCGCGCAGGAGCGCACCCGCCTCCACGCGCGCGATCGCCGCGAGCTCCTCATCCAGGTCCGCCTCGCGCTCGAGCAGCGTGGAGGCCAGGGGAAAGCGCTCGGGGTGCTCCGCCGCGACCGTCGCGCGGGCCTGCTCGTGGGCTGCGTCCACCGCGGCGAGGGCGAGCTCCCCGGCGTCGGCCTCCTCGAGCGCCGCGCGCTCGGCCTGCGCGGCCGCGTTCAGCGCGCGCAAGGCGGACAGGCA
This sequence comes from bacterium, assembly GCA_030428695.1. Next base: position 1,471 of record JAUIEM010000174.1, read on the forward strand.
GGCCTGGAGTCCGGGGTCTTCAGCAGGGAGTCCGGCGCGCAACGCGCGCAGTTCGGCGTCCGCGCGCTGTTCGGCGGCGGCCCGCTGTGCGGCGTGCTCCTGGAGCACGGCCGACGAGCGGGGGAACCAGGCGAAGGCCCAGACGACCACGCTGACCGCGAGGATGATCGTGCCGGCCTTCTTGACGAAGGCGCTGCCCTTGTGCCACAGGGTCGCGACCACCGTCCGCCACTGCGGGAGCTTGTAGCTCGGCAACTCGAGCAGGAAAGGACAGCTGCGCCCGCGGATCACGGTCCGGTTGAGCAATGTCGCGATGGGGATCGCGAACAGCGGCCCGACCAGGTACATCCCGAAAAGCGCGAGGCTGCGTTGGTCGACCACGCCGAGCACTTCCCGGGCGGGGACGAAGGCCCCGATCAACAGCACGTACACCGGCAGGCGCGCCGCGCAGCTCATGAACGGGACGAGCAGCACGGTCGCGAGCCGTGTCTTGCGGTCGGCGATCACGCGGGCCCCCATGATCCCCGGGATCGCGCATGCGAAGCCGGACAACATCGGGATGAAGGAGCGTCCGGACAGCCCGAAGCCGCGCATCAGCCGGTCCATCAGGAAGGCGGCGCGGCTCATGTAGCCGATGTCCTCGAGCAGGGCGATACACACGAACAGGATCAGGATCTGCGGAAGGAAGACCAGCACCCCGCCCACCCCTCCGATCACCCCGTCGGCGAGGAGCCCGGACAGGGCGCCGGGCCCGAGGCTGGTCGAGACGAGCCCGGCGAGAGAGGCGAAGGTGCCGTCGATCAGCTCCATCATCGGCGCCGACCAGGTGTACAGCGCCTCGAAGATCAGCAGCATCACCAGCGCAAAGATCGGGGTCCCCCACAGCCGGTGGGTGACGATGGCATCGATCCGATCGCTCAGGGTGCGCCGCCGCGCCTCGCCGGAGCGGCAGGCGCCCAGATAGGCGCGGATCGCCTCGTAGCGGGTGCGGGTCTCCAGCAACGCGGGGGAGGCACCCGCGAGCGCGGGGTTCCGCGCCAGCTCCTCCCGGCAGTCCGCGAGGAATGCGGGGAAGCCAGGGTCGAGGGCGGCGAGCCGGGCGATGACCGGGCTGTCGAGGTCGACCAGCAGGCGCACCGCGTCTCCCCGCCTTGCAGCCACGCCCCGCGCGGCGGCATCGCCTTCCAGGCGCTCGAGCACGGCCCCCATGGCGCGCGCGAAGGGTTCGGGGTAGGGCAGCCGCAGGTCGGGACCGGGCTGGCCCACCACGCGCCGCACCGCTTCTTGCAGCGCGGCGATGCCCTCGCGCCGGGGTCCGTGCACGGGCACGACCTCGACGCCGCCGAGGGCGTCGCCGAGGGCGACGGGGTCGACCCGCAGTCCGCGAGCGCGGGCGACGTCGACCATCGTCAACGCGATGACGAGCGGCCGGCCGAACTCGAGGATCTGCGTGACCAGCAGCAGGTTGCGTTCCAGGTTGCTCGCGTCGACAACGGCGACGACCGCGTCCGGCGGCGCGAAGCCGGGCAGCACTCCGAGCATCGCGTCGACGGCGATGCGTTCGTCCGGGGAGCGGGCGGCGAGGGAGTAGGTCCCGGGCAGGTCGACGATCACGTCGCCGTGTTCCCCGGCCGTCCGCCCGGTGTGCGCCTCGACGGTGACGCCCGGGAAGTTCGCGACCCTCTGGCGGGTGCCCGTGAGGGCAGCGAAGACGGCGCTCTTACCGGTGTTCGGGTTGCCGAGCAACAGCACCGTCGCGGGCTTGCTCGCGGTGGTCACGTCTGGACCTCGACCTGCACCAGCGCCGCCTCCGACTTGCGGATCGCGAGCCGGTACCCGAGCACGTCCACCTCCAGCGGATCGCCGAGAGGGGCGCAGCGCATCATCCGCACCTCAACCCCGGGCAGCAGGCCGAGCTCGAGGAGACGTTGCTGAATGTCGGCCGCGCCGGAAACCGCGACGATGCGGGCGGTGCGACCTGGGTCGAGCGTGGCGAGGGTCATACGGGCTCCTCAGGCGGACGGAGAAAGGGCTTGTCCTGTCTGGATTCCAAAAGCACTGATGATCTTATACTCAGCGACCTCGGCCAGGAACGAGGGCCTCCGATCCGCGTTGTGTCGGCATCGCGGGACGAGATTCCTCTGCGCTGCGTTCCCCATCGGCGAAGGAGGTTCGAAGGAGCGGCCGCCGACATCGCGTTGTCGCTTCCCTGACGGAACGGCTCGCTCTCCCAGCCTACGGGCGCCGCAGCTGGCGAGCGAAGTGTAACAACATACCGCCGAAACATGCAGACCATGCAGCCAGGGCGACATAGACGAAGGTTTCGGGAATGCTGTACAGGAACGGGAGCCCGACCGCCTCGGCGAGACGAAATGTCGCGACGGTGTACATGCCGAGTGGAAACACGGCGCCCCAATACAGCGGGTCGTAGGTAAGCCGGAAGCGCCGGACAAGGTGCCGCCATGCGCCGAGGATGACAAGCATCGGGATCCACCAGGTCGCGGTGGCCCAGAAGGCCAAGGAGACTCCGACGACGAACGGACGCAGAGATTGGAGAAACTCCACGTGTCCAGCGTGGTTGAGCAGAGTGACCCCCGCCAGGGTCGAGATGGCCATCGCTCCCATGTTGATCCAGTAGGGGGGCGAAAGGTCCGACGGCGTGAGCACAAAGAAGGTGTAGCGGTAGAAGATCAGCACGATGATCCAGAGGTAGAGCATTCCAGCGCAGAGCCAGAGGCTCAAGGACAAGAAGAGGAGCTCAGTCTGGTGCCCGCTGAAGTTCGCGGCCAGCATCGCACCGAGGAGCGCCACCCCCTGGGTCGCGACCACCGCAACCAACCAACCGCCGTGAACTCCTCGGTCGAGAGTTGGCTTTCTCTCGGCGACCGTAAACGCTGCGAAGATGGTGTACGTCAACCCGGCGAGAAGGACGAGAGCTGCGATCCACAAGGCGATAGCTGCACCGGTCTGCTGACCGATCTCCACCATCTGTGCTCCCAGCACAGACGTCGCGGCGACCAGGGTGAAGAATCCCACGCCGCGATGGTGGTCGGTGAGGTCCGCCCACACGCTGCGCGGGAAGCCCATCACGCGTGCGAGGTTGAGGGTGACGAGGATTCCGTAGCACGCGCAATTCAGGAAATAGAGGATCCGTCCGATCGTTGCCAATCCGAGCGTCGTGGCCGCCAACGAGACGATTCCCGTCGCCATGACAAGGGCAAAGTAGGCCGGATGGAGCGGCTCGATCACGCTCCTGATGACGGGCGTCCGACGCATCCACTTCAGCACCCTTTCGTGCCGGGTTGACGCGGGTACAGGAGCAGACCCAGGTTCAGCAGGCACTGGCTCGCGCCAGCGGCAGGCACCACGATGCAGTCGTCGCCACCCCGGAACGCATTCAGCGTCGCGCTGAGCAACCAGAGCTGAGCGGTTCCGGGCACCAGCACCATCGAGAGGACTCCGTACAGCGCGGGATCGAGGTGGGTTTCCCGTGCGACCCAGCCAACTTCAGTGCTCATGCTCGAAGTATGACCGCGGTGTGCTGCAGCAGGAACCCTGCTTGGAAGAAGACCTGCCAGCCGCGCCGCGAGAGCTTGACCACTTCCGGTGTCATGCGTTCACCATGTCATGGGCTGGAGGCTCGTCCAGGGCAGGAGGCTGCCTGAGCCAGGCGACGAGGTCTGACAGCGTCCGTCCTGCGATGGAGCGGGTGTCAGCCGGGGTGGGCCAGCTGACGTCTGTCTCTGGCAATGGCTTGAGCTTGGGATCGTGGGAAGTGGCGAGCCGCTCTCGAAGCGTGTCGAGCTCGTCGACGAGGACCGCCTCGCAGGCTTGGTAGACCCCGTCGGGCTCCTCTTCGACACGGTTGTGCGGGACGAGCAGCGTTCGCAAGCACTCCAGACGCTCTCGCTTCGGCGCGTTGGTCAGGACCATCACGAAGAAGTCGTGTCCAGCGCGGATCCAGCGGAGTCTCGGGATTTCGGCACTCCGGCCTGTCTTGTGGACCAGAGAGAACAAGACACCTTCATCGCGGATGTGGCGCATCAGGCCGTGCCGGAACGCGTCGAGAGCAGCGAGCTCAAGCTCGGGCCCAGCCAGGGCGCGGTGGAGGTGCCGGTCGAGCCGATCGTGGTCGGCGGCTAGCAGGGAGTGGATCGGTCCTGGCATGATCGCGTCCTGGTGGAGGTCGCTGGCTTGCGCCAGATCCGTCCCTCCTCTCCGTCGGGCTCTTGGATCCTTGATGCTAACACCCAGGTTCCGTACGTTTCAAACTCGCGGAGTGCGCTCGCCGTCACCAGTCTGACGGCTCGGCGGTCCCGTCGACGCCATCCGAGGACCCCTGGTGCCGATCTTCGCCCCGAGCATCCGCCGCGCCCTGCGCACGCGCTCCCTCGTCGCGGCGTCACTCCTGCTCGCGGCCCACCTGTGCCTGTGGTCCGGCGGGGCAAGCGACGGTCCCGCCGTTTGCCCATCCCCCACCCGCTCTGGTAGACTTCCTGTCTTCGGCCACAAGCGAGGCGGTGCGTGAGCGACCAGCGGGAGTTCTACCCGATCTTCTTTCACGATGAGGGCGGGCGCGAGGAACCCCTGCGCAACTGCTTCATCTACTTCGACATCCTCGACGAGCAGGGCGTGTTCGAGCCCTTCCTCGGCTTCCGCACCGACGACCAGGGCACGACCGAGTGCGAGGACCCCGACGCGATCGAGACCCTGGTCTTCGGCCAGACCTACAACGTCTACTTCGACGACAAGCCCGTCGACCCGACGAACATCCGCGAGAGCGAGTGCCAGCTCGTCAAGGTGATGGGCCGCCGCATCCGCCTGCGCCGGCCGCTGGTCTGCCACGTCGCCTTCGAGTACCTCGACTGGCTGGCCGGCCGCGAGCCGGGGCTGCGGGTGATCACCGACAAGGCCTGCGTCGCGCCGGGCGAGACGCTGAACGTGTCGGTGCGCTCCTTCGGTCCGCTCAAGGCGCCGCCCGAGGTGCTGGTGCGCATCGAGACCGGCACCGGCGCCGGCACACCGATCGCGATGACCGGGAACGGCGACGGCACCGAGTTCGTCGGCCAGTACGTGTACAACGGCACGTTGTGCGGCCTGCGCGAGCTGCGCGCCCACGGCGAGGAGAAGAGCGGGGCGATGGCCGAGGGGAACGGGCGCTTCCTCGTGTCCCGCAAGCCGCGTCGCGACCCGTGGTCGCAGCCGAGCTGGCCGAAGGCGGGCCTGCCGCGGCCGGTCTGGAAGCCGCTGCCGGCGGGGGTGCGGGTCGAGCTGTACGACTTCGAGGAGGGCTCGAAGGAAGACCGCGTGCTCGCCTGGACGCGCACCCGTGAGGACGGCTCGGCGACGATCATATGCCGGAACCCGAACCGGCTCGAAGAGGAGCCCGACCTCTACTTCCGGGTCGTGCGCGAGAACGTCGAGCATCCGGTGCAGCGGCAGCTCCCGCCGCTGTTCACGACCCGCTGGGTGTACTCGGCCGACGGCCAGCCGGGCTACTACGAAGACTTCACCGAGCACCTGCTCGGCTCCCGTGAGAAGCCGCTGCGCTTCCGCATCGGGCTGTTCTTCGAGCTGAAGTTCCGGGCGCAGGGTGCGTTCCTGCCCGAGGGCCTGCTCGTCGAGGTCGAGGCGGAAGGGGAGGAGGGCGACGACGTCGACATCGCCTGCTTCACCTTCGACGACACCGAGAAGGAGCTGGTCCGCGACGACCAGTTCAGCCTCGGGCCCGGCGGCAGCATGCGGCTCCTGATGATCGACCACCGCGACACCCAGAAGACGACGATCTCCTTCGCCCTGCGCAGCGAGCTGCACGACCCGGCGAACAAGACCCTCAGCCTCGAGGCCCTCGACGGGGGCAGCTGGGAGCTCAGCCGCGACCCGAGCCTGACCCTCGGCGAGCTGATCGGCGGCTCGCCCCTGCGCTGGGTGTTCGACATCGAGCGCGACCCGAAGCGGCTGCTGTCCGCGGGCGGCGGGCTGCCCTCGTGGGTGTGGACCGAGTCGCGCGAGATCGACGTGCCCGACCAGGGCTTCACCGAGGTCGTCGAGGCGCTGCAGCTGGTGCGCCAGTTCAACCGCGTGCTGCACCACCTCAGCCAGGGCGCTTTCCGCGGCTCGGAAGCCTACAGCATGCGGCTGTACGAGGCGCCGGGGCCGGCCGACACCCAGCCGATCCGCTTCGACCCGACCGAGGGGCTGCCGGTGCCAAAGTCCTTCCTGGACGACCGCCGGCACCTGCTGATCGGCTACGGCGCGACGGTCGCGGCCAACCTGCTCGAGAAGGTCTTCGCCGAGCGCTTCTACACGCCGACCGTGCCCGGGTTGTCCGCGACCGGGGTGCCGCAGCGCATCGATCCCCTGGCGGCGAGCGGCGAGGAGGAGGGCTTCTTCTTCGGCATCGGGCTGTTCTTCGCCCTGCTCGCCTGCGATGGGCCGGCGTTCGCGCCCTTCCGCAGCCAGGACTGGGCGGTCGGGCGGCGGGTGTCCGCCGACCGGCTCAGTAACCTGGTCCCGCTGGTCGGCGGCGAGCAGAGCCCCGACCAGAGCAGCCCGGGCGAGCGCTGCCCGGCGGCGGTGGCGAACGCGCTGTGGGCGCTGTGGACCGGGCCGCTCGGCGGGCCGGACACCGTCCCGCGCAGCGCGGTGTCGGGGATCGGCGGGCCGCGCGCCGACGACCCGGCCGAGCTCGCGGCCTTCCAGCGGCAGTTCGAGGGCTTCCGCAAGCACCTCTACGATCCGATCGCGCGCTGCTTCGGAGGCTCGACCCGCAAGCTGCTCGCCGACCAGGTGTCGATCCGCGGGCTGATGGAGCGGGTCCTCGAGAGCCTGCCGGCGGCGGGGCGTCCCAAGGTCAAGCAGGTCTTCCAGCACCACGGCATCGGTCAGGAGGGGCAGGTCGGCGCCTGGCTCGTGCTCGAGGAGGAGGAGGACGGGAAGTTCTACCCGCTGCCGGACGGCACCCGCGTGTACCCGATCGACATCCGCGGCCAGAAGCCCGTCAAGCTGCCGGGCGGCGGAGAGATCTCCGGGGGCCGCGGGCAGGTCAAGGTGTCGTTGCCGGCGCCGGACCCCGACCCGGACGTGCAGAAGCCGCATCTCGCCTTCCTCGCCGAGACCCCGGAAGGCGACAGCTTCACGACCGCGGGCCAGTTCACCAAGGACGGCCTGTCCGGCGACATCCCCGACTACGCCGGCGCCCGCATCGGCGAGCCGAACGACCCCTTCCACTTCCGCTTCAGCCTCGAGCTCGAGCTGCACCTCAAGCTCCTGCATCTCGAGCCCCGCGGCGAGAACGCCAAGGCCCTCGGCCGCGGCACCCGCGTCGAGCTGTGGGCCGAGGACGCGGAGGACGCGATGGTGGTCTACGGTCGCATCACCGACGACGAGGGCAACGTCAAGCTGCGGGTCGCGCGCAAGAAGCTGCCGAGCGACGCGCTGTTCCTGCGCGTCCCCAGCCTCGACTGGGACAGCAAGGGTCGCACCCGCTTCTGGACGCAAGGTGCGGGAGAGAAGCCCGTGCCGACCCGGATCCGCTTCGCCGAGGGCGTCGGCAGCCTGCTCGAGCCCAAGGAGCTGTGGGTCGGGCCCTGGCTGTCCTTCGCGGTGCGCTTCCTGTGGCGGGACGGCACCGAGACCGAGCCGATCGAGAGCGGGCTGGACATCGAGGTCTTCGGCGACGACGACACCGAGCCCCTGCTGGTCGGGCTGACCGGGCGGCGCGGGGTGTACCGCGGGAGCGTCGATGTCGACGACCGCGAGGTGATGTACTTCTGCCTGCCCGATCTGCCCGAAGAGGTCGGGCGCGAGCGCTATCTGACCCTCGGGACGACGGCCGAGAACGGGCTGAGCGGGACGTACAGCCCCGAAGAGCACGGGCCAGTCTACGGCACGCGCACGCAGCCGATCACGTTCGTGATCGGATAGTCTGACCGGGCGGAGCAGGGGCCTCGCGGAGGGCCCGCGAGGGAGGAGGGGCTCTTGGCTAGCGCTTGCGGGCCTTCTCGATCTCTTCCCGCAGCCGCTGCTTCTTGCGCTCTTTGTAGGCCTTGCCGCGCTTCCGTTTGATCCGCTTCCGTTTCTGCTGACTCACGCTCTTCTCCTGGTCTTCCCTTCGGGCGCCCCCGCGGCGGCCGACGCCTGAGTATACCCGGTCCCCCGAGCCGATCAAGCCCGCGGCGGCGCTTCCCGATGCCGACGCGAGCGCCGGAGAGTTGACAGCTCGTGCCGGCCCCGCGACAATCGGCGCAAACGTCCGGGAAGGAGCCTGGCATGGGGAAACTGGGGGAGCTCGCGAGCCGCATCGCCGAACGCTGGATCCCCCATCCCTTCGTGTTCGCGATCCTGCTGTCCGCCGTCGCCTTCCTGCTCGGCATCCTGCTCGGCGGCGCGACCCCCTTCGAGATGCTCGGCCACTGGTACGGCGGCGACGATCCGACCGCCTTCGGCACGAAGAACCCCGGCTTCTTCAGCTTCCTCGCCTTCGCGATGCAGATGTGCCTGATCCTGATCAGCGGCTTCGCCCTCGCGCATACCAAGGCGGTGCGCGGGCTGATCGAGAAGATCGCGGCCTGGCCGCGCGGAACGGCCTCGGCGGCGATGTTGACCGGCTTCGTCGCGGCGGCGGCGGCGCTGCTCAACTGGGGCCTGGGGCTGATCGTCGGCGCGCTGCTCGCGCGGGAGATCGGGCGGACGGCGCGGCGCGACGGGCGGCGCATCTGCTACCCGCTGGTCGTCGCGGCCGGCTACCTCGGGCTCGCGATCTGGCACGGAGGCTTCTCCGGCTCGGCGCCGCTCAAGGCGACGACCGACCTCGAGCGCTTCCTGCGCCCCGAGACCCGCATCGCCCTCGCCCAGGAGAGCGGCGTGCTCGACGCCGAGAGCCTGCTGCGCATGACCGAGCTCGAGGCGCTGCTCGCCGCGGGCCAGCGCCTCGGCGCGGTCGAGCAGAGCGAGCTGCGGCGCCTGCGCGAGGCCCTCGCCGAGGTCTCGCTGCCCCTCGAGCGCACGCTCGGCAGCCCCCTGAACCTCGTCGTCACCGGGCTGCTGCTGCTGCTGCTGCCGCTCATGGTCGCGGGGTTGGCGCCCCGCGACCCGGACAGGGCAGCCTGCGCCCTGCCCGAGCCGGCGCCGCCGGAGCCCGAACCGGTCCGGGCGCCGGGGCTGGCGGGCTGGCTGGAGAACAGCTACGAGCTCAGCGCGCTGATCGCGATCCTCGGCGTGGCGGCGCTGGTCGTCTACTTCCGGGCCAACGGCCTGAGCATGCTCGACCCGAACGCGGTGATCCTGCTCTTCCTGTTCCTCGGCCTGCTCCTGCACGGGCGGCCGCGGCGCTTCGTCGCGGCGGTCGAGAAGGGTGCGGCGAGCTGCGGCGGAATCATGCTGCAATTCCCGTTCTACGCCGGCATCATGGCGATGTTGAAGGGCTCGGGGGCGGGCGCCGCCCTCGCCTCGGGCATCGTGCGGCTGAGCGGCGAGAGCGGAGCGGGTTACCTGCTGACGACCTTCTTCGGCGCCGGTCTGCTCAACGTGTTCGTGCCGTCCGGAGGGGGACAGTGGGCGATCCAGGCGGACCTCGCGGTGTCCGGCGCGCTCGAGCTCGGGGTCGATCCCGGCCGGGCGGTGATGGCGGTCGCCTACGGCGATCAGTGGACGAACCTGCTGCAGCCGTTCTGGGCGCTTCCCCTGCTCGGGCTGACGGGGCTGAAAGCACGCCAGATTTTCGGATACACTGTGGTCGTGGCGGTCCTCGCGGTTCCGTTGTACGCGCTCCCTCTCCTGTTGCTGTGACGCTATGAGAAACTCCCCGGCCTTGCTGCTCGCCCTCACCCTGACCGCCTTCGGGCAGGTCGCGATCGATGTCAGCGTGCCGTTCGGCAGCGACAGTCCGCCGGTCGCGCTCGTCCGCAACAAGCGCTGGTTCTCGCTCAACGTGCAGGTCGAGAACAAGGGCGCCGCGGTCGCCGCCCACGTCGAGGTCGTGCGTGTCGACCGCATCGGCTCGCCGGTCGACGACCTGGTCTACCGCCAGCCGCTCGACCTGCCCAAGGGGGCCCGCAAGCGGCAGGAGGTGTTCGTCCTCGAGCAGGGGCCGCGCTCGGGCACCTCGATCGACTCCTACCTGGTGCGGGTCGTCGCCGACGGTGATGAGCTCGCCTCGCAGCTGGTCGGGCGGGACACACTGAAGTCGCACTTCGTCGTCTTCGAGGTGACCCGGTCGGGCACCAAGTCGATGCTGCGCAACGCGATCTCGGCCCTCGCCATCCCCGACCGCTTCCACCCGCTCAAGGTGCGGGACGGCGACCTGACCGCCGAAGAGCTGCCGACCCGGGTCGAGGGCTACCAGGCCATCGACGCCCTGATCCTCCACGACCCCGACCTCAGCAAGGCCTCGCCCTACGCCCTCGAGGCGATCAGCCAGTGGGTCGCGGGGGGAGGCCAGCTCCTGATCACGGGGCGCCTCGACCTCAACCAGCTCACCGACACCGCCCTCGGGCCCCTGCTTCCGGCCCGCTCGCTCGGGCAGACCGAGCTCGATCTGCGGCCGCTGCTCCAGCTCAGCGGCAACATCAATCCGCCGGCCGCGGTCGAGGGACAGGACCTCGAGCGGGTGTGGGGCTGGACCTTTCCCGACCAGATCGAGGCGAGCCAGCCCCTGATCTGCCAGGGAGTCTACGGGCGCGGGCGCGTCGTGCAGCTCGCCTTCAGCCCCGCCGAGGTCCACCAGCCGGCCGATGACGAGCTGTTCCGCGCGCTGTTTCTCGGGCGCCGGGCGGGTCTGTTCGAGGATCCCTTCTCGCGCTGGGACCAGCTCGACGACCGTGCGAAGTTCGAGCAGGGGCTCCTGACCTCGCTGTCGGACGTGTCCGAGCTGCAGCCGCCGAACGTCGGCATGCTGCTCCTGCTGCTCGTCTTCTACGTGCTCGCCGCCAGCCTCGGCAACTACCTGCTGCTGCGCCTGCTGAAGCGGCGCGAGCTGTCGATCCTGACGACGCCGCTGATCGCCCTGAGCTTCGGTATGCTGTTCTACGGCATCGGCTACTTCTACAAGGGCATCAACTCCTTCCGGCTCGAGTACACCGTGTTCCGGGCCGGGGTGGACGGCCGCGGCGAGCTCGAGTCCCACGTCAGCCTGTTCAGCGCCTCGAAGACCACGCTCGACCTCGACACCGCCTCGCGCTATCAGTTCGCCCCCTTCCTGGAGTCGCGCCAGATCTCCGCGGGCGCCCAGCGTCAGAGCTGCGCGATCGACTTCGGGGCGGGCGGAAGCCTGCGCGGGGTCGACTTCGACCAGTGGTCGCTGCGCTACTTCGCCGGCCGCAAGAGCTACGACTACAAGGTCCTGCAGACCGGTCTGAAGATCGTGCCCGACCGCACGGGCAAGATCAGCCTGCTCAGCGGCCACCTCACCAACCTCAGCGACTCGCCGATGCGCGCGGGCTGGCTGCTGGTCGGGGGGCGGGTCTACCCGGTGCCGGCGATCGGGGCCGGCAAGACGGTGAGCGTCGACCCCGGCGGCCAGGGCATCCACGGCAGCGAGATGGACGGGCGCTGGATGATCCAGACCGGTCGGCTGTCCGGCCACCTGTTCGGGCGGCAGCTGTCGAGCAACTCGCTGCAGAGCTACTACAGCGACATGATCTACGGCGAGGGCTACAGCTTCTGCCACGCCCTGTGGTCGCAGCTGCCGACCCAGGCCGACCCAGGGCACCTGCCGGCGCTGTACATCACCAGCTTCGAAGGGAATCTGCCGCACGGCGAGCCCGGCTTCGGCGACTTCGAGCAGCGCGCGGCCCGCACGCTGCTGATGCAGGATGTCCAGATCGCGCAGAGCTCCGCGGTGCAGAATTTCATCGCCACGCCGCGCGTGCGTATGACCAAGGACATGAGCACGCAGATGACGACCCTCGGCGAGCTGTCGACCTCGGCCGACTACTACCTGAGCCCCCACGGAGAGTTCATCCTCACCGAAGACGACGCGCCGCTGATCCTCGAGTTCGAGACCTGCCTCGCGCCGAGCGGGATGCGCGAGCTGCAGCTGCGCCTCGACGTGCCGGAGCGGGGGGAGCACGTCCAGGTCGAGCTCTACAACTGGCAGAAGGGGCGCGCAGACCGCTCGACCAGCATCCAGTCCGACCGGGCGCGGTTCCTGCTGCCGAATCCCGAGCTCTACGTCTCACCGGTCAACGGCCGCGTCGGCTTCATGATCACGAACACCAAGCCCGAAGAGGGCGAGATCCGGCTGCGCGGCGTCGGCCTGCAGGTGCTGCCGTGAGGCGCCGGGCATGACGGAACCGCGGCCGCAGGCGGTGGACGGCGAGGTCTGGCCGGGGCGCACGACCGTGCGGGTGCGCTACGGCGAGACCGACCAGATGGGCGTCGTCCATCACAAGGTCTACCTCGACTACTTCGAGCGCGGCCGCACCGAGATGTTGCGCGCCCACGGCCTGCCCTACGCGGAGCTCGAGCGGGGCGGGCACCTGCTGCCGGTCGCCGAGGCCCAGATCAAGTACCGCTCCCCGGCCCGCTATGACGACCTGCTCGAGGTGCAGACCCGGGTGCTGCGCGTGCGGGGAGCGGATCTCCAGCTCGGCTACCGGATCGTGCGGCCGGAGGACGGCCGGGTGCTCGCGCTCGGCTCGACCACGCTGGCCTGTATCGACCGGGACGGGCGTGTACGGCGCCTGCCAGCCGAGCTGCGCGCACTTCTCAACGAGCTCGCGGACGCGAGAAAGGGGGCATGATGCAGAGTCCAGACCGCGGCCTCGCTGCGTGGTTGATCCTGATGCTGGTGGTTCCGGCGCTCGCCCAGGAGTCCTTCAAGGACCTCGAGCGCGCCTTCGAGGACGCCATCGAGGACAGAGAGATCGCCGCAGCCGTCGATCTGATCCCACGCCTGATCGCGGCTGGCGAGCGGGACGAGGCGGTCGAGCTGCTGCTCGACGACGGCATCGACAGCGGCGACGCGCGGATCTTCGACGCGATCGCGGCCGGCCTCGACCCCCTCGACAACGCCTCCTGGGCGAAGCTGATCGCGCGCCAGGCGGGCAAGGGAAACAAGGCCGAGCGGGCCTACCTGATCCGGCTCTGCGGCCAGGCACGCGGCGAGGCGGTCGACGAGGTCACCCGCCGGGTCAAGGACGCCCTGCGCGACAAGGACACCGGCATCCTGCTCGCCGGCATCGCGGCGAGCGCGGCCCTCGAGCTGAGCGACCACCTCTCCACCCTGCGGCGGATGGTCGACGAGGACGACGTGCTCGTCGCCGAGGCGGCCCAGGCGGCGGTCGCGAAGCTCAGCGGCGAGGCGGCCCCCGCCGCGGAGATGCAGAACCTGGTGCCGAAGAGCTTCGCGGCCAACCGGCTGCTGGTCGTGGTCGACGTCAACGAGCCGATGGACGAAGAGCTGACCGTGCCCGCGCCAGAGCCTCCCGAAGGCGAGCCGACGCCGCCGCCCCTGAAGATGACGCGGCTCGAGCTGCTCGCGGCCGAGCTGCGGCCGATGTTGATGGCGATGCCGCGGGGGACGCGCTTCCAGCTCGCCCGCTTCGGGCGCTTCTTCAAGACCAGCTCCTGGGGGAAGGGCAGCCGCTCGGACGTCGAGGACGCCCTGGACTGGCTGGTCGACGGTCGGGCCGAGCGGCACCGTGACCTCGAGTCGGCCTTCGAGAAGGCCCTCGAGGACGAGGAGGTCGACGGCCTGCTGATCGTGCTCACCGGGGCGCCGAACCGGGGCGAAGAGGACTACGCTACCCTGCGCCAGCAGCTGCGCCAGCTGTGCTTCCAGCGCCCGCTCAAGCTGTGCGTGGTCGCCGCCGATCCGGGGCCGCGGAGCGGGCTGGAAGGCCCGGATCTCCTTCGCGCACGGGCCGAGCGCTCGGCCCTGCACGCCTTCTTCCAGGGCCTGGCCGAGGACAATGGCGGGCTGTTCCACGCCGCCACCGTCGGCGCGCCCCCCCCGTCGGCCGCGACCCTGGACAAGCCGATGACCGCGGCGGACTCGGTGGCCGCGGGGCTCTACACCGAGCCGATCGAGGAGTTCGAGCTCGAGGTCAAGCGCGGAAAGGTCACCGAGGACGGCCTCGAGGCCCTCGAAGAGCTGCTCGGCAGGGCCAATGAGGCGACGGGGCTCGCGGCCCTCGACGGGCTCGGTCAGCACGTGAACGACGAGCGGGTCGCCGAGTGGCTGCGGGACACCGGCTGCGTGCACGACAACCCCGTCTACGCCGACCGCTGCCGGGGGCTGTACGGACAGATCTCCGAGGAGCGCCTGGTCGAGGGCCTGGCCCGCGACCTGAGCGGCCTCCGCGAGGGCTGGCACCAGCGGGCGCTGCTCGAGGGCATGCGCGGCTGGCCGCAGTCCGACATGGTCGTCGGGGAGGTCGAGGACCTCGCGGGCAGCCGCGACTTCGCCGTCCGCCTGGCCTGCGTCGACGTGTTGCGCATCCAGGGCACGGACGACGCCCGCGACGCGCTCGAGAAGATGCTGCGCAAGGAAGAGAACCTGCGGGTGCTCAGGGCGGTCCACGACGCGGTCATCGCGCTCGGCGGGACGCCTCGCGACCCCCTGCCCGACGAGAAGGACGGGCCGCTCCTGCGGCTGCCCGTCGCCTCCTCGAAGGTGATGTTCGTCGTCGACTCCAGCGCGGCCCTCGACGAGAGCTTCCCCGACCCCGGCACCGCGGTGCCCCCGAAGGAAGGCGCGCCGGCCGACACCGGTGCGGTGCCTTCGATCGCCAAGCGCACCTGGCTGCACCGCGAGCTCGGGGCGGTGCTCGCGGGCTGGGACGACGACACGGTCGCCGGCGTGATCGAGACCTCGAAGTCGACCCGCCGGATGTCGCCGGTCGACCAGGATGAGGACGGCCAGAAGGCGCTGACGAGCTGGCTGAAGAAGCTCGACACCGCCGACCGGCGCGACCTCCCCAAGGCCCTCGAGCGCGCCCTCGGCGAGAGCGGGGTCGACCGCATCGTGATCGTGCTCGCCGGGGCCTCGAGCGAGATCGGGGACGAGCGCATCGAGGAGCTGTGCCGTCAGGCCTGGGAGCGCGGCGTGCGCATCGACGTCGTCGGCCTGTTCGCCCGCGACGGCGACCTCGAGGACCCGGACTACGCGCAGCTCGAGCGCGACCTCGAGGTGGCGGAGAGCATCGTCGCGCTCGAGGCCCTCGCCCGTCGCACCGGCGGGACGTCGAACATCCTGCCTCCGGCGCGCCCGGGCGAAGACGAAGAGGAAGAGTGAGGGCTCCGCGGGCGGCCCCGCTCGTCCTCGGCGCGCTGATCGCGGTCCTGACGGGCGGGGCGGCGTGGGTGATCCTGCGCGACGGGCGCGGGGCCTGGCGCGAGGCGCTCTCCGCCGAGGAGCACCGGCTCGCCCGCGTGCTCGCGCGGGAGGCGGCCGTCGACATCTTCGAGGCGCGCTTCGCCTTCGTCGACAGCTTCCTCGCGACGGCGCTCGAGCCGGACGCCGACTCTGCCAGCCTGTCCGACGCCTGCCTGCGGTTTCTGCGCAGTGTCCCCGGCGTCGCTTCCATCGCCCTCTTCGACACCGAAGGCACACCGCGCGCCGGCATCGCGCGTCAGGACCGGGAGCTGGTGCCGCTCGAGGAGCCGCTTCCGCCCGCGCTGACGACGGCGTGCCGCCAGGCGATCGAGCTGCTCGAGGGGGAGAGCTTCGCCCTGCGCTGCGACAGACACGCCGTCGACGCGCTCGACCGGCCCTCGAACTCCGATCCCCATCTCGTCTTCGCCGCGCCCCTCCATGGCGGCCGGGACGCCGCCGCAGAGCCGCGCGGATGCGCGGTCGGCGTGCTCGATGTCGGGCGCCTCGACCGCTTCTTCACCCGCAGCCTGTGGAGCGATCCGCGCCGCAGCGTCGGCCTGTACGACCGGGACGGCCAGCTGCTGCTCGGGGTCGCCCCGCTGCCGGAGCCGGTGCGCGCGCTCAGCCTCGAGCTGCCCTCGGGCGTGTGCGCCGACAGCGATGCGATGTTCGCCTTCGCCTGGGTGCCATTGCCGCAGAACCTGTCCTTCCCGACGCGGCTGGATGACGCCGCGCCGTCGGTGCCGAAGCGGGGCCGGCCGGGCAAGGACTGGTTGCTGGTGGTCCGCCACGTGCTGGCGGGCGGGGAGGGTGAGCTGAGCGATGAGCGGGCCCGGGTCAGCGGCCGCAGCCGTGAGGCCTATGCCGCCCTGGCCCTCGCCGCGTTGCTCGCCCTGGGGTGGGGGCTGGGGACGGCCTGGCGCCCGCGGGCTACTCCTCGGTCAGGGTCAGGCGGGTCTTGAGCCGGGCGGTCTCGTCGTCCGGGTAGTAGTTGACCCGCAGCTGGTAGGTGCCCGGCTCGAGGTCGGCGGTCATCGACACCTCGCCGTCCATCTCCCAGCCGCCGGAGATCCACTCGTTGTTCTCGTCGTACAGCTCCAGCCCGGCGTTGGCGCCGTTCGAGAGCGCCGCGCGGATGCTCGTCGGGGCGTCGACGGTCAGGAAGTAGTCCGCGGTCTCGTAGCTGCCAAGTTCGACATCGACGGCGCCACCGAGCGTGATGGAGGGGGCGGTGCGGACGCTGATGTTCAGCTGGGCGAGCACTCCGGTGCCCTCGTCCATGAAGTCGTCGAGCCACACCGAGGCCTCGACGCGGTAGACCCCCGCGGCGAGCCAGGTCGTCAGGGTGTAGAGGCTCTCTTCGCCCGACAGCCAACCGAGGGGATACTCCCCGCGGAACAGCTTTGCCTCGACCCACTCGCCTTCCGGGCCCTTGCAGTCGATCACGACCGGCGCGCCTTCGCTCAGCTCGAAGTACACGTTGCCGACATCGCCGCCCTCCTCGGTGATCTTCAGGCTGGCGGCGTCACCGTCGAGGGTTGCGACCAGGCCGCCCTCCGGGATCGTGGGGAGCTCCGGCTCCGCGGTCGTCAGCGTGAGCTCGGACTCGACGGCGTCGTCGTCCGAGGTGAAGGAGACGTCGACCTTCAGGGTGTAGGTGCCGGCCGGGACCGTCATGCTCAGCTCGCCGTCGGCGGACTTCAGGACATTCCACTCGTGGTCGAGGGTCAGGGTGAGGGCCTCGTGGGTGCGGACGGTGAGCTTGCGGGGCGTGTCCAGCTCGATGCGGCTCGCCAGGGTCAGGCCCCGCTCCGCCAGGATGGGCACCGATTCCCCTTCCCGCAGCAGCGAGAGCGGCGCGAAGCGGACCGAAGCCTCGATGCTCGCGTCCTGCGCCAGCAGCACCAGGATGTGCTCGCCGGCCTCGAGCATGTACTCGGACTGGATCCCCGAGAGGAAGCTGCCGTCCGGCAGGATCATCGCGCCGTTGACCGAGCTCTCGAAGGAGTCGTAGACGACGCCGAGCTGATACTCACCCGCGGTCGGGACGTCGATCCGCAGGAACGTCGGCGCGCCGAGCTTCAGCGCGCAGGTCTGGGACGGACCGGTCTCGAGGGTCGCCGCGTCGGGCAGCGCGTCGTCGAGGGCGACCAGGCGGATGGCGAAGTCGGCGTTCTCGTAGATGTCGTTCCGGACGACGATGCGGGTGCTTCCGGTCCCGAGCTCGCACAGCGCGAGCCCCCAGCCGTAGCTCCCGGCCTCGCCGATCTCCAGGCTCGGGGTGACCGAGTACAGCTCCGAGTACTCGTCGGTGTAGGCGCCGATGCCGTAGACCAGGTAGGTGCCGGGGGTCTCGACGTCGAGGAACAGCGAGGCCGACTGGCTGCCGCCGATCTTCAGCGAGGCCTCGGCCTTGCCGTCCCAGGCCTCGAAGCCTTCCGGGAGGGTGCCGGCCGGCAGGACGGTGAGGTCGATCGCCAGCGTCGTCGACGCGCCGCCCGACAGGCCGAGGTCGAAGCGGTAGGTGCCCGCGTCGAGCTCGGCGGTGAGCCGCATCCCCTCGCCTTCGTTTTCGCCGTTCGCCTGCAGCTCGCCGCGCGCG
>JAUIEM010000175.1 GCA_030428695.1 bacterium
ATCGGAGCGACCGATGCCCAGGTCACGGTCGGCAACGTCGCCGATGGGCCGGAGCCCGAGATCGTCGTCGCCGCCGGCAGCCACGCCCACCAGGCGCTCGTCGGCTTCCGCCTGGTCCCGGCCCGCCAGGCCCAGCGCATCCCCTACGAGCTGACCCAGGTCTTCGGCCAGACCCTGCCCGTTGGCCTGGTGCTGAAGGCGCCTGTCACCTTGACCAACTTCGACGGAGACGGACGCCTGGAGATCATCGCTCCGCTCAGCTCCGTCGCGGAAGGCGTCGACGCCCGCGTCAGCGCCTACCGCGTCGTCTCCGGAGAGCTGGCGACGATCTTCCACGCCCCGCTCGTGGGTCGCACCGATCTGTTGTGCGCTCCTTCCGTCGCACACCTGGGGGAGAATCCGCCGAACATCATCGCCGTCGCCCCGGCGAGGGTCTTCGGGCTGACCCGGACGGGCGAGGCGATGGCCGGTTGGGGGCCCTACGGCCAGCCGGCCCGCCTCGGCGGCAGTCCGGGCCGGGTCTCGGTCGCCAAACCGGCCATCGCCGACCTCGACGGCCAGGGGCTACCCGAGGTGGTGGTCGGCGGCGGCGTGTACAGCGCCCAGGGCAGCCAGCTGTAGCCGGTGTTTCAGAATGGGATCCAACGCGACCTCTCGCCCGCCATCGGCGATATCGATGGCGATGGGCTGCTCGACATCGTCGTGGGACAACGCGGCTTGACCGGGTCGGGCACGAACTTCGGCCACGACCTCGGGCAGTCCCATCTGTGGCCGAAACACCATGTCGGTTTCGGGGGGAGTGCTCTGGCTCACGTCGGGAACGGGCCCGGAGACGCGATCTGGACCCCAGCCCACGGCGCACTCTACCGTGCCGACCCAGCGGACGCCGACACGCCGGACTACAATCCCCATTACATCCTGATCGGCAATGACGTCGGCACCCTCGAGCGTTCGCCCCGGGCCGCCGTTGTCCCGACGATCGGCGACTTCGACGCCGACGGGCTCGCCGACCTCGCCGTCGGGGTCGACCATCCCCTCTACGGGGGCCAGCTGTTCGTCTACGAGCTGGGGGAGAGCTACCAGGCCGAGACCAGCCCCTGGCGCATGGCGGGCCACGATCCGCAGCGCACCGGCTGCTACCGGCCGCCGGAGCCGAACCGGCCGCCGGCCCTGACGGCGACCGTGGTCGGCACGGACGTCCACCTGAGCTGGACGGACGCGAGCGCCGTCGAGACCGGCTACCTTGTCGAACGCAGTCCGACCGGCGAGGCCTTCAGCTTCGTGACGATCGGCACCCTGGGGGCCGGGGCGACCCAGCTCTACGACAGCCCCGGGAGCGGGACCTGGACCTACCGCGTCAAGGCGCTGCGGGCGCTGCCCGACGGGAGCACCCTGCGCTCACAGCCCTCGCCCTTCGCGAGCGCGACGCTGCCCTGACCGGGGCGATCGCACGGAGTCTCCTCGGCATGCTATCCTGCCCGCCGAGGAGACCCCGTGCAGGATGCGCCCGCGATCCCTTCCAACGAACGGGTGCTCTGGCACGCCCGGGCCGGCTTCGGCGTGTCCGCGGCCGAGCGCAGGCGCCTGCGCCAGCTGACGGTCGCGCTCTCCTGCGGCCTCGCGCCGTTCTCCCTCGCGCTGATCGGTGCGCTGTTGATGCTGGTCGACTGGACACCGACCAGCGGGCCGATGGTCGCCTTCGGCATCAGCCTCGCGCTCTACCTGTGCGTGGTCTACGCGGTCCTCTACCTGCGGGCCTGGCTGCGCGCCCCCTTCCCGCTCCTGTTCGGCGCGGCGGTGCCCGGCGTGCTGGTCGGCGCGGCCTGGGCGCTCGCCCTCGAGGAGGGCGTCGGCAACGCCTTCGCGCTGCTCGCGCAGCCCTGGCTGTGGATCGCGGCGGCGGTCTCCGTCGTCTGCGGCTGCGCGGTGTTCTTCCGCGCGGTCGAGCGCACGAAGACCCACTACACGATCACCGACCGGGCGGCCTACGCCTGCGTCGGCGTCGGCCCGGAGGCCCGGCGCCTGTGGCGGGTGCCGGTCGCGCGGGGTTGGCGGACGCTGCGGGCGATCCAGGCGCCGGGGGACGGGCGGGGGCACATCGCGATCGGCACCGGCCCGTACCGGCGGCTGATCATGCACGTCGAGGAACCGCGCCGGGCGCTCGTCAGCATCCGGGAGGCGCTGGGGCAGCCTGCCGACACCAGCGTGCCCGATAGGGCAGAGGGGTAGACCGCGGCGGCCGGGTTCCATCGGGAGCGGACGGTGGAAGCGGGAAGAGCGGCCGGCACGGTCCTTGTTACTGATACCGATGCCGATTCCGATCCGACTCCGAGCTTCCGAAGGGAGCGTGACCCGACCCCAAGGAGATGCCCGATGAAGCTGCACTGGCTCCTCTTCCTCTTGTCGAGCCCCTGGCTCCTCGCCGAGGAGCCCCCGCCCCTGCGCGTGATGTTCCAGACCGCGCATCCCTACACCGACGCGGAGTCCCCCGCGGCCCTGGAGGCGGCCTCGGCGACGCTGGCCCAGAAGCTCGGCGAAGCCTCCCGCCTCGAGCTCTTCGCCTGCCGCGACGACGAGCGGGGTCGCGCGGACTGGTTCCTCCATGTCTGGTGCGCGGCGCGGACGGACGGTCTCCGCCTCGAGGCGCGGTTGTTGCGCCTGCCGCAGGGGAACCTGGTCGCGCGCTTCCAGATCGACGCGGAAGGCGAACCCCTCGCCGCGGACTTCACTCCGGACGCCGACTGGAGCGCCGCGATGGAAGAGGACTGCGCCGCGCTGGCCGCCGCCCTCGACGCGCTGCCAGCCCCCGAGCCGAGGAGCGGGCGGCGGGTCGTGCTCTTCCCCGGCGCCGTGCCCCCCGATGTCCAGAACGCGGCGCCCGCGCTGGCCGCCTTGCTCGAGAGCGCGCTGGTCGGAGCCTGCGAGGCTGCGCTGCTCGCCCGGACGGATCTCGTCGTCACCATCCCGCGGGAGGTCCGCCGGCACCTGACCGCCGAGGTCCTCGACGAGCTCGATCACGGCAAGCTGGTCGGCGCGGAGGTTGTGATGGACGTCAGCGTGCGCACGGACCGGGACGACCCGGGCGCGCTGACTCTCGACCTCAAGCTGGTCGGCATGGCCGACGGGCGCACCCAGCGCCGCGCCCAGGGCCCGCTGCCGATCGACACCGACGCGGACGGGCTCGACGCCTGCCTTCGCCCTCTGGTCGACGCCCTGTTCACGACCGATTGAGGATCCCCCTCGCGCGCCCTGCAGGCCCCGCTCCGGCGCTCCCCTTGCTCCCCGACAACAGAGCCGCTAGGCTTGGCCCATCAGGGATGGAGCGAGGATGCGCGCGATGCGACGGAGCCTGACCCTTTTCGAGATCGCCATCGGCCTGGTGGTCCTGCTCGTCCTCCTGTTCGGGTACCTGTCCGCGACGCACTCGAGCATCAACCTCAGCGAGCGCAGCCGCCAGCACGACCTCGCCTGCGCGACCGCGCGCTCCACCCTCGAGCGGCTGCGGAGCGTCTCGCCGGACGCGGCGGCCGCAGCCTTCAACGGCCAGGACGTGCCGATCGAGGCCCTGCGCGACGGCCGGCTGCGGGTGCGGATGCTCAGCGAGGCCGACGCCGGCATCGCCCTCGGCACGGCCCTCGACCTCGACGGGGACGGGGTCGTCTCCGAGACGGCTCCGCCCCACGTCGGCATGCGCATCCACTGCGCCGAGATCCGCGTGACCTGGACCGGGCTGCTCGGCGAGCCCCAGGAGCTCCACCAGCTCGCCCTGCTCTACCCTCGCGTCGGGGAGGACCTGTGATGCGCCGCGCCTACTCCCTGCTCGAGGTCGTGGTCGCGGGCGCGGTGCTGTCGATCGTGCTCGGCGTCGCGGCGACGACGATCCTGTCGGGCGGCGACGAGACCCGCCGCCTGGTGCAGCACGCCGAGCTGAGCCGCAAGGTCGGCCAGACCCGCGACCGCATCGCCCACCTCGTGCGCTTCGCCGACTCCGACTCCTGCTTCGTGCAGGGCGACCAGCTGGTGTTCCGGGAGACGCTGATCGGCATCGGCACCGGCACCGCGGGGCTCTCCACACGCCAGCGGCTCGGCTTCGCGTACACCAGCGACGACCCGGACAACGGCCTCGACGACGACGGCGACGGCCTGATCGACGAGGGCAGCCTGTTCCACGTCGGCGACGACGGCGTGTTGTCCACGCTGATCGCGAACGTGCTCGAGGGCTCCTTCCGCGTCGAGCTGCCGACCCCGACCGAGGAGCTGATCATCGTCCGCTTCCAGGTCGGTGCCCGCGCCCGCGCCGGCGCCGGCAGCTTCGACCGCCGCCCCGACGCGCTCGGGGTCTATCCGCGCCAGGACGGCTTCCTGGTGATCAGCGCCGAGGAGCGCATCCGCCCCCGCAACTGAGGAGTCACGATGTCCGGCACAAAGGGGAGACGCGGCTCGGCCCTGGTGATGGGCGCCCTGCTCGCCGTCGTCGTCGCCGCCCTGACCGTCTCGCTGCTCGGCTCCACCATCGCCCACCAGCGCGGTGTCGAGGGCAACCTCGCGATCGTCCGCGCCCGCGAGGCCGCCGAGAGCGCGCTCGCCTTGCGGGTGCTCGAGCTGCAGGCCGGCGACGCGACGACGGTCAACCGCACCTACAGCTTCCCCCACGGAGCGCGGGCGGCGGTGGTCCTGTACAGCTACAGTCCGAGCGCGCTCGGCCTCGAGATCGACGGCCGCGCCGGCCAGGCGCGCACGCAGCTGTTCGCGCTGCTGCGCGGGGGAGAGCAGGCGCTCGCGCCGCGGTCGATCTCCCGGGGGAACCTGTTCCTCGCCAACCACGTGAGCTTCAGCAACAACAACGTCGCCTTCATCCCCTTCGATAGCCGCCTCGGCCTGCCTTCGAGCAGCAACACCTCTGGCCGGGCGAAGGTCTTCGCGAACAAGACGGTCACGATGACCAACCAGACCGTGTTCAACGGCACGGTGGTCGCGGGCCAATCGATCTCCCTCGAGAACAACTCGGTGATCGCGGACACCGCGCGCTCGCCGAGCGTGGTGACGAAGAACCACTCGACCGTCGGCGTCGTGAACAACGCGCCGCCCCCCACGATCGCGCTGCCGAGCTACGACGCCCTGATCGACGGGAAGCTCGCGGCCGCGAAGGCGATCGCCACCGAGCGCGGCAACGTCACGATCCCGAACAAGGGAGAGCTGCGGGTCGGCCCGAACCAGGTCGTGCGCTTCGGCAACGTCGACACCGGGAACCAGGGGACGCTGCGCATCGACGGGCCGGCGACGGTGATCTTCAACAACCTCGTGGTCAACAACAACTCCGACATCCGGATCAGCGGCGACGTCGAGCTGATCTTCGAGGGCAGCGCCGGGTTGAGCCTGCGCAACCAGGCGGTCTTCGTGATGCCCGACCGGGGCGACGGCTACACCGACGCGAGGGTCACGATCTACTCGAAGGGCAACCAGGTCTGGGAGAACAACGGGAACGCGGGCGGTGTGCCGGCCAAGCCGTCGAACTTCCAGGTCTACATGTACTCGAACAACCTGCTCTTCGAGTTCCGCAACCAGAGCTACTTCTACGGCAGCATCCTCAACCCCGGGGGGCGCCTCGAGCTGAAGAACAACACGCGCTTCTACGGCTTCGCGATGGCCGACCGCATCACGCTGCAGAACCAGTCCCGCCTGTACTACGACGTCGCCCTCGACGCCGAGCTGCTCGAGGACGGCGGCTCCGGCGGCGGCACGACCGCGCCGGATCCGGCCGCCTGGCGGGTCGAGAAGGTCGCGGACGGGGAGCTGTAGGATGCGCCACGCCCTCGCCCTGTTGCTCCTCAGCCTCTGCGCCTCGGCCCAGGAGGACGCGCTGCGCGCGCTGCTGACGCGCCACGGCGTGTCGGAAGCGCTCATCCTCGGCGATGGCGTGGCGATGCTGCTGGAGGCGCGGCCCGAGGCCGAGCCCGAGCTGGTCCTCCTGATTCCGCGGCTGTCGGCCGACGTCCTCGCCAAGATCGCCCCCGCGTGCGGCGAGCAAGGCCGCGGCATCGAGCTGTGCAGCGCGCTGCTCGCGGCCTCGCTGCGCCGCGGGGAAGGGGAGCTCTTCGCGCGCAGCCAGCTGCTCCTCGCCGCCCGGACCCTCGCCCACCGCCAGGCGGATGCGGAGGACTGGAGCGCGCAGGTTCCCTGGCTGTTCAACCGGCCCCACGCCGAGCAGGGGCTCCTCGGCGAGACGGTGGCGGCGAGCGGCGGGGCGGTCGCCCGGGCCTACCTGCTGCAGGCGATCGAGCAGACCGAGCACGAGCTGGTCGGCCGCATGCTCCCCCGCCTGCCCTTGCCCGCCGTCGACAGCGTGCTGCTCGAGCCCCTCGCCCGGGTCATCCGCGAGGCCGGCTACGCCCCCGAGACCCGCGCCGCCGCCGCCGGCCGCCTCGCCGCCCTCGGCACCGCCGCCCTGCCGGCGCTGGTGCGCTGCTTCAGCGAGCTCGACGCCCTGCCCGCCTCGCCGGAGCGCGACACGGTCCACGCCGCCGTGCACCGCAGCCTGGTCCAGGCCTTCGGCGCCGATCTCGGCCCGACCCCCAAGCGCTGGAAGCGGCTCGCGGCGAACCCCCGCGGTGCCCCGGCGCCGGTCCAGCTGATGCTGCCGGCGCGCACCCCTCCGTGGCTCTGGTCGCTGCTGGTGTGCGGGGCCTTCGCGCTGCTGACCGGCGTCGTGATGGTGCTGCGCCCGGAGTCGATCCTGCCCTTCCTGCTCGCCCCCATCCCGACCGTCGCCCTGGTCATCACCTGGTGGGAGGCCCTGACCGACGCGGCCCGGGTCTGGTCCGCGGGCCTGCCTACCGTCGGCCTGCTCGTCGCGAGCGTCGTCGTCGGCCTCGAGCTCGGCGTGCTGCTCCTGCGCAAGCCCTGGCTGGCCGGCCGCAAGCCGCGTCCGCGGGGCGAGGCCGAGAAGCCGACCCCGGACAGCGAGCTCGGCGAGGCCGTGCACGCCCTCGGCCGCCTGGTCGAGGAGGAGGAAGCGGCGGAGGCGGCGGCCGCGCAGGCGGAGGCGGACAAGGCCGCCGAGCCGCAGGAGGAGGTCGCCGAGGCCGTCGACGAGCTCCGCCGCTCGCTCGAGGACCGGGAGGGGGAGTGAGCGCCGCGGCGGGCGCGAGGTTGAGCCCAGCACCACTCCCTACGGCCACAACAGCTTGGCGGCGTTGAACATCGCGAGGGGGTTCCGGTTCGAGCCCGGCGCCCAGCGCCTCTTGTACGTGCTGCAGGCCTTGCACTCGCTCGGATGGGATCCCCCGTCCCAGATCGCGTCGAGGTGCAGGTGGGAGTAGCCCCGCGAGAGGCTCTTCCCGCCGAACACGAAGGTCAGCGCGATCAGCTGCCCGGCCTGGAAGGTGTCGCCCGGCTTCGGCATCGGCGGCGCTTCCTTCGGATACTTCCTCTCCCAGCCGCTGTTCCGCCCGGTGCCGTGCACGTGGCACAGGCCGAGGAACAGCCGCGGCTCGGCGACGGACTGGATGGTGATGTAGTAGCCGCAGTCTTTGCCATTGTTCATGTTCCCGATCGGCTGCCCGCCGTCGACCGGATGGGCCACCTTGCAGTCGAAGGGCGCATGGATCGGCGTCGCGGGCGGGAAGTACAGGTCCTCCCCGTGGTGCTGGCGGTCGGTGTTGCGCGGGTAGCCGTACTGGCTCGGCAGCATCCTGGCGCGCACGCCGCCCGGCCGGTAGACGTCGAACCTGTCGCGGATGTCGTTGGGCTTCGTGAAGAAGGACAGCGGCGTGCGTGAGGCCAGCCACTCCCGCTGGACGTTCTGCTTGGTCACGCGGTGCGTCGGATCCTGCACGAAGCTCTCGAACTTGCCGAAGATCTCCTGGTGCGGGAGCTGGCCGTTGTCGACCACCCGCACCCCTTCGCCCGCCTGCAGCTCGGCCTCGCTGACCGGCTGGTCCGGCAGCGGGTTGGCGGGCGCCGCGGGCTCCGCGGCCACGCCGGGAGCGGCTCCCGCCGCGGGCTGCGCAGCCGGCGCGGAGACGTCGGCGGGGCGCTCGACCGCCCCGCCGGGCCCGACCGCGAACTGGTTGCGGCCGCGGTGGCCCATGAAGGACTCGAGCTTCGCCACGCTCCAGGGCTGGTTGTACTCGTGGCTGAGCCGCTGGCCCGGATCGTGGACCTGGAAGCGGCCCTGCTTGTCGAGGCCGACCACCAGCACCCAGTGGCCGCTCTTCTTGTGCGAGCCGTTGCAGACGATCAGCCGGCCCTGGGCGAGCTGTTCCCTGGTCCAGGCCGCGTGCCGCTCCTTCTTGTCGATGCGGGTGTAGGGCAGCCCGCAGAAGTCGAGCATGCCCGGCATCGCCCCGGCCGAGGTCGACCAGGACTTCAGGTTCTTGTCCGCCAGATGGTGGACCAGCTCGAACTGGTTGAGCCCGCGCCCGAAGCGCGGACGCAGGTAGCGCAGGGCCGCCGCGACGCTGGTCGGCCCGCAGGTCCACAGGCCCTTCCAGGAGTGCCGGCCGTGGGGACGGATCTGGTTGATGTGCAACACCTTGCCGTAGTGCGCCGAGGCCCCGCTCTCCAGCCAGGGGCTGCCCGGGATCAGCTCCTGGCGGAAGCCGAGCAGCTTGGTGTGGGTCAGGCCGCCCGGACCGACGACCCCGTCCCGGCCGCTCTTCGGCTCCTGCTGCTGCACCTTGCGGATCGCCTCGTGCAGGGTCGCGTCGCTGTTCCCGTCGATGTCCCCCCACTCGAGCAGCCCGATCGCCCACAGCCGCTCCTTGACCCGCTGCACGTCCTGCGGGCGGTTGGCGCCGGCCTTGCTGGTGTCACCGACGGCGGCGACCAGGGGGAAGGGGGCGAGCAGGGCGCGGTGGGTGTACGAGCCCGGGGCCGCGCAGCCGAGCGCGTCGTCGATGCGGCTGACCGAGCTCGCCCCGGACTGGCAGGCCCCGAGCTTCCCGCCGGTCGAGACGTCGAGGTACTCGTTCTGCAGCTTCTCGAGCGGGTTGTAGTCCGGGCGCTGCTGGCACTTGCCGTACTGCTCGCGGTGGATGTCCTTCGAGCTCTGCTTCTTCATGTTGGGGATGCGGGCCATCAGCCCCGCGAAGTCCGGACGGATGGTCGCGCCGGTGAAGCCCTCCTGCTCGAGGATCCCGCGCACCCGCTCGAGGTCGGCCGGCGCGCCGCCGTCCGGCCAGCACACCTCGCCGCTGAGGCGGAAGTCGCGGTTGAGCGCGGTGATCTCCCCCTCCTTGGCCTCGCGGTCGACCGGAGCCGGAGCGGCGGCGATGCCGGTCGCCGGGGAAGGCGCGGCGTCCGCGACGGGCTCGGCCGGAGCCACGGGGGCCGGCGGAGGCGGGGGAGGAGCTTCCGGAAGCGGCACGCCCGCGTGGCTCTTGCGCCGGAAGATGTGCAGCCAGTCGCTGTCCTCGTAGCTCGGCTCGACGATGTACAGCACGTCCTCGACCTCGTCGAGGGCGACGCCGCTCGGGTGGCGCAGGTTCCGCTGCAGCCCGGATTCACCGGAGACCAGCTTGATCCGCGCCAGCTCCTGGGCCAGCCCCCCTTCCTCCGGGATCTCGACCACGGCCGGCGCGTGGCTGTCGAGCAGCAGCACGCTGTGCTCGCGGGAGCACAGCCCGGTCAGGGTGGTGATCTTCTCCGGGCCCTGCAGGAGGCTGTCGGTCACCTCCTGGCCGCCCTCGACCGGGCGCACCCAGCCCCGCCCGAGCAGGCCCCGGTGGGTGCGCTGCTTCGGGTCGACCGAGCCGTCCGGGCGGCGGAAGCCGATGCGCTTCTGGAAGCGCTCGATCGCCGCGACGGTCGCTCCGTCGGCCACGCCCGGGGCGAAGCGCGAGGCGTCGAGCTCCCCCCAGGCGACGAGGGAGTCCTGGACGGCGCGCACGTCCGCCTCGTTGCGGCTGCCCGCCTCGACCTTCGCGCTCAGCTCGAAGGCCGGCTTCTGCTCGAGCACCCCCAGCGGCAGCCGGAACAGCCGCGCCGGAGCGCGCTGCGCCACCCACAGGTCCTGGCCGGCCATGTCGATGCCGAGGCCGGTCAGGGCCTGCTGTCGCGCGCCGGGCAGGTGCTCGAGGCTGAAGCGCTCGCAGTCCCGCAGGCGGACGCGGCGCGTGCTGTCGTCGAGGGCGAAGCGCACGATCTCCCAGCGGACCCCCTCGACCGCGCAGAACATCGCGCGGCCCTTGTCGTTGCCGACGAACACGAGGTCCTCGAGCTGGCCGAGCTCCTGCAGGTCGATGTCCCGCCCGAGCAGGTTG
This sequence comes from bacterium, assembly GCA_030428695.1. Next base: position 10,263 of record JAUIEM010000175.1, read on the forward strand.
CGCCCGGCGGGGTCCATCACCCGCAGGCGGTCCTTGCCGAGCATGTAGACGCGCTCGTTCTCGAGGTGGCAGGTCAGCCCCGACCAGGCGTTGCCGCGGCCGGTCTTGATGCTGCGGACCAGGGTGTAGTCTTCCAGGCCCCCGGGCGCGAGGTCGATCACGCAGCGGTGGCCGGCGGGAATGGTCGCGACGGCGGTGCTCATCTCAGTCCTCCTCGCTCGCATAGGACGGCACGATCGGGATCATGCTCGCGTAGCTGCGGTGGTTCTCCGGGTCGAAGTCCTCCGGCAGGATCGTGCCGGCGTCGAGGGTGCCCTGGGCCCGGGACTTCGTCGCCAGGGCGTGGTCCGGCATCGCCCCGAAGGCCTTCGCGAAGCACAGCTCCCAGAGCTTCTCCATGCGGTCGCGGACCTCGGTCTTGCCGTCGAAGAAGCACTTCATCGCCCAGTAGAACTGCCACACGATGTAGGAGCGCATCTCCTGCCGCGGCTCGGCGTTCCAGTTCCAGCGCACCTCGGCCCGCTTCCCCTTGCCGGTCGTGCCGGAGATCACGAGCTGCCCGTTCTCCTGGCTGCAGCGGAAACGTCCCTTCTTGAACGCCTTGCCCTGCCAGCCGGGGCCGGAGGGCAGGCCGTTCTTCCAGGCGGGGCGGCTGTTCTCGATCGAGATCAGCGAGGCGAGGCCGCCGACCGTGCGCAGGCCGAAGCGCTCGATGCCGACCTTCTGCGCCGGATGGATCACCTCCTTGATCCACAGCCGCACCTGGGTCTCGACGATGCGGCGGTCGCGGAACACCCACTGCAGGCACTTGCGGAACCAGAGCAGGTCGAAGATGCGCTGGCCGCGGTGCTTCTTGGCGCTGGTGTAGGGGAAGTAGCGCTCGAAGAAGGTCGGTTGGATGAAGGTCGCCTCCGCCAGCTCGCGCACCTCGGAGAGCTCGAGGTCGTAGGTCACCCGCGGGTTGAGCCCGGGGTAGGAGAGCTCCTTGCGGTGCGTTGCCGCGTCCGCCTTGGCCATCTCCCACAGGGGTCCGTTCTCGGGCACCTCGAAGAACTCGAGCAGGCGCCACAGGAAGGCCTCGCGGCTGCCGAGCTGGCTCCAGATGCCCTGGAAGACCCAGCAGGCCTCCTTCAGCGGCCAGTGGGCGACGCCGATGGTCAGCCCGTCGAGCCCGTTGATGTGGTCGTAGTGCCGGCGCGAGCCCGGCTCGGGGTCGAAGGCGTGGACCATCGTCGCGAGGCCCGAGTCGGGGGCGATCACGACCACGTCCTGGCCGAGGATGTTCTTCAGCGGCACACCCGGCGCCGAGCCGGCCGGGTTCTGGTTCGGCTCGAGGACCATCTCCGGCTGGGCGGGCTGCTCCGGCGCGAAGCAGAAGATCGGCCCGTAGGTGGTCGCCCCCATCAGGCTGCGGTGGGTGAAGGCCTCCGGGGTGATCTGCCCGTCGGGCTTGACGCGCATCGCCTTCTGGAAGGCGCGGATGGCCTGGAAGGTCGCCGGTCCGGCCGGCTTGCCGACCTCCTCCAGGGGCAGGAAGCCGCACGCCCAGAGCCGCTCCTGGACCTTGCGCACGTCCTCCATGTCCGGCCGGTTCGGTTTGCCCTCCCCGACCCCGTCGAGCAGGTAGAAGCCGCCGAGCTTCGCGCAGTGGGCGAGGATGGCGGGCTTCTTCGCCCCCGCCAGCTCCTGCCGGTCATGACGCAGGTCGTGGTAGTGCAGGGGCGTGTCGTGCTCGAGCGGCAGCGTCGGCTGCGCCGGGCTGGCCGGGGCGGCGGAAGCGGCGGGGGCGGAGTCGGCGGGCGCGCTCGGGGCGCCGGGCGCCGCGCCGGTTGGGGCGGCCGGGGGCGGCGCCGGGGGCTCGAGGGGAACCGCGCGGAGCAGCTTGCCCGCCTCTTCGACGCCGTCGATCTCCAGGGCGTAGGTCTGGTCCTGCTGCAGGCCGCTGAAGCGCAGCTCGGCCTGGCGTCCGGAGACCTTGAGCGGGGCCGTCGCGACCGGCTGGCCGTCCTCGTCGAGCAGGCGTCCCTGGGGGTTGGCGACGCCCTGCCAGGGCGGTGTGTCGCCGAAGAGCAGGCAGACGACCGCGTCCTCCCCCTTCTCGACGGCGATCTCGTAGGTCTGGCCGGTCTGCAGCTGGATGGCGGAGGTCCCGGGAGCGAGGCAGAGGGTCGTGGGCATCGGTGTTCCTCTCGGTCGTGGGTCTACTCCTCCTCTCCGGGATGGGGGTGGGGGGTTCAGGAATTCTTGGGGGCGGGGGTGCACCGCGGATGGCCGTCCTCGCCAACCTGTACTCCTGGAGCCGACACAGGCTGTCAGGACGCGACGGACACCATTCCCCGGAACCCGCCTGACGCGGTCTTCCGTGCGCGGCACGCGCTTTGTTCCCTGCCCGTCGAACGCGCAGAGAAGGAGCCTGCCATGCACACCGAACTGTCCGTGGACCACCGCGAGGGCTGCACGCCGATCCGCCTTCGCTCCGGGCGTCGTTACACCATCCGTATCGCCCGTCCGTCCTTGCGCCTGACGCTGGCGATCGACCCCGCGAAGGCCCGCAGCGAGCGCTACACGCTGGTCGGCAGCGACGGCAGCGTCAGCCGCAGCTTGACGGCGAAGGACGACGCGATCCCCGGCGACCGTGGCCTCAGCCTCGACTTCCCGCGCCTGTCTCACGGGCAACGCTACAGCCTGCGGGTCGACGTGCCGGCCAGCCACGAGCACACCGGTAAGAGCTTCTTCCTCTTCCGCGGGCTGCCCCTCGAGCTGCTGCTCGCCCAACGCGCCCCGCGCCGCTATCGCTGCCCGCGCCGCTGCCGGGCGCCTTTCCTGCGGGGGCGGAACCATGGCTGATCCCGCGGTTGCTCCGCTCACCTACGAATGGCGGAGCTGGTCCGACCAGGACCTGAGCCGTGAGGCGATGCTCGAGGTGGACGAGCTGCTCGGGGAAGGGGACGAGCTCGCCCGCTCGCTGGAGGAGTCGCCCTGGGGCGGCAGGGAGCTCGGACAGATCCTGTTCGCCGGACTGTGTCGCGCCAGCGACCGTGCGCTCGTGGTGCGAACGGGGGCGGTGTTCTGTACGCTCGACGCCGGGACCATGACCTACACCTTCATGTCGCTGTTCAAGGCGGACCTCAGGGAGCCTCTCGGTCTGAGCCGCGTGACCCGGATCATCGACGCGGTCCTGGCATCGCATCAGGGCTCCTGCGAGGAGAAGCTGTGCGAGGCCCTGGGCAGCTCGGTGCTCAAGAGCGGGACCCACTTCCTGCTGCTCTTGCGTGACGCGATCTGCAAGGAGGGCGGTCACGAGCAGCCGAGGGTCTTCCGCTTTCTGCGCGAGCGCTTCTTCCAGACCGACGCGGCCGGGACCCTCGTCGACGCCGAGGGAGACCCGGTGCCACCGCTCCAGCGGCTGTACGACGTCTTCCACCTGCTGCTGCTCTACAGCCTCGACTCCGAGGAGAGCCGCACACTGTTGCGCAACTTCCTGCGCTGCTTCGCCCCGGGCTCTGAAAACGAAGGTCCCTCGCCCATCGACCTGAGCTGCGTGATGCGCCTCGTGCTCTCGAAGCGTGGGGAGGGTTGGCGGAGGATCATCGCGAAGGCGACCTACGTGGTGTACGAGTGCTTCGGTTACGGCGGCCCCGTGCGCGACCCCACGGTCCTGGCCCTCGTGCTCGAGGAGGAAGGCCCCTCACCGATGCTCGCAGCGTGCGCCGAGGCCCTGGCGGGGGACCTCCGGCTGCGCGAGAAGGTCTTCGTCGCGGCGATCGAGGGGGACACCGTGCGGCTCTCCGACCGGGACAAGCTCATCAACATCTTCCTCGGGGAGCTGATCGCCGACGCGACGACGCCCTGCACGAGAGCCTGCGCCACGTGTGTGGAGGACCCGAACCACAAGATGCGCGATCTGCTCCGGGGCACCGAGCACCTGCACGAGGGTCTCGCGGACCCCGTCGGGTACCCGCTGGGTCTCCCGCGCAAGCTGAGCTTCCCGCACCTGAGCCGCGCGGCCCGGCGCTTCGTCCTGCGCTGGTGCCGCCCGGAGGTCAAGCACCGCTTCGAGCCCGGCGCGGTCGTTCCGAATCCGGCCGTCGACCCCGGCGAGAGCGCCGAGGACATCCGCGCCCTCAAGCGGTGGTCCGGCGCCGAGCTCGGCGTCTTCCTGCGGAACGAGCTCGCCGACCCGCAGCGTTTCGCGGCCTGGCAGGTGCACCTGCTCGGCGAGTCCGTGGGGACGGACGTGCTCGACTCCTGCCTCGCGGACAAGTTCATGGAGCTGTTCGTCAAGGCCGGCTTCGATCCCTCCCAGGACGTCTGGGACTCGCTTCAGGAGGGTTTCCTCTTCCTGATCTCCTCCGGGCACTTCCTGGCCATGGGGGCCGACGGGCAGTGCAACGACTACCTCAGCGACTACAAGGAGGCCGGGATCATCTGGTCCGATGCCTTCACCGAGAAGGTCCTGCGCATCGCCTCCCACGGCCAGCACGTGGGGAATCGCGCGCTGCTGAAGCTCTACGCCGAGCTCGCGAAGACCTACAACAGCGCCGGGGGCTACCTCGCCGCCGGAGACTTCAAGAAGCTCGAGCTCCGGGCGTTGTACACCACCGACTCGACCTTCTTCGACCACTACAACGCCCTCCGCCAGCAGAAGATCGAGTGCGAGCTGATCGGACGGGTCTTCGCGCGCGGCGCCCACTACATCTTCAGCGAGCTTCCCGAGGGGCGCAACGAGCCCTGGGATGTCGGAAGCGAGCGCCTCAGCCCCTATCTTTCGCAGGCCTTCCGCTCCCCCCGTTGGATGCAGATCTGGTGGCGCGAGCTCCGGCTCGAGGACAACTTCGAGGAGCGCTTCATCCTGCCGTATCTCGGCAAGGTGAGCCCGAAGGGCGGCCGGAGCTGGCACCTGGAGGAGCCGTACACCTGCCGGCCGGAACACGTGCCGAACGCCTTGGTCGCGCTGACCTGCGCGGTCGCGGAGGCCGTGGAAGAGCTCGACAACATGGAGTTGGAACATGAGGAGAAGATCAGCGGGGGCACCTACCTCGACATCTTCCTCTTCAACCGCATCGACGCCACCATCAAGCTCAACGCCGAGGCCCAGGCCCTCTGGAAGAAGGCGCGGGAAGAGGAGACGGAGCGCCGGAAGGCCTTCGATCTCCTCAAGGCTCTGCGCGGCGAGACCCCCTCGTCTACGAGCCGACTCTACGGCGCCACGGACTGGTCCGCGCAGGTGGCGGGCCGTGTTGGAGTGGGCGGAACCTGGGACCTGGAGACCATCCGCAATGAGCTGCGAGACAAGACCCGGAGGGAGCTCACCGCGAAGGCGCAGGAGTACCGCGCGGTCTACGCCGACTTCCTCGAAGTGGTCTGCGGCCGCATGATGAGCCGGCGGCGCAGCGAAGCGTGGAGCATCGTCCAGGAGAGCATCTTCCGGGAGGCTCTCGCCCGTTGCATCGCGAGGGAAAAGGAGAAGCGCGAAGCGGCTCGTGCCCGCGAGGAGGCGCGCCGTGACTGAGCCAAGGACCTCTCACGCCCCGCCCACCAATCTCCGTCGGCGACACAAGCGCTGGCTCGTCGGCGCAGGGCTGCTCGTGGCGGGGATCATGGGCCTGGCGGCCTGGGACCGCTCGCCCGTCTTCCGCCCCGACCGCCGGGTCGCCCTCGGCGGGCTCCCGTCGGAGCGCGGGGTCACGTGGCTGCGCCTGGCGTCCGACGGCCGCGGGCTGGTCGCGGGAACCGAAGAGACTCCCCTGGAGCGGTGGGAGGACTACCACGCGCGACCCCGCTTCGAGGGCTACGGTGCCCGGGTGGAGGTGCGCCAGGCGCCCGCGGACTCTTCCTTCTACACGCTGGCCGCCTGGTTCGCTCCGGCAGAGCTGCGCCGCAATGTGTCGCCGGACCGGCGGGCGTTCGTGTGGTCGGCCCTGCTCAACAGCGTCGACATCGAGCGGGTCGACATCGCCTCGCAGGCCATCGAGGGCTACCTCGCAGACCTGTCGGACGAGCGCTCGCGGGTCAGGCTCGACGTCGTCGCCTGGAAGCCCGACGGCTCAGAGGTCGCCATCTGCGGACGGGAGGCGCTCGTCGTGCGCAGCGGGCGAGCGCCGTTCGAGGTCCTGCATCGCCTCCCTCTGGTCGCTTCGCGCTGCCAGTGGCTGGGCACCTCCGATCGCCTCCTGTGTGAGGTCTACCGGGGGGGCCATCAAATCGTCTGTGTGGATCTTGCCTCCGGGGACCATACCGTGTTGAGCGAGCAGGGCGGCTTCACCTTCGGCCCCCTCCCCGTGTCGGCCGATGGCCGCTATGTGTGCGTGTCCACGGACAGACAGCGTGGACTGTGGGCAGTTCTCGACCTGGAACAAGACGGAAAGGAGACGTGCGCGTTCGAGCTGAAGTCCGCGCGCTTCTCACCGACCGAGCCCCTGCTGGCGATCTACACAAACGGGGTCTTCGAGGTCTGGGATGCCCGCACCGGCGAGCGCGTCTCCTGGCTGTCTCCCGCCCTGTTCACGGAGCTGGCCTGGCCCGACTTCGTCTGGTCCCCCGACGGGCAGCTCCTCGCGACCCACCCGATCCGCGCGGAGGGTCCCGTCCGCATCTGGGACCCCCGCACAGGCGCCTGCCTCGCGCGCCTGATCCCCGACGAAACGGCCCCCCTCGTGACGCGACCGAAGCAGGAGGAGCCCGACCTCGGCCCCTATGTCTCGGGCATCGACTGGACCCCCGACGGCGACACCCTCGCGGCGGCCTTCTACGGGCGCCACGTCTACCTCTGGGACACTGCGCGCTTCCGGGACCCGTGAGCCACGCCCGCTCGCCGTGCCTCCTGACGGCGGAGTCGTGTCTGCGCAAACCCCCGTCGAGGAGGAGCATGCGGCCAACTCCTCCTCTCCCTCCTCCCGGTTCCGCAGGGCCGCCTGCGCCGCGATCAGGGTCTCGGCGCGCACGCGATCGAACATCGGTGCGCGAAGCGCACGGCAGGAGGAGTGGGTAGAATGCCAACAGTGTGACCGGGAGCCAGGCGATGGTGTACCAGTGGTGTTGGCGGTGCGGGAAGAAGGTCTGGATGGTGGGCAGGGACGAGTGGGCGCCGACCCATGCGCAGCTCGCAACCCTGGACGCGCACTTTCTATCGAAGATCGTCCAGATCTCGTCCGGCGGCTCCTCTGCTGACGTCGAGCAGGTGCGCATCGTGAAGCACACCTGGGCCACACAGCGCAGCAGCGTTCTACGCAAAGCTGTCGCCGACAACGGCTGGCCTCGACCAGAAGGGTGTGGCTACGAAATGCACAGGGTCGCTCTCTTCGGTCGGATCTGCAGCGTTTGCGGCCTGCCTTGGAGAACGCCGAAGGCCCGCTACTGTGTCAACTGTGGGAACAAGGACAAGGGCTCTGCCGAAGCGGCTCCGCGCTCGGCGGTCTGAGCCCGGATCCGGTCTGAATGCACGGACCCGCCATCCAAAGTCCTGCACCCCACAGGAGGTCCTCATGCCCCCACGCCCCCTCGTTCCCCGCACGCTGCTCCGCTGCTGGCTCGCCGCGGTTCTGCTCGCCGTCGCGAGCACGGTCTGGGAGCAGGCCTGGCGCGGCTGGATCCCGGCGGACCACGGGCCGCTCTACGGCCTCTTGCACGGCATGTCGGTGTTCGCCCTGCTCGGCGCCAGCCTCGGTGCGGGAGCGCGCCGCGGCCTGCTGTGGGGCGTGCTCGGAGGGCTCGGCATCGGGCTGCTCGCGGCCGGCAGCTTCTACGTGTTCTACCTGGCGCTGTCGCCGCTGTTGCCCGGCCGGCCCGCCTACGTGACCGGCCTGCTGCTCGCCTGGCTGTGCCTGTGGCTGCTGTTTGCGGCCTTCGCCGGCTTCCTGCTCGAGGGCCGGGCGCGGCTCGCCGACGTGCTGCTGCGCGCCCTGCACGCCGCGCTGCTGCCGGCGCCGGCCTACATCCTGATCATCCAGGCCTGGGCCGAGGGAGGGATGGAGCCGGCGCCCGCCTTCGGCTGCTGGCTGCTCGCCTTCCTGCCCGCCTGCGCGGTGCTGATGCTCGGGCGGGGGCGGACGCCGTAGAGCTGTTCCCGGACGGGGCTTCGCGCTACCCTGGGGCCCGCGTCGCACCCCTGGAGGTCCCATGAGCCCCGCGTTGCCCGTCCACTACGAGACCGTGATTCGCCGCCTGATCCGCTTCGCCGCCGTCGGCGTGACGATCGGCCTGCTCCTCGGCATCACCTCGACGGAGTTCTCGAAGTCGATGCGCATCGGGCCGGAGCCGCAGGCGGTGCAGGACGGCCGCGTCAAGCTCGAGCTGCCGGCGGGGACGCTGGCGGCGACCAAGCACCGGCTGCAGCTCGGCCACGGGCACACCATCCTGCTGCTCGGGGTGCTGCCGCTGGTCTTCGCCTGCTGTCTGTTCCTGGCGGGTCGGCTCGGCGGCAAGGAGATCCCGGCCGGGCGGCTGACGCTGTCCTTCTGGTGCTACACCGTCGGAGCGGGGAGCGCGGTCGTCCTGCTGACCTACCGGGGTATCGCGACCTTCCTGACGGTGCGCGGCGGGAGCTACGACCTCGCGGCGGTCGACGCCGGCCTGTTCGGCGGGAGCCACGCCGTGCGGGCCGCCTCCTACGGGCTGTCGCATCTGCTGATGGCGGTCGGCGCGTTGACGCTGCTGTTCAGCCTGTACGGCGCGGTCGGACGGCTCGGACGCGGCGAGGTTCAGGCTTGAGGCTTCAGCCCTCCTCCTCGGCGGACTTCCCCGCCCGCTCGGCCGCCTTCTTGACGGTGCCGAGCTCGGCCTGCAGGCGCTTGAGCTCGACGCGGGCGGTGTCGCGCTGCCCGCGCATCGTCGCGACCGCCTCGCGGGCCTCCTTGGTGACCGCGGCGAGGTAGTCTTTCGACTTGCCCTTCAGCGTCTCGATCTCCTCCTCGGCGTCCCGCGCCCGCTTCTGCAGCTTGGTGTAGCGCTTCGCGGAGTCGGCGGCGGCGGTCTCGAGGACCGCGATGCGCACCCGCGCCGCCCGGCCCTCGTTCTTGACCGCCCGCAGGTGGTTTTCTGCCCGCTCGAGCTCGCGTTGCAGCGAGGTGCTCGCGACGGTGGCCCGGTCTCGCTGCGCTTCTAGCGCGGTGAGCTGCGCGC
>JAUIEM010000623.1 GCA_030428695.1 bacterium
CCACCCGGCAAGCCGCGTCCGCCGGCGCCGCCCGGTCCCCCGCGGCCGCCGTCCGGCAAGCTCCGTCCGCCTCCGGGCAAGCATCGGCCGCCCCCGCGGCCGCCGTCCGGCAAGCTCCGTCCGCCCGGACCGCCCCGTCCCCCGGCGCCCCCCGGGCCCCCGCGGCCGCCGTCCGGCAAGCTCCGTCCGCCGTCCGGCAAGCGTCGCCCGCCGCCGGCCAAGGGCCAGCCGCTGCGGCCGCCTTCCGGCAAGCACCGTCCGCCGGCGCCGGGCCGCCCGCCGGCCGCCAAGGCGCCCGGTCCGCCGCCGGGCTGGCCGACCCCCGGCCAGGCGGCGCCGCCGCCCCCCGGCCCCCCGCCAGGCTGGCCGACCCCCGGCCAGGCCGCGCCTCCGCCTCCCGGCCCCCCGCCTCCCGGCCCCCCGCCAGGCTGGCCGACCCCGGGGAGCTGAGGGCGCGGCGTTCGAAAGCGCGACAACCTGCGACAGGAGGCTCCGCGCACGTCGTGCACGCTCTGGCAATTCCTCGCCTCGCTGGCCCTCGCCGCCGCCGGCTGTGTCGCTCGTCGCCCGGATACAGCCCGCGTGCGAGCTCCCCGCTCCTCGCCAGCGACGACGATCCCTCTCGGGGAGTCGAGGATTTGTTGCCCGACAGTGCCTTTGACGCAGCGCGCCGCATTCCGTACCTTGGGGAAAAGTCACTACGGGGCTGTTCATGCATACGATCAAGCGCTACTCGAACCGGAAGCTCTACGACACCAAGGACAAGCGCTACATCACCCTGCCCGAGATCGCCGAGCTGGTCCGCAACGGGGAGAAGATCTGCGTCATCGACAACAAGTCGGGCGACGACCTGACCAACATCACCCTGTCGCAGATCCTGCTCGAGCAGGGCAAGCAGAAGCGCACCTTCCTGCCGCGCGACTTCCTCGCCAACCTGATCCGCGGCGGCGGGCCGTCGATGTTCAACCAGGTCCGCGAGGCGATGGGGCGCTGGCTGCCCTGGCTGAGCGACGGCCCCGAGCCGGTCATCCACCAGGACATCGACGCCCTGGTCGACGACGGCCGCCTGTCCTCTGCCGAAGGCAAGCAGCTCAAGGACGAGGTGCGGAACAAGGTCCAGACCTACATGGAGAAGATCGATCAGGTGCTGAAGGACCGCCTGACCGAGGTCCAGGCGCGGCTGAACATCCCGAGCGCCTCCGAGCTCGACACCCTGACCGAGCGCATCGGCGGCCTCGAGACCCGGCTCGCCGACCTGGTCGCGGAGAACGAGCGCCTGCGCGACGCCCTGAAGAAGGCCCGCGCGAAGGTTCCGACCTGATCCCGTTCGATTCACCGGGATTCCTGCTGCGGACTCCGCGACGAGCTCCCGGCGCTTCGACCGGGTCGAGAACCCGCGCCGCGGAGTCCTCGCTCGTGTCCTTCACCGCGCCGCGCAGGATGCTCCACCCGTCCGAGCGCCCGGGCCGCCGGACGCGGGCCGCGGGCTGGCGCGGGTGGGCTGCCCGGCGAGCGTCGGCGAGGGAACATCCCGCCGCGCGGCTCCTGCTGGTCTGCTGCCTGGCGCTGTCCGCGGCCGCCCATGACCTGATCGACCCGGCCTCTTCCCTCGCCGGCATCGAGGCCGAGCTGCGCGCCTCCCCCGAGGACCCCGAGCTGCACGCCCACCGCGCCGAGGCGCTGCTCGCCCTCGGCAGGGTGGCCGAGGCCCACGCGACGATGGACTCCCTGGTCGTCGCGCGCCCGCGCGACGGGCGCATGCCCGCCCTCCGGGCGCGCGTCTACGGCGCGCTGCGGCAGTACGACCGGGCCGAGGCGGACCTCAGCGAGGCCCTGCGGCTGTCCGCCGGCACGCCCCGCTTCGACAGCGCCGACGTGCTCCTACGCCGGGCCCGCGCCCGCCGCGCCCTCGGGCAGCTCGAGCAGGCGCGCGCCGACTACGACGCGGCTCTGCCGTTCGTCGACGGCGCGGGGCCCTTCCTCGAACGCGGCGCCGTGCTCGAGCAGCTCGGCGCGCTCGACGAGGCCGCCGCCAACTACGTCGTCGGCTACGCCCGCTGCGGCCAGCGCGAGCTGCTCGGGGCGCGGGTCGAGCTCGCCCTGACCCGGAGCCGCCCCGACACGGCCCTCGCCCTGCTCGCCGCGATCCCGACCCGCTTCCGCGCCCCCTGGCGGCTGCTCGAGGCGCGGGCCCACGACCTGGCCGGCCGGCCGGAGCAGGCGCGGCAGGCGCGCGAGGCGGCGCTGCGCGAGGCGGAGGACGCGGCGAAGACCTCGGTCAGCCCGCTGGTGCCGATCACCCTCGCCCGCGCCCAGGCCGCCCTGGGCCGCAAGGATGAGGCGGCGCGCACCATCGCCGCGGTGCGCGCGAGCTATCCCGAGCTGGTCGAGGCACAGGACGCCGAGTGGGAGATCATCCACCAGCGCGCCCGGCCGAAGCCGAGCGCACGCTGGCTGCCCCGCGGAGCGCCCGCCGGCCCCCCCCTCCTCGCGGTGCTCCTCGTGCTCGCCCTGACCCGCGCCGCTCGCCGCAAGCTCCTGCGCGCCCGGACCGCGCTCGCGCTCGCGGCGCTGTTCCTGGCGGCGGGGGCCGCCGGCGGCTGGTTCCTGCAGCGCCTGCAGCGCACCCCGAGCGAGCTCGCCGCCCACGTGACCTTCGAGCGCCTGCACGCGAACGTCTACGAGGCGTTCAAGGCCCGCGACGAGGACACCCTTTACGACATCCTCGCCCGCAGCGTCGCCGAAGGCCCGCTGCTCGACCGCCTGTACAAGGAGATGTTCCAGGTGCTCGAGGCCTCCCGGCGGGGCGAGCTGTTCGTCGACATCGAGCGCGTCGAGATCGTCGACCTCGCGCTCGAGAGCTCGAGCCCTGACGCGCTCGCCCTCGACTGCACCTGGCTGGTCGGCGGCCGCGTCACCCACCAGCAGCACACCCACTACCGGCTGAACCAATACCGCGCCGGCTACGTGCTCGAGCGCCAGCCCGACGACGACTGGAAGCTCGCCACCGTCGAGGTGATGCAGCAGGTCCGCCTCGAGGCCGGGGAGAGCGCCGACGCCTTCGGTCTGCAGACCGGCGAAGACTACGAGCCCGGGTCGTGATCCGCGCCCGCGAGC
>JAUIEM010000176.1 GCA_030428695.1 bacterium
CGTGCGCGCCGGCCCCGACAGCCTGCCGCGCGAGGTCCTGCACGTCGAGGCGCGGCCGGTGCGGGCCGCCGACGGGGAGATCCGGCTGCTGCTCGACCTCGCCCTGCTCGCCGAGGTCCCGGAGATCGGGAAGAAGCCGGTCTACCGCCGCCTGGCCTGGTGGCAGACCGGCGGCCTCGCGCCCTCCAACGCCCTGGCCCGGGTGCGCCCGGCGCTGCTCGGCGGCCTGCGCGAGCTGTCCTTCCCGACCGGCCACAGCTCCCTGGTGACCTGGATCAAGGACCACTGGGAGAGCACGACCAAGGCCCTCGCTCCGCACTACGCCAGCGGCGGCCCCTGCCACCTCAAGGCCAAGCTGCTGCGCGAGGCGGTCGCGCCCGAGCTCGAGCGGCTGCTCGGGGAGGAGCTCGGGGGACTGCAGACCAGCGGGCCCCTCGTCGTCGTCCGCATCTTCAACGGCCTGATCCAGATGCTGACCTTCACGGCGTTCTTCGCGGCGCTCTTGCTGGTCTTCGCCCGCTACACCCTGTTCGTCCGCGCCGAGCGGCGCGAGGCGACCTCCGAGCAGCTCGCCGCGCTGTTCACCGAGCTGCGCGGGGAGTCCGGCCCCTGGGACGGCGAGGCGGTGCTCGAGCGGGTCCTCGCCCTCGCGACCGACTTCCAGGAGCGCTGGGGGGTGACGCCGAGCGCCCAGCAGTTCTGCATCGGCTGGCTGACCGGCCGGCGCCTGCAGGGGGACGGCCAGAGCCTGCCCTTCGCGGAGAGCTACGGCGAGCTCCTGCGCGAGCGCCGCGAGTCGCAGGCCTACTCGATCCGCTACCTGGTCGGGGCGATCCCCGCCCTCGGCTTCATCGGCACCGTGCTCGGCATCGGCGCGGCGCTGATGGGCACCGGCTCGGTGCTGTCCGACCAGCTCGCCAAGCAGCAGAGCGGCGTCTCCACCGTCGCCCTCGCCCTCGGCCTGGCCTTCGACACGACCTTCGTCTCGCTGGTGCTGTCCCTGTTCGTGCACTTCACGAGCAGCTGGCTGACGGCCCGGGAAGAGGAGGTGCTGCACGACGCCAAGGAGACGATGTTCAACCTGCTCCCGCAGACTTCCCCCGAAGATGTCGCGGCGCCTCCGCTCGCGACGCCCGCGCCCCCGCGTCCGGCCGCGCCGCGCGCAGCCCCTCGGCTGGTCGTCACCGACCAGAGCGGGAGGCTCAAGCCGCAGGGTGCCGCGCCCACCGCGCCCGCGCTTCCTGACCAGCCCGCCGTCGAGGTCGTCGCGCCGCCGGCCGCGCCGCCGACGCCCGAGCCCGCCGCGCGCCCTCACCTCTACCGCGAGGTGCGGCTGCCGGTGGCGGAGGAGGCGGAGGAAGCGGCCGCGCCGGAGCCGGACGACAGCGCCGCGCGGGCCGCCTGGCACCGCGAGCTCAACGAGCGCTACGCCGCTCTCGCCGGCCAGGGAGCGGTACGGGCGGTGGCGGCGCTCGCGCTCAAGAGTGTATTGTTGACCGGACTGCTGGTGGGAGCGCTGTTCCTGCTCGGCACCTGACGGAGGAGGAGACGTGACGATCACCCTGTACCAGTACCCCGGGCGCGACGGCCTGCCGTCGGTGTCTCCGCCCTGCGTCAAGATCCACCTCGCGCTGACGAAGATGGGCCTGGAATACAAGGTCAAGAACCTCCAGAGCCCCGCGGCCGTCAAGAAGAAGAGCTCGACCGGGCGGGTGCCGGCCATCGAGCTGAACGGGAAGATCATCAACGACTCGGTCGCGATCCTCGACGCCCTCGAGGCGGCCTTCCCCGACCACCCCCTGTCCCCGACCGATCCGGCCCTCCGCGCCCGGGACCGGGTGTGGGAGCTGTTCGCCAACGACTCCCTGTACTGGCTCGGCGTGTACATGCGCTTCTGCCATCCCGGGCACGCCCGGCGCTTCCTCGACCGGGCCCTCGGCCACAGCTTCTTCCTGCGCCGCATCATCGGGCCCCTGTTCGTCGTCCCCTCCATCCGCAAACGGGCCCGCATGCAGGGCACCGGCATGCGCAGCCTGGAGGAGGTCAAGAAGGCGCACCGCCGCTCCCTCGAGCTGATCCGCGACGGCCTCGAGGGCGGGCCCTTCCTCGGCGGCCAGGACGCGCCGGGCCGGGGCGACATGATGACCAGCGCGATGAACATCCAGGGGCCCTACGGCGACATGATGCCGGAGGCCTGGGCGCTGATGACCGACTTCCCCGAGGTCCTGGCCCACACCACGCGCACCTTCGAAGCCTGCGGCGTGGCGTTGCCGGACTACTGGAAGCAGGCGGTCGCGGCGGTCTGAGCGAGCGCGGCGCCGCTCGCCGTCGCCAGCGCCGTCGACGGGCGGTCTCCACCGCGCGACGAAATCGGACTCGGCCTCGGATTCGGCATCGGAGTCCACCGTGGCCTCGCCCGCCTCACTCGTACCCCAGCGGCGCACGCTCCCCGCTGGCGAAGGCGCTCGCCTCACGCAGCAGCTCGCGGTAGGCGACCCCGACCTCGGCCACCGACGCGAGGGCCGCCGCGTACCCGTCCTCGAGGGCGGCGAGCGCCGCCTGGCGCTCCGCGAGCTCGCGCCGCAGCTCGTCGAGCCTCTCCCGCGCGCCGGGGTTGGCCCGGGAGGGGTCGCGCTCCCACAGGGCGACCTGGTCGGCGCGGCGGGCGACGTCCTCGCGCAGGAACCGCAGCCCGCCGCGCTCCTCGACCTCGATGATCGCCCGCACCGCGGCGTTGCGCGCCGGACGCAGCTCCTCCGCGGCGGCCGCGAGGGCGTCGAAGCGGGCGAGGGTGGCGGCGAGCTCCGGACGCTGCCAGCTCCCCCCGCGCCGGTACAGCCGGTGCCAGGTCGCGCGGCTCGTCGTGCTCGTGCCGAAGTCGAGGGTGGTGACCGTGTTCGGCCCGGAGAAGTAGCTCATGCTGTGCGACACGGTCACCTTCCGCGTGCCGCGCTCCCACAGCTGCGCGGCCTGCGCCGGCGCGTGGGCGACCAGGCGCGCCCGCCCCTCGGCGTCGACCAGGCGGTACGCTCCCTCGGCCCGCCGCTCATCGTCCCGCAGGTCCTGGTAGAGCCCGCGGCGCAGCTCTTCCCGCCGGTCATCGAACCACTCGGCGAGGTCATCGGCGTCCGGGACGAGCGCGTGCAGGGCGACCGGGTCGCGGCCCGCTCCCTCGGCGGCACCGGCGCGCGTGGCGAGGGGCTCGATGGCGAGGACGCGCGCGACGCCGACGTTGTCCCGCGCGTCGTTGGTCAGCGTGCCCGTGCCGAGCTCGACCTGCACGCGGCAGAAGCCGGAGGCCTCGGCGAGGTGCGCGCCGAGCCGCTCCGCGCTGGCGGGATCCTGGGGAAGCACCGGCACGAGCCGCCCGCGCAGGTGGCGCGTGGGCGTCTCGTGCTGGTCGGTGTGCGAGGCCCGCAGGGGCCGGGCGCCGTCCTCCTCGACCGTCAACCCCGGCGCGAGCAGGCCCTCGGGCCGCAGCAGCACCCAGAAGCGCTCCCCGAGGTGCTCGCGCCAGCGCCCGGAGAGGACGTGCCAGTCGGCGTCGGTCCAGCGCTCGACGCCGACCACCCGGCCGAGGCTGTAGGCGACCTCGAGGACGCCGCCGACGGCGCGCCGCCGGGCCTCGACCTCGACGGTCAGGATCACCGCGGCCTGGTGGTCGAGGCGCGCGATGGTGCGGGCGGCGGCGCTGCCCTCTTCGACCGCCAGCACCACCTCCCCGCGTTGGGCGTCGCGGCCGAAGGGCGCCGCCAGGCTCGACAGCTCGACCACCCGCAGGCCGCGCACCGCGCGGTCGCGGGCGAACGGGTCGCCGAGCCAGACCCGCCCCGGGATGCGCACGGTCGCGCCGGCGAAGCGCTCCGGGGCGGCGGCCAGCGCGACCGGATCGGTCAGCCGCGCGCCGTCGAGGGCCGCCCCTCCCGTCGTGCCGGTCAGCAGCGCGGGGGCGCCGAAGTGCTCGGCGCCGCGCAGCGGCTCGACGCTCTCGATCCGCGCCAGGCCGGCGCTGACCTCGCCCCGGTAGGGGTCGTCGACCGTCAGCTCGTCGATGCGGAACGTGACCCGGCAGAACGGCGCGAGGGGGCCGCCCGGCAGCTCGGGCGCGCGCCCGCGCAGCGCCGGGGTCAGCCAGCCGCCGGGGCGCTCGAGGTTGCCGACGGCGAAGCCGGGCTCGCTCTCCGCGGCGACCAGGGTGTAGTCCCCGAGCGGCGCCCGCAGCGGCTCTTCGGCGAAGCGCAGGAAGGTCGTGAAGCGCTGCCCGGCGGGCAACAGCCTCGGAAGGTCGCGCTGAGCCTGTGAACGCTCCGCTCCCCTCGGCTGTTGCCCGGCGTAGCGCGCGAAGTCGCTGTGCAGCTGCCCCCAGTCCGGCTCTTCCACCACCTGCGCGGCCTCGACCCGCAGCAGGGTGTAGCGCTGCGGCACCCCGCCCGGCGCGCGGCTCCTGGGCTCCGCGTAGACCGCCAGCTCGACGTCCGCCCGGCGCGGCTTCTCGCGCAGCGTCCGCGCCGCCCGGCTGGAAGCCTCGACCGCGACGAGCACCACCCCGTCCCCGGGCCGGGTCGCGAAGCGCGCGCCGAGGCACTCGACCGACAGCGGCAGCAGGCCCTCCAGCTCGGGATGCTCCTCGCCGATGAAGACCCGCGCCCGCGGCAGCGAGAAGCGCTGCTCGGCGAACCAGGAGGCCTCCGCGAGCAGGGCGTGGGGATCGACCGGCAGCGCGCCCGGCGCGGCGGGCGTTGCCTCCCCGTCCGCTTCGTCATCGCGCAGGATCTCGGCGACCTGGGAGCGGCGGAAGCGCATCCGTCCCCCGCCGATCAGCAGCACCACCTCGCGCTCGTCGACGCGCTCGAGCTCGCCTTCGAAGCGCTGGCCGTTGTGCAGCACGACGGTGTCCGCCGCCAGCGCGGCGCACAGCCAGAAGAACACGACGTGTCGCCAGAGCATCCGACCTTCCTCCTGTTCGGACCAGGACCCCTGCGAACGAGCGCGGAAAAAGCGGAACTACGCCAGCGCGACGTGGCCCGCTTCCTCCTCCTCCGCGCAGCCCGGCCCGGTCGACTCACTCCACGGCCCGAGGCGCAGGGGCCGGACGGGCAGCGCGCCGGCGAGCAGGGGCGGCAGCAAAAGGCCGAGGCTGCGCGGCACGAACACGGTGTCGCGGGCCTCCGCGATCGCCCCCGCGCTCCACCAGCGGTGCCCGCGGATCACGCGCTGCTCCTCGTCGCTCTGGCGCTCGGCGCAGACCTCCGGGGCCGCGTCGACGCGGCCGAGGAAGAACCACTCGCGGGCGTCGATGCGCTCGCCGCCGAAGGGGAAGATCCTCCGCCGCAGCCATACGCAGGGCCCGAGCTCGAGCCCGATGCCGGTCTCCTCGAGCAGCTCTCGGCGGGCGCACTCCGCGGGCGTCTCGCCCGGCTCGATGCCGCCGCCGGGGGCGTGCCAGAACACCGGGTCGTCGGTCAGCTCCTGCACGCAGTGCAACAGCAGCAGGCGCCGCGCGCGGTCGACGACCAGGACACGGGCGGCGGGGCGGACGCGGGGCGGCATCGGGGCTCCTCGACGCGATCCCCCCGATGGTAGCCGACCCGCACGCGCGGTCTCAACCCGGTGTTCGATCACCCCGCGGGATCAAGGCTTCTTGTTGTTGCCGTGCTTGAGCCGGTCGTAGCGGTCGTTCTTGCCGTTCTTGCGGTTCTTGCCGCCCTTGCCCTCGAGGGCCGAGCGGAACAGTTTGACCGCGGCCGGAACGCCGATCGCGATCAGCACATCCTCGCCCTGGATCTTGACGTCGGCATCCGGGGTGGTGACCATCTTCCCCGACTTGCGCCGGATCGCGACGATCAACAGCCCCCGCGAGCTGCCCGCCGGCAGGCGCCGGATCGGCTCGCCGAGCAGCGGGCTGGTCAGCGGCACGAGCACCTCGTCGAAGCGGATGCGGTCGTCGGCGGCCAGGGTCGCCATGTCGAGCACGTGCGAGGCGTGCGGGCGCACGAGCCCCTGCGCCATGCGCCAGCCCCCCATGTGGGCGGGGCTGACGACGGTGTTCGCGCCGGCGCGGCGGGCCTTGGCCTGGGCCGAGGGGTCGTCGACCCGGGTCAGGATGTGGATGTCCGGCGCGAGCTGGCGCGCCGACAGCGTGATGTACACGGCCTCCGGGGCCGACGGCAGCGCGATCGCGATGCCCCGGGCGCGCTCGATGCCGGCCTCGCACAGCACGTCCTCGGAGGCCGCGTCGCCGATGATCAGGGGGACCTTGAGCCGCTCGCGGAGCTCCTCGGCGTGCTCGCGGTCGCTCTCGATCACGCAGTACTGCGCCCGCTCGTCCCGCAGCTCCTTGGCGATCGCTTCGCCGAGGCGCCCGTAGCCGACGATGATGAAGTGATTGTTGAGCTGTTCCAACCTGCGCCTCCGGTAGTGGGACAGGAAGCCCTTGGCCATCTCCCCCTCGACGACCAGCCGCGCGATCTCGGTCAGCACGTAGCCGCCGAGGGACAGCCCGCACACGAACAGGCCGATCATCAGGTAGCGGCCGGCGGGCGACAGCGGATGCACCTCGCCGTAGCCGATGGTCGACAGGGTGATGAAGATCATCCACAGCGCGTCGCCCCAGCTCCAGCCCTCGAGCAGGACCAGGCCCGCGGTGCCGATCGCGATCACGGCCGCGAAGGCGATCAGCGCGATGCGCAGGCGGTAGTTGCGGGTGACGGGTTGGACGACCACGGGGACCTCGGGGGGGCGCCTCTGCGCCTCACTGAGGCAGCAGTCTAGCCGGAAAGCTCCCCGACGCCAGAGGCTGCGTGGGGGCGGAATGCCCCGCGGCCGGGGCATCCTGCCCCGGCGCCCGCGCCGCGCACGGCCTCCGGGGCCGGTCCGGGTACGGCATGTGCCTTGCGCTGAGGGTGAGTAGCGACGACTCTGGAGGTTCCATGCGCACGATCCTGTTCATCCTCTGCGTCAGCTCCCTCGCCCTCGGCGACGCCGAGCGCCTGCTCTACGTCGAGGGGCCCCCGCGTTGGGAGTACCGCCACCTCAAGACCCTCCTGCTCGGGGACGAGCGCTTCGCGGTCCAGTGCTTCCTGACCAGCGCCGCGCCCGACTTCCCGCAGGAATCCTCGCCGGGCCTGCCTCCACTCGAGACCCTGCCGGACCTCGAGGCCTACGCCGTCGTCGTCCTCGGCGACCTCGACCCGGCCGCCCACCCCGCCCTGTTCGAGGCCCTGCCGGCCTGGGTGGAGGGCGGCGGGCGGCTGCTCTGCATCGCCGGCCGGGAGACGCTGCCGGCGCTGGTACGGGCGCTCCCGATCCTGCCCTGCCGGGACCTGCTGCTCGAGCTCGCGCCGGGGCAGATCGCCCCCGCGGCCTTCACCGCCTGGCCGCTGCCGCCGGCGGCGCAGGTCGACTGGCTGCGGCCGATGGCCGGCCTGCGGGAAGACAGCGTCGCGCTCCTGCGCGCGGCGGACGGGCAGGATCCGGTGCTCGCCGGGCGCCCGCACGGTGAGGGGGTCGTGCTGCTGCAGACCTTCGACAGCGCCTGGCGCTGGCGGGCGGAGCCGGAGCGATTCGCCGCCCACTACGAGCGCTGCCTGCGCTGGCCGGAGAACGATCTCCGCGCGGTGCGGGCCACCCTGCTCGACGGCGAGGTGATCGAGGGCGGCCTGCAGACCTTCGTCGACCGCGTCTACGTGCTGCGGCTGGAGGATGGGGGGACGCGGACCTTCGCGGAGTCGCGCCTGCAGGAGCTCGAGTTCGTGCTGCGCGAGGCGGAGGACAGGACGGAGGAAGCGGCCCCCGAGATGTCGCCCGCACGGCGCGAGCTCGCCGAGACCGCCCTCGCCGCGCTCGACCCGATGATGTTCGACGCCCTGCGGGAGACCCTGGAGGCGCGTGGCGCGGCGCTACGGGAGCTGGACACCCGCGACAGTCGCAACCGCGCGCTGCTTCTCGACCACAACGAGCAACAGGCAGAGCTGCTCCGTGCCCAGATGGCGAAGGTCGACACCCTGATCGAGCTCGAGGTCCCGGGGCTGGAGGTCGAGACGCGGCGCGGGGTGCTGAGCCCGGAAGACTACCGGCAAACCCTCGTCGAGGGGCTCGAGGAGCTCGCCGCCGAGGCGCTGGGAGTCGTCCGGACGCAGGCGAAGCGTTTGCAGCGTCAGGACTACAACGACCTCGCCCTGGCGGTCCTGGACGAGGGTCTCGCGCTGCAGGTCTTCGACGACACGGAAGCCTACCGGACCGTCGAGGAGTCCGCCCGCCTGCTCGCCGCGGAGGAAGAGCTGCTCACTCCCGCCTTCCTTCGCACCCGCGAGCACTACCGGGAGCTCGAGGAGAGGTACGACGCGCTCGATCACACCGACCCCGAGGCCGTGAGCGCGCTGCGCGTCGAGATCCTCAGCCTGGTCACCGACGCGCCCCTGGGCGCCCGCGCCTTCGCTGAGCGCGCGGACTTCCTCCTGAAACGACTCGAGATCCGCGCCGTCGTCGCCGGAGACCGCGCCCTCGGCTCGCTGCTCGCGCAGGTCGACAGATTGTCCCAGGAGGGTGAGCTCGCGCAGGCCGAAGCGCTGCTGCAGGAAGCCCTCGGCCGGCTCGCCGAGCGCGCCGCGCGGCTGCGGACGGTGCCCGTCGAGGACCCGGCGGCGGCCCTGCAGCGCGCCCGGACCCACTTCGACGCCCAACGCTTCCTGCTGTGCGAAGGGCTGCTCGCCGCGATCCTCGCCGTCCCCGACCTTCCCGACGCGCTCGCCGCCGAGGCCTCGGCGCTGCGCGAGAGGAACGCCCCCTTCGCGCGCCTCCACGGCCCGGAGGCGATGGTCCCGATCGCCGCCGGCCCCTTTCCGATGGGCACGGACGACCCGAGCACCTGGCTCGACGCCCACCCCGCGCACACGATCGATCTACCGGCGTTCGCGATCGACATCCACGAGGTCAGCGTCGAGGCCTACCGGACCTTCCTCGAGGACCCGCGGGTCAAGTCCGGGGCCTTCGACCATCCCGCGCAGCCCGGCGCCGTCGGCGACCACCTGCCCGAGGGCTGGGAGTCGATCGCCGAGCCCTCCGGGCGCCGCTGGCAGCCGGTCACGGGCGTCAGCTTCTGGAACGCCTGGGCCTACGCCCGCTGGTGCGGCAAGCGCCTGCCGACCGAGCAGGAGTGGGAGAAGGCGGCGAGCTGGGGCCCGGACTTCGCCGCCCCGGAGGACAAGCGCCCCTTCCCCTGGGGCGCCACCTGGGGCTGGGACCTGTGCAACGCCGCGGCCCGCCACAGAGAGGACGGCGCGCTCGTGCCGGTCGACTCCATCGCCCAGGGAGCGAGCGCCTGGGGGGTGCTGCACATGGTCGGGAACGTGCACGAGTGGACCCTGGGCTACCGCCATCCGCAGACCGGGGCGACCGGCTACGGACCCTACCTCGGATCGGAGTACCGCGAAAGAGGGTACGAACAGGAGCTGCGGGTGGTCCGCGGAGGCTCCTACAGGATCTGGGAATACTACGAGGCCGGCTGCCGCACGACCATCCGCGACGCCCGCCAGCCGAGCGAGCGCTTCGCCGACGTCGGCTTCCGCTGCGTGCGCGACCTGTACGAGGCGGCAGAGGACTGATAGCCTGGAGCGGTCTTCCCGCCGGGGGGCCGCCGTGCTGCGACCGGTCAGCAATCCCGCGAACCGCTTCGTCTCGACCGAGGTCGAGTGGGAGGTTCCGCCGCCCCCCGCCCGGCTCGAGATCTTCGAGGAAGAGGCGCGCAGCATCGTCAGCTCCAACGCCTCCCCCGACATCCCCTTCACCTACAGCCTCAACCCCTACCGCGGCTGCACCCACGCCTGCGCCTACTGCTACGCGCGGCCGGACCACGAGTACCTCGGCTTCGGGGCCGGCACCGACTTCGACACCAAGCTGGTCGTCAAGGTCAACGCCCCGGAGCTGTTGCGGAAGAAGCTCGAGAGCCGCTCCTGGACCGGCGAGCAGCTCGTGTTCTCCGGCGACACCGACTGCTACCAGCCGATCGAGGGCAGCTACCGGCTGACCCGACGCTGCCTGGAGGTGTGCCTCGAGTACCGCAACCCCGTCGGCCTGATCACCAAGTCGGCCCTGGTGCGCCGCGACGTCGAGCTGCTCGCCGCCCTCGCCCGGGAGGCCGACTGCCACGTCGCGATCAGCATCCCCTTCTTCGACCCCCATCTCGCCCGCGCCGTCGAGCCCGGCGCCCCCGCCCCGCGCCACCGCTTCGAGGCCCTGCGCCGGCTCAGCGCCGCCGGGGTGCCGACCGGGGTGATGGTCGCGCCGCTGATCCCCGGCCTGAACGACAGCGACATGCCGAAGGTGCTCGAGGCGGCGGCGGAGGCGGGCGCGCAGACCGCGGGCAGCCTGCTCCTGCGCCTGCCCGGAGCGGTCGAGCAGGTCTTCCTCGAGCGCCTGCAGGCGGCCCTGCCCCTGCGCTACGAGCGCGTGCTGTCGCGGCTCAAGGAGATGCGCGGCGGGGCCCTGAGCGACGCCCGCTTCCACCACCGCATGCGCGGGAGCGGCGCGCACTGGAAGGCGATCGAGGACCTCTTCCGGCTGTGCTGCAAGCGCCTCGGCCTGCGCGGCTCGCGGGGTCCGACCCGGCCGCGGGCGAAGACCTTCCGGCGGCCGGGGCGGGCGCAGATGTTCTTCGACTGGTCCAGCAAGACCTCGACAGAACCTCCACACGCATCTTGACATACGCTCAGATGTCTGCTATACTGCAGGGTGTTCAGACGCGGATCCCGTCCGGCAGGCGAGCTCTTCGTCCTGCCCCGTGGACCGGATCCAAGCCCAGAAGGAGGAATCATGAGCTTCGAGAAGCTGCACAAGATGGAAGGAAAGGGCCGCCAGATCGCGGCGAAGATCAAGGAGAAGTGGAACAAGCTGAGCGACGAGCAGGCCGACGCGATCGCGTCGCAGCCCGACAAGCTCGTCGGCACGCTCCAGGAGCTCTACGGCTTCAGCGAAGCGGAGGCCCGGAAGCAGGCCCTGCACATGGAGCAGAACCTCATCGAGCGCCGCCAGGGCGCCGAGGTCCACCGCGCGATGGCGACCAGCGACGGCTGAGCCGCCCTCGACCCACGTACAAAGCGCACCCGGACGGGTGCGCTTTTTTGTTTGCTGCGTGGATGGCGGAGCTCAGCGCCGGCAGTGCGGGCAGGCGTGGGGCTCGGTGGCCTGCAGGAAGGCGGCCATCTGCGCGGACAGGGACTTCCAGTCGTCGACGTTGGTGTTGGGCAATTGCAGGACGTACATAGGGGGCCTCCAGGGGCAGGGTCGTTGTTGGAGGAATTGGTCGCACATCGTGTGCCATGTCCACGAGGCCGCATAGCGCCGTGGTTCTGTCGATCGACACGTTGAAATCTCCACACAATCCGTCGATTCCTCGGCGCCGCGCATCCGACAACCCGAGCGCTGCCCGCGCGACATCCCGCGACATGTGCGACAAACTCTTACGGGGCGCGACAGCACGGCGACATCGGACGCGTTACGATGGGAGGAGCGGAGGTCCGATGCTCGTCGCGCTCCACATCCTGCTCACCGCCCTGGTCGGCTACGCCGCGCTGGTCTGGACCCTGGCGCAGCTGATCTTCTGGCTGTTCGCCGGCGACCGCCTCGCCCTCGGCCTGCCCCTCGGCCTGCTCGGAACGGCCACCGGCCTGCACCTGCTCGGCTGGCAGCAGTACCGGCTGCGGCGGGTGCAGCGCCGCTTCGGACCGTGGCTGGAAGACCTCGCCGGCGGCGTGCGCGAGCGGCGCCCGACCCTCGAGGCGGGCTTCGCGCGGCTGCTGCGCGAGGGCCGTCCGTCGCGCGCGCTCAGCGCCGCCCTGCAGGTCAGCACCGTGACCGGGTTCCTGCTGCTCGCCCGCGAGATCCTCGCCCTCGAGGCCTCGGACGCCGTGCGCATGGGCGGGTTCTTCGCCCTGGCGAGCGCGTCCGCGTGGCTGCTGCTCGCCAGCCAGGCGACCCGCCGGCTGGCCGAGGCCACCGGCGCGCTCGCCTCGGCGGCGAAGACCGCGTTCGTCGCGCTGTGCCAGCCGCGACCGCGCGACGACGGGCTGCGCTGGGCCCAGCCGCACGCCAGCCCGCGCCTGTCGACGAAGGTGCTCGGCCTGGGCACGGTCGGTCTCCTCGCGCTCGTCCTGCTCGCGCTCCAGGTCTGGCCCGAGAGCGGTCACGCGCTGACCCGGCCGCAGTCGCTCGTACGCCTGAGCGGAGTGCTCGCGCTCGCGCTGCTCGCCGCCCTGGCCACCTGCAGCGTCCTCCTGTGGGGGGCCGCCCGCGCGGAGATCGGCGCCCTGGTCGAGCGCTTCCGCAGCGTCGGCAGCCGGCGGGCGGTCCCGGCGCTGACCTCGGACTCCCGGCTGCGCGGCCTCGGCCTGGTCAGCGCGCTGCTGTCCGGCCTCGGCCTGCGGGCCGCGCTGCTCGTGGTCGTCGGCGCGCTGCTCGCCAGCGCCCTCGGCTTCCGCCAGGGCCTCCTGCTCGCGCTCGGCGGCGGGGCCCTCGCTTTCGGCCTCGGCCTCGTGCGTTGCTACGGGACCGGACAGGTGCGCGCGGTGCTCGCCTGGCGCCAGAGCAGCCTGCCGCTCCTGCGCTGGCTCGACCAGGACCGGCGCAGCGAACCGCCCGCGGCCGAAGCCGCTCCGCCCGTCGAGCCGCAACGCGAGCTGCGCTGGCTCGACCTCGGCCTGCTCGGTGTGCTGCTGGTCTGCGCCGGCCTCTGGCAGCTCGCGCCGGTGCGCCAGGCCTGGGGGCTGTACCTGTGCACCTGGGGCCAGCGCCCGCTCGCCCTGCGCCTGTACGCGGAGCGGCTGCTCGGCGAGGCGACCGACACGTCCGACCTGCCGGCGCTGCTCGCCCTGCTGCCCGGCGCGCAACCCGGCGCGGCGGCGAGCATCGAGCGACGTATCGACGGCCTGACGGCGACGATGAGCACCGGCGCGTGGCTCGCCCTGCTCGAGGCCGAGCCCGCGCTGCGGACGCAGGCCTTCGCCCTGCACGCGCGGAGCTCCCTCGGCGGGCCCCACGCTCCGGAGCTCGAGCGCTCCATCGCCGACCTGGTGTGCGCCGATGACAGCCCCGAAGAGCCCGCCCTCGCCTGGCTGCGTGCCCAGCAGCCGGCCACCTCCGCGCTGACCGCGCGGCTTTGGGAGCACGTCACCGGGCCCCGTCCGCTGCGCGCCCTGCGCGCCCTGGCCGTGTGCGGCGACGGCCGCTGCCTGCAGGTCGCCGCCGCCCTCGGCAGAAAGGAGCTGGTCGCGGTCGCATCGAGCTTCCCCGCCGCGTTCTTCGCAAGCGACGATGCGGGTCTGCGCACGCTCGACCAGTGCCTGCGCGCCGCTCCCAACGATCCCGAGAACGTCAAGCTGGTCACCTTCCTCGCGAGCATCCTCGACCCGGAGGCTCCATCCACCGGACGTGTCCACGAGTTCCTGGTCGGGACGGGCGGCCTGAGCGCACAGTTCGCGACCAGCCCGATGGCGCGGACCCTGTTCGACCAGAGCACCGAGGCGGGCCGCGCCATCGCACGCTACGAAGCCGCCCTGGCGATGCCGCTGCCGACGTACGGCCAGGCGACCTTCTCCCGCCTCTTCCTGCGCCGCAGCAACGGCCAGGTCTCGGTGCTGCCCGGCGAGCTCGGCAGGATCGTCGACTGGCTGCTCGACGAGGCGAGCTTCGACGTGCCGGGCATGGCCGCCTGGATGCGGGTGTGCGCGCGGGACGACCGCGACCGCACCCGCGAGCTGCTCTACGCGTGGTGCGCCACGGCCGGCAGGACGCGGCGGGCGCTCGCGGGCCTCGCCGCCATCGGCGAGCTCGTCGCCTGGCACGCCCTCGCCGCCGAGCATCCGGACACGCTGCTCGAGGTCGCTGCCACCCTCCCCCCGGACAGCTACGGCGCGATGCCCGAGCTCCTGCAGGTCTGGGATCAGCAGCTCTGGGCCGCGCCCGAAGACGCCGCGCAGACCCCGGTCATCGCCCACCTGTGCGAGCGGCTCGCCGCCGAGCCGCGCGCGGCGCCGCGGATCCACACCCTGCTCCGGGTGTTCCTCGACAACCATCCGGACAGCCCGGCGGCCCGCAACATGCGCAGGCCGGGCTCGACCGCGGGGGTCGCCCTCGCCGCCTGGGAGGCCGGGCCGGGGAAGTAGGGAGGGCGAGCGCGGAGGCAGCCGAACCCGAGGCTCAGCCCTCGAGCGCGGCCTCGAGCTCGGGCACCGAGTCGAAGAACACGTTGTCCTCGAGCACCCCGAGCACCCGCTGCAGGCGCTGGCTCGCGCCGACCAGGATCAGGCGCCCGCCATGCTCCTGCAGCACGTCGCCGCAGGTGACCAGCAGGCCGAGGCCGCTCGAGCCGAGGGCCTGCACCAGCCGCACCTCGAGCACCAGCCGCAGCACGCCGGACTCGAGCAGGTCGCAGAGGACGTCCTCGAGCTGGCCGACGGTGCCGTCGTCGACCACCCCGTCGACCCAGACCACCGCGGTGCGCCGGTCGCGCCGGTCGACGAGGATCTCGAGGTCGGCGTCCGAGGCGGCGCTGCCGGCCATCGACAGGCGCCGGCTGCTCGACTTCGGCGTGTGCACCCGGGGCAGGAACATCGAGCTCTCCTCCGGGCGCGGCCGGCGGGTCTCGCCGGCGAGCGGCTCGAGCGGCGCCTCCTCGATCGCGGCGGCCGGCTCCACGGCGCGGGGCGGAGCCCACTCGGAGCAGCTGCCGTCGCGCAGGTCCCACACGTCGAGCACCAGCTGCCAGGAGCCGCTGCGCACCCGGCGGGCGAACTTCCGCAGGGTCTCATCCTCGGCCTCGATCAGCGCCTCCTCGAGGCGCTTGCCCCGCCCGCTCCAGCGGTCCGGGTCGGCCTGGCTCGGCAGGTGCGCCCGGCTGGGGGAGCCGGCGTCGTCGAGCTCGGTGGCGAGCAGGTCGTACAGCGACCACAGCGCCTCCTCGCGGGTCTCGCCGAGCTTGCCGCAGCTCGCGCTCTGCCAGTCGTCGCCGAGCCAGGCGAAGTAGCAGGGCTGCGCGGGGAGCATGTCGCGCGGAACCGGGAGGTCGGCGCGGAAGGCCTCGCGCAGCGCATGCTGCACGACGTCGCCGAGGTCGATCGGGGACAGGTGGACGGTCAGGAACAGCTTCTTCTGGGCGCGGTCGGGACGGAGGTCCGAGATCAGCATGCCAGCCTTTCCCTCGTGTGGGTCGCGGTGCTCTGTCGTGGGGTCCACTCTGGATTGTCGGTCGGCGCCGCCCAAAACTTTCGCGCGGCACGCGATGTGCTCGCGGGGCCTCCGCCGCCGGACGCTTCCCTCGAATGGAGCCAGGCCTTTACGCCGGCGCCCCGAAACGGCAGCATGGGGGCTGGCGTCGGGGCGCCGGGGAGGAAGCGTGTTCCGCGACACCGTCGAAGCCGTGATGCGCTCGCTGCAGGACGCGCTGTGCCGCGGCCTGGAGGCCGAGGACGGCGGACGCTTCCAGTCCGACCTGTGGGACTACGAGCGCGGCTCCGGCGGCGGCGACACCCGCGTGCTCAGCGACGGCGCGGTGATCGAGAAGGGCGGCGTGAACTTCTCCGCGTTGGCCGGCGACCGCCTCCCGCGTCCGGCCCTGGCCAAGCTCGAGCTGCCCGCGGACACACCCTTCTTCGCGACCGGGGTGTCGGTCGTGATGCACCCGAAGAGCCCGCACATCCCGACCGTGCACATGAACGTGCGCTACTTCGAGGCCGGCCCCCGCTGGTGGTTCGGGGGCGGCATCGACCTGACCCCGTACTACCCGGCGTGGGCCGAGGTCATCCGCTTCCACCGCGCCCTCAAGGCGACCTGCGACCGCTTCGACGAGACCCGCTACCCGCGCTACAAAGAAGACTGCGACCGCTACTTCTACAACCGCCACCGGCAGGAGCCGCGCGGCGTCGGCGGGATCTTCTTCGACCAGCTGTGCGGCGACCGCGACCAGGACCTCGCCTTCGTCGAGGCGGTCGGCCACACCTTCCTGCCCGCCTGGCTGCCGCTGGTGCGGGCGAACCGCGAGCGGCCCTGGGGAGAGCGCGAGCGCACCTTCCAGCTGATGCGCCGCGGGCGCTACGTCGAGTTCAACCTGCTCTGGGACCGGGGGACGAAGTTCGGGATCGTGTCCGAGGGCCGCACCGAGTCGATCCTGATGTCGCTCCCGCCGGTCGTCACCTGGGGCTACGACGCCCGGCCCGAGCCCGGCAGCCCCGAGGCCGCGCTGACCGAGATCTTCCTGCAACCCCGCGACTGGGCCGCCCTCGACCCGGACGCTCCCTGAGGAGGGGCCCATGCTTCCCCGCGACCGCATGCTCGCCGCCTGCCGCGGCCGGCCCGTCGACCGGCCGCCCTTGTGGCTGATGCGCCAGGCCGGACGCTACCTGCCCGAGTACCGCGCCGTGCGCAAGAGCCACTCCTTCTGGGAGGTCGTGCGCACGCCCGAGCTCGCCGAGAAGGTCACCCTGCAGCCCCTGGCCCGCTACGCCTTCGACGCGGCGATCCTGTTCTGCGACATCCTGATCGTGCTCGACGCCCTCGGCGCCGAGGTGACCTACGCCCCCGGCGGCCCGCGGGTCTCCCCGCAGGTCCGCGACGCCGCCGCCCTCGCCCGCCTGCGCCGGGCCGACGCGAGCGCCTTCCCCTACGTGCGCCAGGCCGTCGAGCGGCTGTGCGCGCGGCTGCAGCCCGAGACGGCGGTGATCGGCTTCGCCGGCGCCCCCTGGACTCTCGCCGCCTACCTGGTCGAGGGCGGGCCGAGCAAGGACAGCGCCGAGCTCAAGAAGCTCGCCTACACCCGGCCGGAGGTCTTCGAGGGGGTGATGGACCGCATCGCCGACCTCGTCGCCGAGCTCCTGCAGCTGCAGATCGAGGCCGGCGTCGACGTCGTGCAGATCTTCGACACCTGGGCCGGACACCTCTGCCCCGCCGACTACCGCGAGCTCGCCGCGCCCTGGGTGCAGCGCATCATCTCCGCCCTCGCCCCGTCGGGCGTGCCGATCATCCTCTACCTGCGCAACGCCGCCGGGCACCTCGAGGCCGCCGCCCAGACCGGCTGCGACGTGCTGTCGGTCGACACCTCGATCGCGATGGCCGAGGCGCGGCGGCGCCTGCCGAAGGGCATCGCCCTGCAGGGCAACCTCGACCCCGCTCTGCTCCACGCGCCCGAAGAGCGTATGCGGCAGGTCGTCGAGGAGACGGTCGCGGCGGCCGGCGACGGCGGGCTGATCCTCAACCTCGGCCAGGGGCTGGTGCCGACGAGCCCGCCCGACGGCGTCGAGCGGCTGGTCCGGGTCGTCGCGGAGCTCGGGGGGCGCGATGGCTGAGCTGCCCCTCGCCCTGGTCGGCTGCGACTTCCGGGTCGCCTCCTCGCGCTGGCGCTCGCGGCTCGCCCTCGGGCCCGACGAGGCGCGGGCGCTGCGGGCGGCGCTCTGGCGCAACGAGGCGGCGGACGGCTTCGCCCTGCTCGAGACCTGCAACCGCAGCGAGTGGCTGGTGTCGGGGAAGCACAACCGCTGGGCGGCCGAGCTCTTGCGCGGCCGCATGCTGCAGCGGCTGCGGGCGGCCGGCGCCCCCGAGCTCTGCCCCTACGTGCTGGTCGGGGAAGAGGCCGCGCGCCACATCATGCGGGTCGCCATCGGGCGGGAGTCGCTGGTGCTCGGCGAGCGCCAGATCGCCGGCCAGCTGTTCCGGGCCCTGGAGGACGCGCGGCGGGAAGGTTCCTCCTCGCGCATCCTCAACGGCCTCAGCGCGGTCTGCGGGCGGCTGGTGCGGCGCGCGATCGGCGAAGGGTTGATCGCCTCCTCCGCCCGCGGCGTCCACAGCCTCGCCCTCGACTTCCTGCGCGAGCGGCGCCCGCGGGGTCGCGTCGCGGTCGTCGGCCTCGGGGCGATCGGCAAGCGCGTGCTCGGGCTGCTCGAGGCCGATCCGGGCTACCGGCCGGTCGCCCTGAACCGCAGCCCCCATCCCGGGGCGCGGCCGCTGACGGAGCTGCGCGCGACGCTCGCCACGGCCGACGCCTGCATCGTCTGCACCGGGGCCCGCGCGCCGCTCGTGCAGGCCGCGCACATCGCCCCGCGGAAGGCGCCGCTGCTGCTGATCGACATCGGCATCCCGGCCCAGTCCGCGGCGGAGCTGCCCGGCGTCGAGCGGGCGGACCTCGACACGCTCAGCGCCTTCCACCAGGGCCACGACGCCGCCGCCGAGGCCGACGAGGAGGAGGTCGCCGCCGCCCTCGTCCGCCGCGCCGTCGCGGACTTCGCCGCCTTCTGCCGGGAGCCGACCTTCGCCCAGCTCCTCGACGCGCTGCAGAAGCGCCAGCGCGAGCTGGTGCGCGAGCGCGTGCCAGCGCTCTGCGCCGGTCCCCTGGAGGAGCTCCCCGAAGCGCAGCGGAGCCGGCTGGAAGGCGACCTGCGGCGGATCGTGCTCGAGCTGACCGGCGAGGTCTTCCGCACCGTCAAGGAAGCGACCCGCCACCGCACGGAGGGGCCGCCATGCCGGGACGCATCCTGATCGTCGGCACCCGGGGCAGCGCCCTCGCCCTGACCCAGACCCGCAGCGTCTGCGCCGGGCTCGAGGCGGCACATCGCATCGAGGTTGTGCGCACTTCCGGGGACGCGAACCAGCAGACCTCCCTGAGCCAGAGCGGCAGCGTCGGGCTGTTCACCAGCGAGCTCGAGCGGGCCCTGGCGGGGGGCGCCATCGACCTCGCGGTGCACTCCCTGAAGGACCTGCCCACCGAGCTCCCTTCCGGCCTCGCCGTCGGGGCGATGCTGCCGCGCGCGCCGGTCGCCGACGTGCTGCTCGTGCATCCGCGGGCATTCGCGGAAGACGGGGCGCTGCCGCTGACGCCGGGGGCGCGCGTCGGCAGCTCGTCCCCGCGCCGGGCACGCCTGCTCGCGGCCCACGCCCCCGCCGCGCGCTGCGTGCCGATCCGCGGCAACGTGCCCTCGCGGGTCGGGAAGTGCCGCGCCGGGGAGGTCGACGCGCTGCTCCTCGCCCGCGCCGGGCTCGAGCGGCTCGGGCTCGACGTCGCGCCGCTCCACCGCTTCGAGCTCAACCCCGCGCGCTGGCCCTGCGCCCCGGGGCAGGGCGCCATCGCCGTCGAGCTGCGGGCCGACGATGCCGAAGCGCGGGCCGCCCTGGCCGCGGTCGACCACGCGCCGACGCGGGCGGCGGCGAGCGCCGAGCGGCGCTGCCTGCGCGCCTACGGCGGCGGCTGCGCGGTGCCGTTCGGGGCCTGGGCGCGGGAGGAGGGGGAAGGCTGGCGGCTGACCCTGGCCCTGCCCGTCGACGGGGCGCTGCGGCG
>JAUIEM010000177.1 GCA_030428695.1 bacterium
CATGCTTGATTGTAGCCCGGAGAGTCCCGTCCACCTGATGAACGGAATGGTGATGGCGAGTATCTCGACGTCGGGAGGAAGATCATCCGCGTTGGGGAGACCGAGCTGTCCGCGCAGGTCGACGGTGATGGTATACGCCTGGTCGCCCGTCTCAACGCACGCCAGCGATCCCGGGTTGTTGAGGAACTGCGTGACTGGAGCCTGACCTGTCTTCTTGATGGTGACTTTGACTTTGTCGTTGCGGGTGTCGTACCAGCGGCGCAGATCCAGCTCCAGCGGTCCCGGTGGCTGGACGTCTTTTCTGACCTTGTCCATGACGAAGGGGACTTCCGCCACCGAAGGGTTGAAGCCGATCGTGTCGACGATGGCCATGTGGAAGTACGTCTTCGCATCCGCTCCTGACAAGTTGCGCAGTGGGTTGGTCCAGGTGTTGTACTCACCCGGGGCGGCAGCGCAGAGGCTCTGCTCCATCGCATTTCGAGTCACGGTCAAGATGCGTTGGTGCGGAGGCGCCTGATCGACTCCCTTCCGCTCGACCTCAACAAAGCCCTTTTTGAACTCCGCGCTCATCGTGTTGCAGTCGACGACATCGGAGTAGCTTCCGCCGCTCCCCCTGTTCATACAATCGAACTCGAAGAACACCTTGCGCCAGACCGCGATGTCCTTCGACTTCGACTTCTTCGGCACCTTCTTGGACAGCGGCGGCGCGTCTTTCAGGTAGGCGACGACGTTGAAGATGTCGCCGCCGTAGCGCGACAGCTCGAGCTCGTTGCTCGTCGCCTTGCCGGTGTTGTCGGTCTTGACCGCCGAGTCGGTGTCCTTCGGTTCCTGGACCCGCAGGGCCTGGAGCAGGTCGTTCTTGTCCTTGTTCCCCTGATGGTTGCCCTCGGCCGGCTTGGCGACCAGAGTGTACATCACCTCGACGTTCTCGAGGGCCTTCGTCAGCTTCGCCTCGGACTTGATCTTTCGGCCCTGGGTGGGCTTGGTGTTGTCGACCGGGAGGTTGATGTACTGCTTGTAGTCGTCGGTGTCGGGGGTGACCTTCTCGAGCTCGACCACGGTCAGGGTCGCCCAGTCGCCGTTGACCTTGACCTCCTTGGCGACGGGACCGCCCGGAGCGCGGTCGAGGCCGAGGTGCAGGCGCAGGTGGCGCAGCGTGTCGCCGGCGGTGGTGCCTTCGGCCCAGAGCACGAGGTCGGCGCCGAGGTCGGCCTGCTTGAGCTTGAGGGGCAGCGCCTTCTCGGCGCCGGCGCTCTCGGCGTCGAACAGCTTGACGGCGCCGGTCGTCGCTTCCTTGTCGAGGACGACCTCGTAGTCGGGCTTGCCGACGGTCCACAGCTTGGCGTCGGGCTTCTTGACGACGATCTTGGCCCGGGCGTGGGCCTTCTCGGCGTCCTGGACCATCAGGAAGCGGCCCTTCTTGACCTTGTCGTCGTCGCTCATCGGCGTCCGGGTCGGCGCGCTCTCGTCCATCAGCACCTTGCTGTGGTCCTTCTTGTCCGCGTTGACCTCGAGCTCGAGCTTGACGACGATCAGGTCCTGCTCTTCCTTCTCCTTGAGCATCACGGTGCCGGGCTCGGGGACGTTCTGCTCGGTGATCGCGTCGGGCTTCAGGGTCAGCTTGAGGTCGCCGGCGGTCTTGCCGCGCAGGTAGATCTTCTGCTTCTTGCCCCCGGTGATGTCCGCGCGCTCGAGCTTCAGCTTGCCCTGGGTCAGGGTGTGGGACTGGGTGCACTCCTTGTCCTTGAAGAGATCGACCGCCGGCGTGCTCATCTCGAGCGTCGCCGTCCCTTCGTACTTGATGCCCGGCTCGGTCTCCTCGAGATAGACCTCGATCAGGGTCGGGGAGACCTTGTGCTTCTTGGCGTCGCTGCCCGGCTGCTTCTGGTCGAGCTCGCGGTCGCAGAGCACCGCCTGGTACTCGCAGTCGATGTGGGGGATCACCAGCTTCGGCTCGATGACCTTGGCCTTCTCGGTCGCGGTGTCGGCGGCCGGCTTCTTCCCACCTTCGAGGCTGAGCTTCAGCTCGCTCTCCGGCGCCTTGGCCGCCCCCTCGAGGTAGAGGGTCTTGCCGGTCTTCAGGTCGCCGGTCGCGATGGTGTGGGGGCTGGTCAGGGCCTGGCCGTCCTTCTCGACGGCGAAGACCTTGACCTGGCCGCTGGTCCACTCGAGCTTGCCCGTGCCGTTGTAGTCGCCGGTCGCGCTGAGCTTGACCGCCGTGCGCTTCCAACCCTCTTCGATCTTGTCGCTCGGCACCTGCACGACCTTCGGGTCGACGAGCTCGATCACCGGCAGGCAGCGCACCGAGGCGCACACCGTGTCGCCGACCGGGCCGTCCTTGACGCCGAGCGTGAAGCCGTCGCCCTTGGGCTCGGCGCCCGCTTCGGCGGCTTCCGCCCAATACTCCTTGCCCTCGCCGATCTCGCTCGGCTTGAAGCACAGCGGGAGCTGCACGGCCTGGCGGTCGGTCTTCGCATCGTCGGAGGCGTAGAGCTTGAGCGCGCCGCTGCGGCTCTTCAGCTCGACATCGCCGGTGAAGTCCTCGGGGGCGACCTTCTTGACGATCAGCTTGGCGCGCTTCGACTCCTCGGGCTTGACGGCGAGGTCGAAGTCACGGCCCGGGTCGGCCTTCTTGGCCGGCTCGAGCGGCGCGCCCTCGGTGTCGTGCACGTCCAGCGTCAGCTCGACGCAGGTCAGCGGCTGCTCGGCCGGTCCGCCGCCCTTGACGGTGCCGCCGTTCAGGGTCAGGACCAGCTTGGTCTTGTCGACGCCGGTGCTGACCTTCGCGCCTTCGAGCCACAGGGTCATCTTGTTGTTGAGCTTGTCCTTCTCGATCGTCAGCGGCAGGGTCTTCTCCCCTTCGTCGCCCTGCTCGGCCTCGTAGGCCTTGACCTGCCCGGCGGGGTCGCACTTCAGCTCGGCGGTGCCGTCGAAGTTGCCGGTGACGCCGAGCTCGACCTTGACCCGGCCGACGGTCTGGCCTGTCTTGCGGACCAGCAGCAGGCGCGGGTCGGCGAGCTCGATGGTCGGCATCGGCCGCACGGTGACCGAGACCCGGTCACCGTCGCCCATCTCCGAACCGATGCACAGGCCCTCGGCCATCGGCTTCGCGCTGACGGCGCCGCCCTCGATCTCGTAGCTCTTGCCGTCCTGGGGGATCTGCTCGGCCTGCAGCGCCGCCGGCGTCGGCACCTCGCCGTCGCTGGTCGTGCTGAGCTTCAGGCCCTTGCCTCGCTGGTCGAGGGTCAGCTCGGCCTTGAACTCCTTCGGCACGGGCGGATGGACGACCACCTTGGTCTTGATCGGGTCCTGCCCCTGCGGCGCGAGGTCGAGCTCGGCGCCGGGGTCGAGGCGCTTCCCGTCCTCGACCGCGGTCGGCGGCTTGCCCGCCTCCTCGTTCTGGGTGAACACCTCGAGCTTGAGCTCGACGGCGGTGATCTTGTCGCTCGCCGGCGCGCCACCGGGCACCTCGCCGCCGACCAGCTCGTGGACCAGCTCGATGTCGTCCATCGCTTCGGAGGCTTTGGTCGCCTCGACGTAGACCTTCAGGCCGCTCTCGAGCTCTTCGGTCGTCACCTCGAGGGGCATCGAGGCCGGCGTGAAGGTCTGCTCGTCCTGCTTCTTGTACAGCGTGATGTTCGCGCCCTTGTCGGAACGCAGCCGGCCGGTGCCCTTGAAGGGGCCCGTGACACCGAGCTCGACCTCGAGGCGCTGCGGCTTGTGCTCCTCGTCGTCCTTCTTCCGCACCAGCGCGTAGCGCGGATCGGCGACCTTGATCGTCGGGCAGGGACGGACGGTGACGTCGACCCGCTCACCGATCGCCTCGGGGGCGGCCTCGAGTCCGATGTGGATCGAGCCGTCCTTGGGCGCGCCGCTGACGCCGGTGCCCTCGAGCCAGACCTCCTTGCCCTTGCCGAGCTGGTCGTTCGGCACGTCGGTCTTCGCCAGGGTGCGGTTGGCGCCGTCGGGGCGGTCGAAGAGCTGGGCGCGGCCGCCGACCGAGCGCAGCTCGATCACGCCCGCGTAGTCGGCCGGTTTGGCCTGCTGCAGCACGAGCTTCGCGCGGATGGACTTCTCCTTTTCCTGCGGGAAGTCGAGGGAGAGCCCTGGCTCGAGCTTCTTGGCGCCGTCGATCTTCGCGGGGTTCTCGGCCTTGGCCTCGTAGACCTCGCAGCCGAGCTCGATGCTGGTCAGGGTGTCCTTGCCCTCGGGTACGTGCGGCTCCTGGACGTCCTTGAGGGTCAGGATCAGCTCGGTCTTCTCGGCGCTGGCGCTCGGGGCCTTGCCCTGGATGAAGCGCTCGACCGAGCTGTTCAGCTCCTTGATCGAGAGCTTGACCGGGAAGGGCAGGGGCTGGCCGCCTTCGGCCTGCTCGAAGATCTCGACCGCGGGCTCGCTGCAGGTCAGCTCGGCGCTTCCGCCGCTGACCTCCCCGACGACGGTCAACGTGACGGGCAGGCGCTTGACGGAGGGGATGTAGTCCTTCTTGACGACGACGATCTTCGGGTCGTCGATCGCGACGACCGGGACGGCCTTGACCTTGTAGGTGACCTTCTTGTCGACCGCCGGCATCGCCCCGTACTCGTACTCGACGGTCAGCTCGCCCTCGCCGGGCTTCTTCGGCGTGACGCGCGCCGTGAACTGGTCCTGGCGCACCGCCGCTTCGAGCGCGACCTCGATCTCGGGGCCCTGTTGGGTGCGGAGTTTGTGGATCGGCTTGAGCGCGGCGGGGGTGACGGTGACCTGCAGGTCCTTGCCGGCGGCGTCCTTGACCATGTCGAGCTCGATCGCGGTCTCGGCGACATCGACCTTGCAGGCGGGCCCGTCGAACTGCGCCTCGTTCTTCGGCTCCTGGTCACCCGACGATTCGAACTCGATCATCTCGCTCTGGTCGCTCGCTTGTTTCGTATCCGGCATCGCACATCTCCACTGACTCTATGCTCCGATTGTAGCGATCGGGTCGCAGGAGGCGAAAGCCTCTCCACCGCCCGGGGTGATTTGCCCTCGGCGCGTCTTGACGCGCAGCGTTATCCGTCCCTATAGTCGAGCACCACCTGCGAGGAGCGCGCGATGCAGAACGTCGAGGAGCTGTTTTCGGGCCGTCCGTGGGGAACCTCCACCGCGCGCCTCGACGAGGGCACGCTGTCCTACGTCGACGGCGGCGACGGCCATCCCGTGCTGCTCCTGCACGGCTTCCCCGAGCGCTGGTTCTCCTGGCGTCACCAGATGTCCGCGCTGGTCGCCGCAGGCTACCGTGTCATCGTGCCCGACCTGCCCGGCTACGGGGGCTCGACGGCGAAGAGCTACGCGGTCGAAGAGCTCGCCGAGCTGTTCGGGGCCTTCCTCGACAAGCTCGGCGTGGAGAGCTGCTTCGTGGTCGGCCACGACTGGGGCGGGATGATCGGCTTCGAGCTCGCGGCGCGCTTCCCCTGGAAGGTCGACCGCTTCGCCCTGCTCAACTCCCCGCCCCTGCCCGCCCTCGAGGGGCTGCTGCGCGAAGATCCCCGGCAGGCGTTGCGGCTGTGGTACGGGTTGATGTTCCAGCTGCCCGGCGCTCCGGAGTGCCTGGCCAGCCCCTTCGGACGCCGCTTCATGGGGTGGGTCCTCGAGCGCACCCTCGTCCGTCCCTCGGAGAAGCTGATCGCGATGTGGACCGACAGCTTCGACACCGGCCAATCCCGCGCCGCCATCTCCTACTACAGGGAAGCCTTCCGGCTGCTGACCTCCCCGCTCCTGCGCCTCGAGCGCCGACGCATGCGCCAGGCACGGGTGCGCTGCTCGAGCCTGGTGCTGTGGGGGGAGGACGACTGGGCGCTCGCCCCGAAGATCATCGCCCACATCGAGAAGCTGCACAGTGGCTGGCTGAAGTTCCGCCCGATCCCCGGCGCCGGGCACTTCGTGCAGCAGGATGCCCCCGAAGAGGTCAACCGCGAGCTGCTCGACTTCTTCTCCGCCCGCGTCCCCGAGCGCGAGGCCGCCATCTGGCGGTGAGCCGGGGGCGGGGGCCGACGCCTGTTGTAATCCCGCGCGGGTCTGCTATGATCCGCCGCGCCCCGCACCCCCGGAGACACCATGAGCCAGCGCCAGGTCCGCCTCGACAAGCTGCAACGCCTGCGAGATGCCGAGGTCCCGGTCTACCCCGACCGCTTCGCGAAGACCCACACCATCGCCGAGGCGGCCGGCCTCGAGGTCGGCACGACCGACGTCGCCCTCGCCGGGCGCATGGTCTCCCGTCGCGTGATGGGGAAGATGACCTTCGCCCACCTCGCCGACTTCGGGGGGAAGCTGCAGATCGCCGTGCAGCAGGACCGGGTCGGCAAGTTCATGTACAAGCACCTCGTCAAGCGCTTCGACCTCGGCGACTTCGTCGGCATCAAGGGCTCGATGATCCGCACCCGCACCGGCGAGCTGACCCTGCGCGCCGACGAGGTGACCTTCCTCGGCAAGGCCCTGCGCCCGCTGCCGGAGAAGTGGCACGGCATGAAGGACCAGGAGCTGCGCTACCGGCGCCGCTACCTCGACCTGTTGTCCAACGAGAAGTCCCGTGAGGTGTTCAAGCTGCGCACGCGGCTGATCCGCACCATCCGCGACTTCCTCGACGCCCACGACTTCTTCGAGGTCGAGACGCCGGTCCTGCAGAACAAGCCCTCGGGGGCCCTCGCCCGGCCCTTCACCGCGCGGCACAACGCCCTCGGCATCGACGTCTACCTGCGCATCGCCCCGGAGACCTACCTCAAGCGCTGCGTGGTCGGCGGCTTCGAGCGCGTGTACGAGTTCGCCCGCTGCTTCCGCAACGAGGGCATCGACGCGTCCCATCTGCAGGACTTCACGATGCTCGAGTACTACGCGGCGTTCTGGAACTACGAGGACAACATGCGCTTCACCCAGCGCCTGTTCCAGCACTTCCTCGGCGTCGTCCTCGGCAGCGAGAAGGTGACCTTCCGCGGCAACGACATCGACTTCTCCGGGGAGTGGCCGCGGGTGACCTTCTCCGAGCTGATCGCGAAGGACTGCGGCATCAGCCTGAGCGACTTCCCGACCGCCGAGGCGCTGCTCGCCGAGATCCGCGAGCGGGGCATCGACCTCGAGCACAAGGAGCCCGAGAAGCTCGGCCGCGGCAACCTGATCGACGCGCTGTACAAGAAGGTGTGCCGGCCGAAGCTGATCCAGCCGACCTTCCTGACCGCGCATCCGACGGACATCTCGCCGCTGGCGCGCAAGAACGACGAGAACCCGCACGTCACCGACCGCTTCCAGCTGGTCGCCGGCGGCTGGGAGATCGTCAACGCCTACTCCGAGCTCGTCGATCCGCTCGACCAGCGGGCGCGCATGGAGGTCCAGGCGGCGGCCCGCGAGAAGGGCGACGAAGAGGCCCTCGACGTCGACGAGGACTACCTGCTCGCGATGGAGTACGGCATGCCGCCGATGAGCGGCTGGGGCATGGGGATCGACCGCATGGTCGCCCTGCTGATGGACCTCGACAACCTGCGCGACACCGTGCTCTTCCCGCTGATGCGCCAGACCGAGGGCCAGGAGCTCGAGGGTCTGGAGGAAGCGTGAAGCTCGTCGTCCAGCGCGTCAGCTCCGCGTCGGTGGAGGTCGCCGGCGAGACGGTCGGCGCGGTCGACGGCGGGCTGCTGGTGCTGGTCGGGGTCGGGCGGGAAGACTGCGCCGGCGACGCCCGCTATCTCGCCGGGCGCACGGCGCGGCTGCGGATCTTCCGCGATCCCGAGGGGAAGATGAACCTGTCCGTCGCCGATGTCGGCGGCGCCGTGCTCGCGATCTCCCAGTTCACCCTCTACGCCGACACCCGCAAAGGCAACCGGCCCGGCTTCGCCGCCGCGATGCCCCCGGACGAGGCCGAGCCCCTGTACGAGGCCTACGTGGCGGCCCTGCGGGAGGCCGGGCTGCGCGTCGAGACCGGGCGCTTCGGGGCGAAGATGGCCGTCTCGCTGGTCAACGACGGACCGGTCACCGTGCTGCTCGAAAGCACCGGACGGGCGTGATGCTGCCGGCGATGATCGTGCCCTGCACGGTCGTGGCGCTGATCGCGGGGGTCCTGCTCGCCTTCGTGCTCAAGAACCTGCCGAAGCCGCGCCCGCCGGGGGCCCCCTCGGAAGAGGACGCCCGGGCGCCGCAGCTCGCCCTGCAGGAAGATCCCGCGCGCCGGGCCCTGCTCGACGGCTTCGCCGGCTCCCAGGAGCTCAAGGAGGCCTTCTTCCGCCGCTTCGACCTGACCCGGCCGAAGCTCCTGCGGGCGGTCGACACCCTGCAGATCTTCAAGGCGCGGCTGCGCGGCAAGCTGTTCCGCATGCCGGTGCTCGTCGGCTTCTTCCGCCAGCGCAAGCCGGTCAGTCCCGAGCAGATGCAGATGTTCTGGGAGGAGATCGAGACCTCCTCCCACATCGTCGCCGGCATCGTGATCAGCCTCGGCCCCCTCGCCGCCGAGGCGCGCGACCTGGTGCGGGTGCGGCGGCTGTACGCGATCGACGGCGACCGCCTGGTCGAGCTGCTCGCGCCGGAGGTCGAGGAAGAGGCCGAGGAGACGCCGGTCGTGCGCGCCGCCGGCGTCGTCGTGGTGCGGCGGGGGATGGAGGAGGAGGAGGTCCTGCTCCTGCGCAACCCGCGCCACGACACCTGGGGCTTTCCCAAGGGCCACCTCGACCCCGGCGAGGACGACCTCGAAGGCGCCCTGCGCGAGCTGCAGGAGGAGATCGGCTGGGCGCCGACCGAGGTCGAGCCGGGCTTCCGGGTCGAGAGCGTGTACACCCTGCCCGACACGATGGGCGGGCTGTCCGGGCGCACCAAGAAGGTGGTCTACTTCCTCGCCTGGGCGCCGCCCACCCTGCGCGTGCGGTTGAGCGAGGAGCACGCCGAATTCGTATGGGAAAGCTATACAGAAGCTCGTGAAAAGTTACGATTCTCGAGCGCGCAGACGGTGATCGATGCCCTCGTCGCGTTCGTCGAAACGCCCGACCTTGAGCCTCCGGGAGGATCCGATGCTGCCCGTCCGCTGTGAGAAGCTCGTCAAGACCTACGGCGAGGTGCAGGCCCTGAACGGCCTCGACCTCGAGGTGCAGCCGGGCGAGGTCTACGGCCTGCTCGGTCCGAACGGGGCCGGCAAGTCGACGACGACCAAGATCCTGCTGACCGTCGTCGCGCCGACCTCGGGCAAAGCCGAGGTGCTCGGGGTGGACGTGACCCAGGATCCCGACGCCGTGCGCCGCCAGGTCGGCTACGTGCCGCAGGAGCTGACCTCCGACCCGAACCTGACCGGCCGCGAGAACCTCGACTTCTTCGCCCGCATCTACCACCTCGGCAAGGAACGCAAGGCGCGCATCGCCGAGCTGCTCGCGATGGTAGACCTCGAGGAAGCGGCCGACCGCCTGGTCAAGACCTACTCCGGCGGCATGCGCAAGCGCCTCGACATCGCGACCGGGCTGTTGCACAAGCCGCAGGTCGTCTTCCTCGACGAGCCCTCCCTCGGCCTCGATGTGCCGGGCCGTCAGCGGGTGTGGGAGGAGATCAGGACGCTGAAGTCCCAGGGCGTCACCATCCTCCTCTGCACCAACTCGATGGAAGAGGCCGACACGCTGTGCGACCGGCTCGGCATCATCCACGGCGGCAAGCTGTGCGTCTCCGGCACCCCCGCCGAGCTGCGCGGCTCCCTTGGCGGCGACGTCGTGCGCCTGCAGGCGCGCGGCGAGGACTCGGCCTGGACGAGCTTCCAGACCGCCGCCGAGGCCCTCGAGCCGGTGGTCGGCTTCGTGCGGGAGGGCGACCGCGCGCGGCTGACCGTCAAGGACGGCGACCAGACCCTGCCCGGTCTGCTCGAGGCCGCCCGCGACGCCGAGCTCAAGCTCGCCAGCCTCGACTTCCAGCGGCCGTCCCTCGAGCAGGTCTTCCTGCACTACGCCGACGTCAAGCTCGGGGAGAGCGTCGAGCTGGCGTGAGGGGTTCTATCGCACACGACGGGAGGGGGTGAAGTGAATGTCCCACGGAACCCGAAGACGCACGTCCTCACGTCTGCGGCGGTCGGGGGTAAACCCCGCCCCTACA
Source organism: bacterium (assembly GCA_030428695.1). Next base: position 10,060 of record JAUIEM010000177.1, read on the forward strand.
TTGGATTGCGACGCTCGCCACGGGTGCTGATGGTCAAATCCGAATGTAGGGGAGGGGTTTACCCCCTCCCGCGAAGCGGGAGAGGGCGTCCCGCACGAAGAAGCCTGTAGGGGAGGGGTCTACCCCCTCCAGGTGGGGGCAATCCCCCGCGCGCCGTACCACAAGGAGCACATGATGCAGACCTTCGCCGCCGAATCCTGGGCCCAGTTCCTGCGCTGGGCCTGGCAGCTCAAGCGCCGGCCGATGTTCCTGGTGATGAGCCTCAGCCAGCCGTTGATGTGGCTGCTTATGTTCGGGCCGGCGATGCGGGCGATGCGTCCTTCCGACGGCGGGATGGACTACCTCGCCTTCATGGTCCCCGGGCTGATGGCCTTCACGGTCTTCGGCAGCGCGATGATGGCCGGCATCCCGATCCTGTTCGACAAGGAGAGCGGCTTCCTGACCCGGCTGATGGCCTCGCCGGCCTCGCGCGGCTCGATCCTGGTCGGCCGCGCGCTCTACACGGTGCTGAACACCCTCGCCCAGGCGCTGTTGATCCTCGCGGTCGGCTGGCTGATGAGCGACGGCATGGTGCTGAGCGTCGCCAGCGTCGGCTACGTGCTCGGGCTGACGGCGCTGTTGACCGTCGGGCTGACGGTGCTGTCCCTCGCGCTCGCCTTCAAGCTCAAGCACCACGCGATGTTCTTCGTGCTGATCAGCACCCTGGGCATGCCGGTGATGTTCCTCTCCAACGCCCTCTTCGAGCTGGCGAAGATGCCCGGCTGGATGCGCTACGCGGCCCTGGCCAACCCGATGACCTACGCGATCAGCGGCATGCGCGGCGCCCTGGACACCGGCGTCGTCAGCGCTCCCTGGCTGACCCTCGGCGCGCTGCTGGTGTTCAACGCGCTCGCCTTCACGGTCAGCTATCGGGTGTGCTCGCGGGCGCTGGCCTGAGGCATCAACGAGCCGTCATCACCGAGATTTCGTTCAGCGCGCCGAGTCGTCGATCGGCAGTGACAAGGGTCAGGTCGTACACAAGAGCGGTCGCTGCGATGAAACGGTCAGCGGGGTCTTCGTGCGGAAGGCCGATGGAGCGGCTTCCCAGTGCCACCTCGGCTGTCAGTGGCGCTTCTCGTACAGGCAAACGGGAGAGGAGCTCACGGACCCATGCGGTGGGATTCTCGACCTCTATGCGACCACGCTCCGCAAGCAGGAGGGTTTCCCACAGGCTGATGGGCGAGATCCACAATTCGTGATCCGGATCGATCAGCGCGGAAGCAACGGCGGGCGGTATCCGACCTGGGTCGAGGGCACTCCAGATCAAAATGTGCGTATCGAGCAGCAATCTCACGGGTGCAGGGCTTCCCACGCGGGTCCATCGGTGAGCGGCTCCACGAGATCGCCGGTGATCCGCGCTGTTCCCGCGAGGCAACCGAGCCAGTTCCCGTCAATCCTGGGAGTCGGCGGAGGGACGATCTGGGCGATGGGAACTCCGTTTCGAAGCACGAGAAGCGCCTGGCCCGTTTGCTGGACGCGGCGGAGTTGTGCGAGACACGTCGCCTTGAATTTCGAGATGTTGATCGTTTCCACAGGCGATCCTCCTATGGGCTGTCTACCATGGTCTGCGACTATGGTCAAGTCGCGTCCCCACCCCTGACCCTCCCCCGCGGCAGCAACGCGAGCCCCAGGCCGGTCAGCGCGAGCAGACCGAGCAGGCCAACGGCGCCGAGCACCCGGTCCAGCGGGGGGGTGGCCCGTCCACTGCAGGCTCCGCACGGAGAGGGGAGCGTAGGCGGCGGCCCAGCCGGGCTTGAGGAAGAACAGCGCGCCGGTCAGGGCCCACACGCCCAGGGGCAGGGCGAGGAGCAGGCCGAGGCGGCGGTGCCAGCGTCTCACAGCGCGCAGCTGGTGCCGCCCGCCGCCGGCAGGTACATGTGCTCGACGTAGTCTTTGACCATGCGGTCGCTGTTGAAGCGCCAGGCCAGGGTGACGATCGCGTGCTTGATGCGCTCGACCCAGCGCCGCGGGACGCCGTCCTTGCCGCGCTCGTAGAAGTCCGGCACGACCTCGTCCTCGAGCACCGCGTACAGGGCGGCGGCGTCGCGCTCGCGCTGGACGTCCTTGTCGGTGTGCTGGTTGCCGCTGCCGATGCAGAAGCCGTTGCGCCCGTCGGCGGCCTCGGCCCACCAGCCGTCGGGGACCGAGCAGTTCAGCCCGCCGTTGAGCAGGACCTTCTGGCCGCTGGTGCCGCAGGCCTCGCGGGGCTTCTCGGGGTTGTTCAGCCACAGGTCGACGCCCTGCACGAGGTGGCGCCCGACCGCGATGTCGTAGTTCTCGACGAAGCAGATGCGGCGGCGGAAGCGCTCGTCGGCGGACAGCTCGATGATCTGCTGGATCAGGCGCTTGCCCCCCTCGTCGCGCGGGTGGGCCTTGCCGGCGAAGACCAGCTGCACGGGCCGCTCGGGGTGGTTCAGCAGCTTGTCGAGGCGCTCGGGATCGCTCAGCACCAGCGTCGCCCGCTTGTAGGTCGCGAAGCGGCGGGAGAAGCCGATGGTCAGGGCGTCCTTGGTCAGCAGATCGGCGACCTGCTGGCGCGGCTCCTCGGTCCCGAGGCGCCGCTCGCGCTGCTCGGCCCGGCGGCGGATGAAGTCGACCAGGTGGTAGCGCTGCAGCTGGTGCTCTTCCCACAGCTCGACGTCGTTGATCCCGGTGATCTTGTGCCAGAAGTCCTTGAAGCCGAGGTGCTGGGTCCAGTCGCTGCCGAGGTGCCGCTCGTACAGCCGGCGCATGCTCGGCGACAGCCAGGAGCTGACGTGCACCCCGTTGGTGATGTGCCCGATCGGCACTTCCGACTCTTCGCGCGCCGGCCAGAGATCCTGCCACATGCGCCGGGAGACCTCACCGTGCAGGGCGCTGACCCCGTTGCGCAGGCGCGAGCACTTCAGGGCGAGCACCGTCATGCAGAAGGTCTCGCCGCGGTCGTTCGGGTCGACCCGGCCGAAGCCCATGAAGTCCTGCAGCTCGAGGCCGAGCTCGCGGATCAGCCAGCCGAGCGACTGCGCGATCAGCTCGCTGCTGAAGCGGTCGTGGCCGGCGGGCACCGGCGTGTGGGTGGTGAAGACCGTGCGCTTCTTGACGTTGGCGAGGGCGATCTCGAGCTTCTCGCCGCGCTCGACCGTGCGCTGGCGGGCGACCTCGAGGGGCACGAAGGCGCAGTGGCCCTCGTTGAGGTGGTACACCCCCGGCTCGATGCCCATCGCCTCGAGGGCGCGGACGCCGCCGATGCCGAGAATGATCTCCTGGCGGATGCGCATCCCCTGGCCGCCGCCGTAGAGGAAGCGCGTCAGCACGCGGTCCTCCTCGCGGTTCTGGGGGATGTCGGAGTCGAGCAGGAACAGCTTGACGCGCCCGACGTCGAGCCGCCAGATCCGCAGGTGGATGCGTCCCTCCCCACACGGCACCTCGATCAGCAGGGGCGCGCCGGCGGCGTCCTGCACCTGGCTGATCGCGAGCTGGTCGACCTTCGAGCTGCCGTAGCTCTCGCTCTGCCAGCCGTCGCGCTGGATCTCCTGGTTGAAGTAGCCGTGGCTGTAGAACAGGCCGACGGCGACCAGCGGCACGTCGAGGTCCGAGGCGCTCTTCAGGTGGTCGCCGGCGAGCACCCCGAGGCCGCCGGAGTAGATCGGCAGCGCCTCGTGCAGCCCGAACTCGGCGCAGAAGTAGGCGACCGGGTGCCGCCACAGGGGGCCGGCGTTCTCTTTCCCGTAGCTCTTGACCGGGTGCAGGTACTCGTTGAGCCGGTAGAAGGCGTATTTGATCAGGCTGGTCATCGGCTCGTTGTCGGCGAGCGCGGCGAGGTCGGCGTCGCTCAGCCGCGAGAGGAGCTCGATGGGGTTGTGCTGGGAGGCTCGCCAGAGCACCGGGTGCAGGGTGCGGAAGATCGCCGCGACCTCCGGGTTCCAGCTCCACCACAGGTTCTTCGCCAGCTCTTTGAGCCGTTTGCGGATCGCGCTCACTTCCATGTTGTTCGTTTTCCCCGGTTGCCTGACAGTTGCGTTAGATCCAGAGGCTGGTCAAGAAGTTCGCGAAGCGGAAGATGATGAAGAAGGCCGCGCCGATGCGGTGCTTCTGGCGCAGGTGCGTCGCACCCCGCAGGATGCGCACGCCGAACACCAGCTGCACGATCCACAGCACCAGCGAGATCACCGCGAGCACGATGTGGAAGGCGAGGAGCGGGCCGGGCAGGTCGTGGTCGCCCATGCCGAGCGTCTGCTCGACGGCCTCGCGGTCGAGCTCGATCCACAGCACCAGGCCGAAGTCCGCGAGCATCGCGGTCAGCATCAGGCCGACGTGCAGGTTCCGTTTCCGCCGGAAGATCAGCCCGAGCATGATCACACCGATGATGCCGAGCGAGATGTAGTGGAAGTGGCTGAGGGAGAAAGTGGAGTCGACCTGGGCCAGCGTGGTCGCGAAGTAGCGCACGGAGCCTCCGCCGTTTCGCGAGGCCCGGCCCCGCGGATGAAAGGCGGGATTGTATCAGCCCCGGCGGGGTTGTCAGGGTTTTTGGTCGTTTGGGGGGCGAACCCTACAGCGCCAGCGCCAGCCGCGTCCCCTGGTCGATCGCGCGCTTGGCGTCGAGCTCGGCGGCGACGTCCGCGCCCCCGATCAGGTGCACGCTGCGTCCGGCGGCCTGCAGCGGCTCGGCGAGCTCGCGCGCCGGCACCTGGCCGGCGCAGACCACGACGTTGTCGACCTCGAGCAGCCGCGGCTCGCCCTCGACGCTGAGGTGCAGGCCCTGGTCGTCGATGCGCTCGTACGCGCAGCTCGCGAGCATCGTGACCGCGTGCTTCTTCAGGTTGGTGCGGTGGATCCAGCCGGTGGTCTTGCCCAGACCCGCGCCGAGCTTGCCCGGCTTGCGCTGGCACAGGGTGATCTGCCGCTGCGGGTCGCTCTCTTCCGGCTTCCGCAGCCCGCCTGGCTGGCGGTGCTCGGTGTCGACGCCCCACTTCGCCATGAAGGCCGGGACGTCCTGGCTCGGGCTGGTGCCGTGGGCGAGGAGGAACTCGGCGACGTCGAAGCCGATGCCCCCGGCCCCGATGATCGCGACCCGCTCGCCGACCGGCTTGTTCTCGCGCAGGACGTCGGTGTAGCGCAGCACCATCGGGTGGTCGATGCCCGGCAGCTTGATCTGCCGCGGGTGCACCCCGCTGGCGAGGACGACCTCGTCGAAGCCGGTCAGGGTCTCCGCGTCCGCCTCGGTCTCGAGCCGCAGCTCGACGCCGGCCTGCTCGAGGCGGTGGCGGAAGTAGCGCAGGGTCTCGTGGAACTCCTCCTTGCCGGGGATGCGCTTCGCCATGTTGAACTGGCCACCGATCTCCGCGGCCCGCTCGAACAGCACCACCGTGTGGCCCCGCTCGGCGGCGGTGCAGGCGCAGGCCAGCCCTGCGGGCCCGGCGCCGACCACCGCGACGCGGCGGGGGCGGCTGGTCGGCGAGACGCGGATCTCGGTCTCGCGGCAGGCGAGCGGGTTGACCAGGCAGCTGCAGCGCTTGTTCTTGAAGATGTGGTCGAGGCAGGCCTGGTTGCAGGCGATGCAGGTGTTGATCGCGACGGCCTTCTCCTGGGCCGCCTTGTTCACCCAGTCCGGATCGGCGAGGAAGGGCCGCGCCATGCTGACCAGGTCGGCGCAGCCGTCGGCGAGCACCTTCTCGGCGACATCGGGCATGTTGATGCGGTTGCTGGTGACCAGCGGCACCTTGACCTTCCCCATCAGCCGCTTGGTGACCCAGGCGAAGCCCGCCCGCGGCACCATCGTCGCGATCGTCGGGATGCGCGCCTCGTGCCAGCCGATGCCGGTGTTGATGATCGAGGCCCCGGCCGCCTCGATCGCGACGGCGAGCTGGACGACCTCGTCCCAGGTGCTGCCGTCGTCGATCAGGTCGAGCATCGACAGTCGGTAGATGATGATGAAGTCATCCCCGACCGCCTCGCGGCAGGCCTTGACCACCTCGACCGGGAAGCGGATGCGGTTCTCGTAGCTGCCGCCCCACTCGTCCGTGCGCCGGTTGGTGCGGCGCACGATGAACTGGTTGATCAGGTAGCCCTCCGAGCCCATGATCTCGACCCCGTCGTAGCCCGCCTGCCGCGCGAGCTTCGCGCAGCGGGCGAAGTCGCGGATCGTGCCGCGCACGCCCCGCGCGCTCAGGGCCCAGGGGGTGAACGGGGTGATCGGCGACTTCTTCTTGCTCGGCGCGACGAGGAAGGGGTGGTAGCCGTAGCGCCCGGCGTGCAGGATCTGCATCGCGATCTTGCCGCCGGCCTCGTGCACCGCGTCGGTGACCGCCCGGTGCTTCCACACCTCGTAGCGGTTCGTCAGCTTGGCGGCGAAGGGCTTGAGCCAGCCGCGCCGGTTCGGCGCGATGCCGCCGGTCACCATCAGCCCGACCCCGCCCCGGGCGCGGGCGGCGAAGTAGGCGGCGAGCTTGCTGAGCCGGCCCCACTCCTCCTCGAGGCCGACGTGCATCGAGCCCATGATCACGCGGTTCTTCAGGGTGGTGTGGCCGAGGTCGAGGGGGGCGAGCAGGGAAGGGTAGGCGCGGTGCGTCATCACATCCTCGGAGTTGGTGCTCCGGGGATTCTACGGCAGCGGCGGCCGCCACGGAAGACCCCTCAGCGCCCGGCCCGCTGCAGCAGGCCGTCGAGCCACTCCGCGAGGCCGGGCGGAGGCGGGATGCCGTCGAGTAGCGCAGTGCGTAATGCGAGCAGATGCCGGCACGGTCCGGCGCGCAGGCCGAAGCGGAAATGGTGGGAGCAGCGGCAGCGCCCGCGCTTGATGCGCCCGTCGCCGTCGAGCAGCAGCTCGACCGGCTGGCTGCCGACCTGCCCGCCGACCGCCCGGCCGCCGGAGGAGGAGCTGTCGGAGCCGACGCAAACCCGCCCGAGCAGCCCGCGCGAGGCCGCGAGCTCCGGGTTCTCCGCGTCGAGGGCCGTGATGTCCAGCGGCTCGTTGAGGAGCTGCCGGGAGCGGTAGACGCCCGCCCCGAGGTCGAAGATCGCCCGGCCGCCGCGGGCCAGCCGGTGGAGCGCGGCGAGCAGCTCGGCCCGCCCGGCGCCGGTGCGGGCGGCGAGGCTGTCGAGGTCGGCGCGCCCCGCCTCGGCCAGGGCGACCGCGACGCGCTCGACCAGCGCGACGGAGGGCGCGGCGGGCGGCGCGAGCTGGTCGAGGGCGGCGCAGCGGGTCCAGTCGTTGGTGGTCCAGCCCGACAGGCCGAGGCTGAAGCGCATGTCCCCGAGGCGGGCGACCCAGAAGCTCGGCAGGCCGGTGCCGAGCAGGTAGACCCCGACGCGCTCGGCCAGGGGCAACAGCCGCGCCAGGCTGAGCAGGCGGCGCCGGCCCCAGACCCGGATCGGCGCGCCGTCGGGCCCGGCGTAGCGGGTGCCCGGCGAGGCGATCGGCTTCTCCCAGGGCTCGAGCACCACCCGCGGGGCCTGGCCGTCGTACAGCTCGAAGCGCAGGGCCCGCGGGCTCTTCTTCGCCTTGTGGCGCTGGAGCCAGGCGAGGATGGCGTAGACGGCGGCGGTGTCGAGGGAGACCTTGCGCAGGGGCAGGGCCGCCGCCGCCTGCATCTGCATGAAGCCGCGCAGCCAGCCGTCGGGCAGCTCGATCTTCGCCTCGCGCACCGCCCCGGCCCCCGCGGTCGCGACGTCGAAGCCGTCGGGAGCGAGCCGGAAGCGCGTCTCCCGGTAGCTGCGCAGGCTCTGGAAGTGCTCGTAGAGGGCGGCGGAATAGTCGACGTTGGTCGTCCCGAGCTGCACGCCGGAGGCGCCGGGGAAGTAGGCCGGGCGGTCGACGCTCAAGCAGCCGTAGCTCGACTCATCCCGGGAGAAGGCCTCGAACAGCACCGCGTCCTCGGCGACGGAGATCACCGGGTCGTAGGGCATCAACTTCCGCCACAGCCCCGGATCTTCCTTCCACAGGATCTTCTCGTAGCGCCGCCGCAACTTCCAGTAGCGCGCCAGCGCCTGCTTGAAGCTCAGCTCCAGGCCGCGGGGCACGTGCCGTCCGGCCGCCTCGGCGACCTCTTGCAGGGCCCGCCCGCGGACCTCCTCGCGCAGCGCGCCCTCCCGCCGTCGCTGCTCCTCGAGCCAGGCCTTGTAGCGGGACTTGTCGCGCTTCTGGTGGCGCAGGTCGCTGACGACGACCGCGTGCAGGGTCGAGATCGCTTCGCGGAAGCGGACGGGCTGGCGCAGCGGCGCGTCGAAGGCGACGGGCGGGCGCCCTGCGTCGGAGGCGAGCCCGAGCACCTCCCCCCGGAGGGCGCTGCGGCCGCGGTAGGACAGGGTCTGCTCCACCTCAGCCTCCGACCAGCTCGAGCTCGGGCAGGTGCTCTGCGATCAGCGGCGCGAGGGCTGGCCGCGCGGTCAGCGCCGCGACCACCGCGGCGATGCCCGCCCGCGCCTCGGGCAGCCGCACCGAGCGCACCGCGACCGCGAGCACCGGCAGCAGCTCGGTGCCCCGCTCCGGCGCCGCGCGCAGGGCGGCGCTGATGCTGCGCAGGGCGGAGAGCTTGGCGCGCCCGCCCCGGTGGATCCCGAGCAGCACCGTCCGCCACAGCCCGGCCCGCTGCTCCGGCCCGGCGCCGGGGACCCGCCCCCGCTCGAGGGCCCGCACCAGGGTGAAGCGCACGTCGTCGTGGGGGGATTCGAACAGCCGCGCGAACAGCCGCGCGTCCGCCGCCGCTTCCTCCGACTCCGCCAGCCAGGCCAGGGCGGCCCTGCGCAGCGAGGCGAGCGGGCTGTCGAGGAAGGCGAGCGCCCGGTCACCGTCGTAGCCCGCCCGGTCGAGGCCGGCCAGAGCGAACGCGCCGATGGCCTCGCCGGCGGCCTCGCAACGGGCCTCGGCCAGGCGCGCGAGCAGGGTGGCCGGGATGTTGTGCTCGCGCAGGAAGTCCAGCCCGAGCCGCGCGACCGGCGTCGGCTGCGCGCAGGTCAGCTCGACGCAGGTCTCCGGTGTCAGCCGCGCCGCGGTGAGGTGCTTCCGCATCGCCCGGACGACGCCCTCGAGCGCGAGGGGCGTCTCGCACTGCAGCAGCGCGAGCCACTGCGCCACCTCCAGCCCGGAGAGATCCTCCGCCCCCTCGAGCAGCCGCGCGCCGAAGTCGTGCAGGGTCGGGTCGGTGCAGGCGAAGCAGGCCCGGATGCGCTCCGCTCCCACCGTCCGCAGGGCCGCGGCGTGCGCCTGCTCG
>JAUIEM010000178.1 GCA_030428695.1 bacterium
CGCTCGGCGCCCGCCTCGAGCGCGAAGCGGACGGCTTCCGCATCGCCCACATCCACCGCGCCGACCCCGACCGCCTCGACCTGCGCTCGCCTCTCGACCAGCCGGGCCTCGGAGTGCGCGAGGGCGACCTGATCACCCGGGTCAACGGCCAGCCCTGCGCGGAGGTCGCCGCCATCGGCGCGCTGCTCCGGCGCCAGGCCGGCAAGCAGGTGCGGCTGCGGCTCGTCCGCGACGGCGAGGCGCGGGACGTGATCGTCGAGGCCCTCGGGTCCTGGGAAGCCCGGGACCTGCGCTACCGAGAGTGGGAGTACGAGCGCCGGCTGCGGGTCGAGGAGCTCTCCGACGGGGCGATCGGCTACGTGCATCTGCGGGCGATGGGCGGGGACGACTACGACAGCTGGGCGCGGGACTTCTACCCGGTCTTCCACCGCCAGGGCTTGATCCTCGACGTGCGCCACAACAACGGCGGCAACATCGACAGCTGGATCCTCGAGAAGCTCCTCCGCCGGGCCTGGTTCTACTGGCACGGCCGGCTCGGCGAGCCGACCTGGAACATGCAGTACGCCTTCCGCGGACACCTCGTCGTGCTGTGCGATGCCGACACCGCCTCCGACGGCGAGGCGGTCACCGAGGGCGTGCGCCGCCTCGGCCTCGGCACGATCATCGGCACGCGCACCTGGGGCGGGGAGATCTGGCTGTCGAGCAGCAACCGCCTGGTCGACCAGGGCATCGCGACCGCCGCCGAGTGGGGCGTGTACGGGCCGGAGGGCGAGTGGCTGATCGAGGGCCACGGGGTCGAGCCGGACATCGTCGTCGACAACCTCCCCCACGCCACCTTCCGCGGCGAGGACGCGCAGCTGGAAGCGGCCGTCGCGCTGCTGCTCGAGAAGATCGCCGAGGACCCGGTCGAGGTGCCCGCGCCCCCGCCCTTCCCGGACAAGTCCTCGCCGGACAACCGCTGACTCGATGCGACTTGTCAGCAGTTTCTCCTGCCGGCACAGTAGGGGGAGAACGTACACCTCATACCGAGCGTGAGGAGCGACCGATGGCCACAGCCCCCTCGATTGTCCGCGAACCCGCCCTTCGACGCACTGAGCGCGGGGTGCGCTTCGCCGTGCACGCCGTCGAGCCGGCGCGCGAGCGCTTGCCGGAGGTCCGTCCGCATCAGGCTCTGGCGGCGCTGCTCGGCGGCCCGGTCGAGTCGTGCTTCGACTTCCACACGCCGCTGCTCGCAGGCATCGAGGGGCAGCCCTTGATTCTGTCTGCCTTGTGGGCCTACGCCGAGCATCGCCCGCTCGTCATCGCTCCCGACGCGGTGTGGCTGACCATCCTCCAGGGCCTGGCGCACCACGTCGCGATCGACCCCGAGAAGCATCGGGAGCAGCTGGTCGAGCATCGGGGTCGCCGGACCTGCTCGGTGTCGGTCCGGGGCTTCTTCGCGGGCTCTCCGGAGAACGACTGGCCGCGCGTGTTCGACGCCCTGTGCGAGGAGCTCTCCTCCCACGGGCAGGGCGACTTCGCCCGCTGGGCCACGACCGGCTTCTCGACCAGCGGTCCGGTCGAGCGCGCCGCGTTCCAGGTCGCCCTGCTCGACATCATGCAGCCCTTCCACGACTACGAGGTCAACTTCATCTGCGGCATCCCGACTGTCGAGCTGACCGGAACCGCTGCCGATTGGAAGGCGATCGCCGCCCGGATCGAGCGCCTCGACGACTTCGGCATGCAGTGGTGGACGCGCGCGCTCCGGCCGCTCTGCCGCCAGCTGGTCGAAGCGGCGGAGGGGCGGGTCGATCTCGAGCACTGGTCGCAGATCATCAAGCGCGACGCGAGCTACGGTGGTCCGGTGATCGACGGCTGGCTCCCCGAGCTGGTCCCCTACCTCTGCGTGCCAGGATCCGGCCTGCCGCAGCTGCCCAATCCGATGCCGTACATCCCCCGCGATCCACGGACTTTCTGGGAGGAGCCCCCGCGCGTCGGACGGAGCCGTGGCTTTGCCCCCAGACTGCTGCCCACCGGTCTGTCCCGGGTGCCGTTCCGCCTCGAAGCCGACGGCGAGGTCCGCTCGATGGAGTGCGTCGCGGGGCTCGTCGGGATCGCGCAGCATCCGGGCTCCGGGGCACTGGAAGCGCGCGTCGGCTGGACGGTCCGGCGGCGGGGAGCGCTCGCCGCCGTGCTCGACGAGCTCGAACGGCGCGGCGCGTTCGAGAATCCCCCCGCGGAGCCCACCCCGCATCTTGTCGGCCTCCCCCGCGAGCTGCTCGAGATCCAGAGCCGCGGCGACGGCGCCGCGCTCGCGACAAGCTCCGGTCGTCCGCTCGGACGCCTGCTGCCGTTGGCGGAGCAGACCATGACCTGCTACGCCGACGGGGTGTTCAAGACCGAGCGCATCACGAAGCAGACGTCCCTCTCCATCGAGAAACACCCTGCGCTCGGCTGCGTCCACTGGCGGGGTGTGGTACAGCTCGGCAGCGAGGTCATCGCGATCGGCAGCTTCGGGAAGGATCGGGCGACGGAGTACTGGCGTTTCGACCCCGAACAGCTCGCCGAGACCGGAGCCTACCAGCCGCTCGGGCAGAGCCTGACGGAGTTTCTGCGGGAGCTGATCGAACGCTGAGCCCTGACCCCTACACCAGCGACAGCAGCAGCTCGACCGCCTGCTCCGGGGCGATGCGGCCCGGTTTGGGACCGCACAGGGGCAGCTCGAGCACCTCGATGCCGAGGGCCCGCACCTCTTCGCAGGCGGCCGGGTCGGCGCGGGAAGGGTCGACCGCGACGAAGTCGAGGATCGCCTCGACGGGGGTGTCGGCGCCGGCGTCGGCGCGTACGGTGTGGAGCAGGGTGTGCACGCCGTCGACCAGGCTCATCCCGTACTGCTCGGGGTCGGGGAACAGGTTCGGGATGTACAGCTTCGGGCAGATGTTCTCGACCACCGCCCGCCCCACGCCGCGCGGCAGCAGGTTGGCGATCACGCTCGAGTAGAAGCTGCCGATCGGGTAGCAGATCAGCTCGGCGTCGAGGATCAGCGAGCGCACGAAGTCGTCGATCGCCACCTGCGCGGGCTCGAGCTGCTCGAGCGAGGAGCTGAGCCGGATGCCCGCGACCGGAACCGAGATCGGGTCGACCTCCTTGCCGGTCAGCCGGTGCTGGCCGAGGATCTGGCGGCCGTCGCTCAGCTCGGTGCACAGGTGCAGGTCGGCGTCGACGATCGGCCGCACCGTCCCGCGCACCTTGACCAGCCGGGAGAACAGGAAGGCGACCGCGTCGATGTCCCGGCCGTGGCTGAGGTAGCCGCCGGCGAGCACCAGGTTGCCGACGCTGGCGTGGCGCAGGTCGAAGTCCTCGGGCATGTTCTCGCCGAACACCTCGAGCTGCGTGCGGATCAGCCGCGCCATCGGCTTCGGCACCGCCCGCAGCAAAGGATCCTCCCCCGACAGCAGGCGGTCGAGCCGGGCCCGCAGCTCGAGCGGCAGCTCGTCGGCCGGCAGGCGGGTCCCGAACAGCCGGTAGATCTCCGGGTTGCCGGAGACGCTCTCGTCGGCGAGGGCCATCAGCCGGTTGCGGACGTCCCCGACCGACAACATCCCGAAGGCCTCGCGCAGCTTGGCCGAGCTGCCGCCGGAGTCGAAGGGGGTGATCAGGTGGATCGAGTTGTGCGTGTAGAGCTTCAGCCGCCGGCAGATCTGGCGCAGGGCCGAGCCGCCGCTGAAGAACAGGACGCGCGGACCGACCTCGGGAGCGCGCGCCGCCCGCGCCACCCGCACCTTGTCCGGCACGCGCAGGCGGCGGCGGACGACGGGGGGCAGCCGCTCCGGAGGGTTCATACCTCCTCCAGCACCCGCAGACACGCGTCCGCGGCCGCGTCGAAGTCGACGCCGCCAGTCACCTCGAAGACCCGGACGTCGGAGAAAGCCTCGATGTACGGCGGCGCCGTCACCTTCCCCCGCCAGGGCTGGCCGTCGCGGCCGGTGTGGAAGACGCCGGGCGACTTCATCACCGCCCCGAGCAGGTCGGGCCGGTCGGCGAAGGAGGCCGGCACCAGCCGCACGGGGGCGCTTCCGCCCCGCTCCCAGTTCAGCACGCAGAACACCTTGAGCGGGGCCTGCCAGGCGAAGCGCGTCGGGCCGAACACGTCGGCGACCATCACGTCGTACTTCTCCTCGAGGTCCCAGAGCTCCGCGTTCGGCAGCTTCCGCAGAACCTCCGCCCGCGCCGCCGGCAGCACGCCCGCCAGATCGGGGTTGTGCAGCAGGGTGCCCGGGTTGACCCGCGGCATCTTCGGCACGCCGGCCATCGTCGCGCCGCCGTCGCGGCCGCGGACGAGCAGCCGGTCGTTGCTGCAGAAGTCGAGCCCGCGGCTCAAGAGCCGCAGAGCGAGGGTCGACTTGCCGCCCCCGGACAGCCCCGCGACCGCGAAGCCCCGCCCGTCGCGCACGACCCCGGCGGCGTGGCAGAGCACCGAGCCGTCGCGCAGGAGCCAGGTGATGTACTGGGAAATGATGAAGTTGACGACCTGGTTCTTGTTCTTCAGGCAGGGCCCATAGATCAGCCGCTCCTCGTCGCCGAGCAGGTACTGCATGCCGGTCCGCACCTTGCGACAGGCGCGGCCGTCGGGGAGGTCGAGGAAGCTGTCCTTGCGCCCGACCTTGCCGGGATCGCGGGGCCAGTCGACGTAGGCCAGGCCGAGGTCCGGCTCGGCCATCTCGAGCGCGTCGACCGCGACCTGCGGCGTGCCGGGTGCGCCGAGCAGCGGCGCGAAGTACTCCTTCAGGTAGGCGCAGAGCCGCGGCTCGTTGCTGCGGAAGCGCACCCGGCAGACGCCGATCGCGAGCCACAGCTCTTCGTCGCAGGAGGTCCCGGCGCGGACCCTTTCGCTCAGGCTGGAGATGTTCATGCGCTGAGCTCCGCGATCACGTGGTCGGCGATCAGCCCCGCGGCGTCGACGCCGGCGCCCTCGCGCAGGCCGCGGAAGCCGCCGAAGGCCGAGACCTCGAACACGATCGGGCCGTCGTCGGTCTCGACGACGTCGACGCTGGCGAAGTCGAGGCCGAACAGCGCCTGGGCCTTGCGCGCGACCTCGACGCTCTCCGGCGAGGGGTTGTGCGAGGCGTAGTGGCCGCCGGCGCGCACGGTGGTGTTCCACGAGCCCTCGCCGGCGACCCGGGCGTAGGTGCCGATCAGCTCGCCGGCGAGGAAGGCGAGGCCGAGGTCGCGGCCGGGGACCTTGATGCGTTTCTGGATGTACAGGGCGCGGTGCCGGCTCTGGAACTCCCGCAGCTGCCGGTCGAGCCCCGGCCCCTCCTCCACCAGCTCCATGCCGCGGGCCTTCGAGGTGAACAGCGGCTTGAGCACCGCCTTGCCGAAGCGGCGCACGGTCTCTTCCGCCAGATTGACGTCCTCGGTGACGACGGTCGGCGGCATCGGGATGTCGGCGCTGCGCAGGGTGACGGTGCCGCTGAGCCGGTTGATCAGCCTGCCGACGCGGGTCGGCGGCGAGAAGATACGCACGCCGCGGTCTTCGATCGCCCGCAGCACCTCGAGCCTGTCGAGCAGGTCGGGGCTGTAGTCCGGGTCGATCTTCTTGATGATCAGCCCGTCGAGGGCCGTCAGCTCGACGTCCCCGAAGAAGGCCCGGCGGCTCTCGAGGTCGAGCAGCACGTGGTTGAGGTCGACCAGCACCGACCAGCCGGTGCGGGTGCGCAGGGCCTTGGTCAGCTCTTCGGACGACCAGCCGCCGGGCAGGCCGATCACGCCGATGCGTGGGGAATCAGGCAAGGAGCACCTCCTGGGGGATGGTGAACGGAGCCAGACCGTGCGCCAGCGCGCGCTCGAGCAGGTAGCGCCCGCGCAGGAACATCGAGCGGGCGAGCCGCTCGTCGAGCACGAAGCGGGTCGAGGTGATCAGCGAGCGGGCGACGCCGAAGGCCAGCCGCAGGCCGTACAGCTCGTCCCCGACCTCGTGCGCGAAGCGGCCGGCGACCGCGCGCGCCTGGTCGACGGTCCAGTTGATCCGGGTCTTGATGCGGCGCTGGAAGACCTGCAGCCGCAGGTTCGAGACCATGAACACCGAGATGTCCTGCAGGTAGTCCATCATCCGCGCCCGGTGCAGGTCGATGAAGCGCACCCCGCGGCCCTCGGTCTCGAGGATGACGTTGTCGAGGTTGAAGTCGCCGTGGCCGAGCACGCTGAACGGGCAGGGAATCTGCTGCTCGACCGCGTCGGCCGACGCGATCAGCTCGCCGAGGCCGGGGATCGTCATCGACCCGATCGACAGCCGCCGGTCGCGGTAGTCGCCGTGCACCGCGTAGACGTCGGGCAGGCGCTTCTTGAGCTGCTGCAGGAAGGTGCTGCGGGTCGGCTCGGCCGTGCGCGTCTGGCGCCAGATCCGGGTCAACGTCGCGGCGATGCGCTCGAAGGCGTTCTCGAGCTCTTCCTTGGTGCCGTTGAGCAGGATGTCCTCGAAGGTGCGTCCGGCGAGGTATTCGTACAGGATCGCCCCGTTCTCGCCATCCTCACGGAAGCTGTAGACCTGCGGGGCGAGGCCGGGCACGACCGCGTTCCAGCGCTCGATGCCTTCCTTCTCCTCGCGCAGCTTCTCGGCGCGCCCTTCCTTGAAGACGGCCGGCCCGCGCCCGCCGCTGTCCTCCGGCTCGACCTTGCTGACCCGGGCGATCAGGCAGCCGGACCTGGTCTCGCCGAAGCCCTCGAGGCTGACGTCGCGCAGGCGCTCGTCCGGGTCGACGTCGGCGAGGGCGTTGAGCTGCTCGATCTTGATCGACTTGCCGAGGCAGGCCGACGCGATCGCCTCGCCGATGTTGAGCAGCGAGTCGCCCATCCGCTCGAAGTAGTGGGACATGAAGAGGATGGTGACCAGGCTCTGGGGCTGCTCGGAGCCCTCGAGGTCGTCGAGGATCTGCCGGAACACGCTGCTGTACAGCCGGTCGAGCTTCCACTCCGCCTGGCAGATCTCGAGCGCCGTCTGCACGTCGCGCTCGAACAGGGCGTGCTCGATCTTCGACATGCCGACATCGATGATCGCGAGGAAGGCCTCGGCGTCGAGCTCGCGGACCGCATCGGGGTCCTCGAGGTAGCCGACCTGGGAGATCACGCTCTCGCAGAAGTCGGCGATGCGCTCGAGGTTGACGGCGACGACCTCGGCGGCCTTGAGGAAGTTGATCGTCCAGCTCTCGTCGGGCTTGACCGCGAACACCCGTTTCTGGATGAACGACTTGAGGTTGTCGATGTAGTCGTCGCGGGCGGAGACGCGCTGCTCCATGCCCTCGGTCGGGTTCTTGAGGTAGGTCCCGAGGCGGGTCAGCTGCTTCGTGACCTCGACGATGAGAAAGCGCAGGTTCTCTTCGATGCTCCGATGTCCCGGCATCATCCTGCCTGCGGCTCGATGCGCAGAGCGCCGGACGGAGCCCCCTCGTCGAGGTTCCAGCTGACCTCCAGCTTGACCTGCTGCTTGTCGTGCTTGCGGCTGACCCGCAGGTCGAGACGGAGCAGCCCGCGCGGCTCGAGCACGAGCTCCTGCTCATCGACCGCGACCCGTAGCGACCCCTTCTTCAGGCCTTCGGCGAGGGCCTGCAGGTAGTGGACCACGGTCTCGCGGTTCTCCAGGGAGGTGTGGCGGAACTCTCGCTTCTTCAAGCGCAGTCCTCGTCGGGCGCTTCGGTCGTGATCTCGAGGGTGCCCTCTTCCTCGGGGTTCCACTCGATCCCGAACTCGACCTTCTGGCGCCCGTCCTTGGCCGAGGCCTTGACCTTGACGTTGACCCAGGCGCCCGGCTCGAGGCTGAGCACGGTGTCCTTGTGGCTCAGGGTCAGCTGGCGCTTGCGCAGCCCTTCGACGATCGACTCGAAGTAGGCGACGGCCTCCTCGGCGAGCAGGCGGCTCTCGAACTTGATCTTGCCGCGTTTGGGGGTCTGCTCGGCGGCCTCTTCGACGCTCTCTTCGGTCTCGGTCTGTTCGGCGACCTCGGGTGTCTCACTGGACATGCCTGGCTCCTCAAATGGCGGTCAGCATCCCGCCGTGGGCGACGGGATCGAAGACCTTGACGAAGGGATGATCGGTGCTGATGCCGAGCACGCGCCCGCTCCTCTCGAACACCGTGACCGCGCCGCCCGGGCCGCGCAGGCCCTCCTTGCGGCGGGTGTTGACGTCGACCGAGGCGTCGCACTCGAAGTTGAGGATGCCGCGGCGCATCACCAGCCGCTGGCCCTCGAGGATGTTCTTGTGCCCGTGGACGATCGCGTAGATGCCCGCCCGGTGCATGTCCGCGACGCCGGCCTCGGTCAGGGGCCGGTCGTAGTCGCGGTACTTCGTGCGGAAGGTGTTGCCGATGGCGCCGTGGTACATCTCGAAAGGGTCGTCGCGCAACAGCTGGCGGAACCACTCGTTCAGGCCCGCGACGCCCCTCTTCGCGAGCACCCCGGCGGTGACGTCGCCGACGCCGCCGTGGATGAACAGGTACGAGCCCGCGCGGAAGGCGAGCTCCATGCGCTCGAAGTACCAGTGGAACTCGCCGCCGGGCTCGAGGAACAGCTCGCGGCACTTCTCGGCGGCGGCGTAGAGCTTGCCGAGGGTCATGCCCATCGCGTCGCACTTCAGCGCGATCTCCTCGACCTTCTCGCGGATGCGCCGCCGCTCCTTCTTCAGCTTGTTCGGGTGGATCAGCCCCTGCGCCGCGATCGGGAACTTCGCGTACCACGCCTCGTCGGGGAAGACCCGCCGGCGGACCTCGTCGTCGGGCAGGAAGTCGACGTCCTCGCCGAGCAGGTACTCCGCGTAGACCTCCCGGAACAGCGTCGCGGACTTCCCGCCGAGGCGCGCGAACAGGTGCGCCTCGAGGGTCTCCTTGCTGCCGAGACGGGCGAGGCCGAGGTAGGTGCGCAGGTCGTGGT
This sequence comes from bacterium, assembly GCA_030428695.1. Next base: position 8,901 of record JAUIEM010000178.1, read on the forward strand.
TCCCCGCCAGCACGTGGACCTCGGCCCCACGATCGATCAGGAGCTTGAGCTTGCGCAGCAGGCGCAGGTTGCTCGGGCCCTTGTCGAAGCAGTCGCCGCCGATCACGAAGCGCGCCGTGCGCCCCGCCGGCGTCAGCTCGAAGTCCGCGTCGCCTTCACCCGTGCGGCGCACGCCCCCCGAGGCGATCAGCGACAGCAGGAAGGCGTCGGTGTCGGCGTGCTGGTCGCAGAAGAAGTACAGGTCGCCACCGGACCACACCCACGGCTTGTCCGCCATGTAGGTCGCGAGCTCGGGGCGGCTGAGCTCGTCGCCCGCTCCGACCTGGAGGCTGTCAACGGGCGGCGGCCAGCTGCGGTGGATGCGAGGCAGGCGGCCGCGGGCCCACTCCTCTCCGACGTACTGACGGCTGGCGACGGTTGCGGACACGGGGAGCCTCCTCAGTCGGGCTGTTCGGGCCGGTGCCGGTGTTTCCAGTCTCCGGCGATCTGGTCCCAGGGCTCGTCGGGCTTCCAGGCGAAGAAGATCGGACGACAGTGAAACATCGAGCGGGCGCGCACGGCCCCGAGGTCCGGCAGCAGCCCGAGATGGTAGGCGGCGTGCCGCAGCGAGGCGCCGTGGCCGACAACCAGCCGCAACGTGTCGCGCTCGACGCGGCTGGCCAGCGTCGAGAGCGAAGCGCGCAGGTGCGCGGCGACCTTCGCCCCGGCGGTCAGCAGCGACTCGGCGCCCGGCAGCGGCAGCTGGAAGTCGCTGCGGGACTTCCAACCGGGGGGCAGCGGCGGATAGCGCGGGTCTTTCGCGATGACCTCTTCGATCTGCGCGACGGTCAGGTTCGCCGCCGCGCCGACGCAGCGCTCGCACAGCGCCTCGAAGCTGTGGACCTCGAAGCTGCGGCCGAGGCCCTCGCCGAGGCTGTCGGCGACGAGCTTCCCCGTCTCCCAGGCGCGCAGGGACACCGAGGTGTGGACCGCGCTATCGATCGCCCAGCCTTCGGCCTCCGCCTTCGCCCGCAGCTCGCCCGCGACGGCGCGAGCCTGCTCGCGGCCCGTCGCGGTCAGCGGGTGCGGAAGGTGGGCGCTCGGCACGCCGCTCGGCTGCTCGTATTCGGCGTGGCGCATGATCGCCACGATGACATTCGCCATGCTGATCCCGGAGTGAGGCGGAAGACGAAGAAAGTATAAGCCCTCCCTGTAAAAACTCGATAAAGTTCCCCCCACCCTGACCCGGAGGGTCGCCGTGCCCGAACCCTGGAGGAACTGGTCGCGTCAGGTCGGCGGCCTCCTGCGTCCGGGCCCGGACTTCCTCTGCATCGGCGCCCAGAAGGCCGGTACCTCCTGGCTCTACCAGCAGCTGCGCGGCCACCCGGAGCTGTTCGTGCCGGGGGTGAAGGAGCTGCATTACTTCAACCACGCCCCGCGGCGCTGGCTGCCGCAGGCGATGCTCCGGCGCCGGCTGCGCAAGGAGCTGCGGAAGATGCGCCAGCAGCTGCCGCGCCACGCCTGGCCGCTGCGGCTGGCCTACCTCGCCCAGGTCTTCTTCGCGCCCCGCGGGCCCGCCTGGTACCGGGGCCTGTTCCTGCCCGGCGCGGGGCGGGTGCGCGGGGAGCTCACCCCGTGCTACGCGATCCTCGACGACGGAGGATTGCGGCGGATGCGCGCGGAGTTCCCCGGCCTGCGCTTCCTCTTCCTCCTGCGTGACCCGATCGACCGCGCCTGGTCGGGCGCGCGGATGACCCTCGACGCCGCGGCGATCGCCCGGGACGAAGATTGCATCGCCTTCTTCGCCGGCCCGGGCTGCCGCCGGCGCAACCTCTACACCCGGAGCATCGATCGCTTCGCCGCGCTGTTCGGGCCGGAGCGCATGCACGTCGGCTTCTTCGATCGGATCGCGAGCGACCCCCTCGGCCTCTTGCGCGACGTCTACCGCTTCCTCGGCGTCGACCCCGACCCGCCCCCGGGGCCGCTCCTGCGCCGGCGCGTCTACCGCGGCCGCGCGCTGCCCCTGCGCCCGGCCCTCGAGCGCTGGCTCGCCCGCGACCTGCTGCCCGAGCTGCGCGAGCTGAGCGCGCGCTTCGGCGAGCCTGCAAGCAGCTGGCTGCGCCGGGCGGAGCGGGCCGCGCGCTGAGCCCGCGCTCAGGCCTGCGTCAGCGGACCGCCGCGGAGGGCGTGGTCGGCGAGAGGCTCAGGGCCGCCTCCAGGCCGTCAGCTCGAGGCGCTGCGAGCCCTGGGCGAAGGCGACCGGCCCGACGCCCTCGGCGAGCCACCAGCGGCGGGTGTGCTCGCCCTGGATCTCGACGCGCAGCGTGGAGAAGCGCCCCGCCGGCACGTCGAGCTCCTCGGCGCGGGCCGTGTAGCTCTGCGGGAAGCGCGCCCAACCGCACGACATCAGGAGCTCCTCCCCCTCCCAGGTCAGCCCGTCGCGCAGGACCTGCGGGAGCTTCCAGCGCAGCGACACCACCGGGGACATCGGGTCCTCCTCGAAGAACCGGAGCCCGTCGGCGTCCTCGACGGCGAGCATCGCGCCCAGCCCGTCACCGTCGACCTCGAGCCGCAGCGCCTCTCCCACGGCGATCTCGCTCGCGCCGACGTCCTCCCCTCGCGGCGGGACCCAGACCCGCGCCGTCGGATCGGCGGGCACGGCCCGGAGCTGCGTCTCGGCCCCCTCGGTGTCACGGAACGTCCAGCAGGTCTCGGGCGACAGGGGGAACCAGGGGTGCACGGTGCTTCCTCCGCGGCTGCTCCAGCCGGTGCTTCCCCAGCGTAACCTTGCCCGTGAAGATCGACCAGCGCTCGTCAGCGGTCGGCCCGGCAGGCGGAGCGAGGTACCCCGGCGCGGGACTTCAGGTTGACGCCGCCCGGCTCCTGTCCGAAAATGCGCCCAGCCGGTCCGTTTCCGCCGCGCGCCCGCGCGGCGAGGAGGCAGCGTGAAGCTCGCGATCCTGTCCTGCAGCCCCGATTGCTACAGCACGCGGCGGCTGCGGGAGGCCGCCAAACACCGCGGTCACACCGTGTCGGTGCTCGACACCCTGAAGTTCGCCATCGACCTGCAGCGGGCCCAGCCCGACCTGTACTACAAGCAGAAGCGGGTGCCCGACTTCGACGCGGCCCTGCCCCGCATCGGCGCCTCGATCACCTACTTCGGCAACGCGGTCGTGCGGCAGTTCGAGCAGATGGGGGTGTTCTGCGGAAACTCCTCGTCGGGCATCGCGAACTCGCGCGACAAGCTGCGCAGCCTGCAGATCCTCAGCAGCCACCAGATCGGCATCCCGCGCACCACCTTCGTGCGCAGCAAGCGCGACGTCCTCCCGGCGATCGAGCGGGTCGGCGGCGCGCCGGTGATCATCAAGCTGCTCGAGGGCACCCAGGGCATCGGCGTGCTGCTGGCGGAGACGGTCAAGTCCGCCGAGGCGATCATCGAGCTGTTGCAGGCCCAGAAGCAGAACGTGCTGATCCAGAAGTTCGTCGCCGAGAGCAAGGGCAAGGACATCCGCGCCTTCGTCGTCGGCGACCAGGTCGTCGGCTCGATGCGGCGCGTCGCCCAGGGCCAGGAGTTCCGCAGCAACGTCCACCGCGGCGGCGTCGCCGAGCGCGTCGTGCTCGAGCCCGCCTACCGCGACACCGCCGTGCGGGCGGCCCAGATCATGGGGTTGCGGGTGGCCGGGGTCGACATGCTCGAGGGGAAGGACGGCCCGCAGGTGATGGAGATCAACTCCTCCCCGGGCCTCGAGGGCATCGAGCGCTGCACCCAGCTCGACATCGCCGGCGCGGTGATCGACTACATCGCCGCCCAGGTCGACTTCCCCGAGCTCGACCTGCGCCAGCGCCTGACCGTCAGCCGCGGCTACGGCGTCGCCGAGCTGCGCATCCCCGAGAGCTCGGAGTACGTCGGCAAGACGCTCGAGAACTCCGGGTTGCGGGCCAAGGACATCAACGTGCTGACGCTGCACCGTTCGAACTCCGTGATCCCCAACCCGCGCTCCTCCCGCGAGCTCGAAGCCGGCGATCGGCTGCTGTGCTTCGGCAAGCTCGAGAAGATGCGCAACCTGATCCCACCCCGCGTCCGCGACGAGCGCCGCCCGCCCGTCCACGAGCTGCCCGACCTGCCCGTGGCCGACACCGTGCTGGGCCAGAAGCCGACCGCCGAGATCGAGCCGCCACCCGAGGAGCCCTGACCCAGGCAGCTCGCGACACCGGCGCCCCCCACGAACGAACGCGGGGGCGTCTCGGTGTCGTCGCGTCCAGGCACTCGCTCAGCGCGGCCCCGGCCCCGGCCGGCCCGGACCCGGACGCCGGCCGCCACCCGGGCGGGTCAGGCCGTTGAACATGCCGCGCCGGCTGCCGCCGAGGTCCTGGAGCTTCGCGCGCGGCAGGGAGAAGCTCGGCTTCCCCGCGGCCGGCCCCGGCGGACCGGGAGGGCGCGCGCCACCGGGCGCGGGCAGGTCGAGGGGGATGCTCCCCATGCGTTCGAGGGCGCTGCGCGGATCGGCCGCGCCGAGGGTGTTGCGGACCAGCTGGTTCAGCACGCGGCTCAGGCTGTCCTTCAGCCCCCGCACGCCCTGCGGGTCGCCGCGCAGCACCTTCTCGAGCAGGGCCTGCTCGACGCCGAGCAGCGCGCTGGCCTGGCCGACGGCGTCCTCGATGGCGGCGGGCAGCTGGAAGTCCGTGCCGGCCGCCTCGAGCAAGGAGCGGACCTGCTCGTAGTAGGCGTCGACCTGCGCGTCCTCGTCCTGGTAGGCGACCGAGCGCGCCGCGTCCGCCGCTTCCGCCGCGGCGGCGTAGGCCTCGACGCTGTCCTCATCGTCGCTGGTGTCGGACTCATCGGTGCCGTCGCCGGACCCTCCCGAGCCCTCTTCGGCCGCCTGCACCGCGGCGAGCGCTTCCTCATACAGCTCCTGGAAGGTCGCGTAGGCCTGGTTGCAGACCTCCTCGGCCCGCTCGGCGTCCATCCAGCAGCTCGGGTGGTTGAGCGGTTCGTAGGCATCGCCGTCGCGCAGCACGAACCAGATGCCCGTGGTCCCGCCTGCCCAGTGCTGGGTCTCGCCCGGCACGGTCTCGGCCGCGACCCGCACCTCGTAGCGGTCGACCTCCCCGACCGCCGAGTACAGGGTCTGGCTGATGCGCAGCGTGCCCTCACGCCAGCCGTCGACCGCGCGCCCCGGCGTCCACAGCTTGCCGACCGCGATCAGCCGGCAGCGCGGGATCAGCTCGGGCAGGCGGAGGTTCTCCCAGCCGTCGGCGTAGAGGAAGGGGGCGAGGCAGAGGAAGAGGACGAGCGTGCGACCCATCAGCGGTCTCCTTCGGTGGCTTTTCCCCACTATACCTGCGCGTCCAGCTCAAGGCAGGTCGACGCTGCCCGTGCGTTTGATCGCGGCGCCGAAGAACAGCGCGTTGGCGTACACCCGCTCGGTGCCGAGCCAGATCCCGCGGAACAGCGGGTTGAAGCTCAGCCGCACGACCACCCCGCGGCCCTGGCGCACGGCGCTGGCGGCGGCGCTGCCGACCAGGCGCTGGCGGTTGCGCTCGGAGATGAAGCCCGCGAGCAGGGGCGGATCGGCGACCATCAGCGGGCTCGCGAAGGGGTCATCCTCCGCGCGCAGGAAGCGCGTGCCGCGCTGGAAGAAGGCGAGCTCTCCGCTCGGGATGCCGTAGCCGAGGGGATGGCTGGAGTCGACCGTGGCCGCGACGATCGCCCCGCCGATGCGGCCTTCGGCCGACATCTGCTCGTAGTCGCCGTAGCGCTGCCGCGAGGGCGGCGGCGCGTCGTTCTTCGGCTTCTCGTACAGGGGATCCCAGCGCAGCTCTTCCGCCGAGCGCTGCAGGATGGTGCTGCCCGCCCACTGCGCACCGCCGCGGCTGGCGATCAGCACGCCGCCGGCCCGCACCCAGGCGCGCAGGTCGCTGGCGGGCAGGCTGCCGTAGCCGCCGTCGACGAGCAGGATGTGGGTGTAGCGCTCGAGCTCGAGACCGGCCACGTCCGCGGCCTCGACCATCGTCAGCGGCAGGGCGTAGCGCAGGTCGAGCTGGTGCCAGGCCTCGCCGGCCTCGTAGGCCGAGACCCCTTCGCCGACCACGAGCAGCGGGCGGGGCCGGGGCACCTCGGCCAGGCTCGGGCTGCCGATGTCGACGCCGGAGGGGGTCAGGCCGCTGTCGAGCCCGAACAGCTCGACGCCGTGGCGCGGCCCGACCGCGTCGATCAGCCGACGCAGCTCCGGCGCCGGGAGCTCCTGGATGCCGACGGGGATCACCACCGTGCCCTCGGCGAAGTCGTGCAGCGTGCCGCCGACCTCCCCGCTGAAGGGCCGGGTCGCGACCCGCACCCGCAGGTCCGCCTGCAACAGCTCGCTCAGGGCGCGCGGCGCGGCGCTCGAGGTCCAGGGCAGGAGCCAGGCGACCGGCGCCTCGCCCGCCCGCACGCCGCCCCGCGCCGGGAGCGGCGCGTCGAGCCGCTCGCCGAGCGGCACCACCAGCGTGTCCAGCGGGGCGTAGGGCAAACCCAAAGCGAGGGGCAGGGTCCAGGCCGAGACGTCGTAGAAGGTGTTGTCCGCGAAGCGGGTGCGGGTCTCGAACAGGGCGCGGGCCAGGCGTCCCTGGAACTGATCGCTCGGCACCAGGTAGGCGCTGCCCGGCAGGAAGCGGTGGCCGTCCGCTTCGACCGGCCCCGACAGCGCGTGGACCTCGATCTGGTGGCGCAGCAGCAGCTCGACGGCCGCGCGGTTCGCGGCCGGATCGGTCGCGCTGCCGAAGACCCAGGCCGCCGTCGTGTCGGCGGGCCGGCGCTGGTAGAAGTCGCGCTGGTAGGCGCGCAGCTCGGGGCCGAGGGCGCGGGCGGCCGCCAGCGAGGAGAACGAGGTCGCGAGCTGGTTGGCGATGCTGCGCGCGAAGGTCAGCTCGCCGTGCGGGGTCTCCTGCACGTGGCCGCGGGCGCTCGCCTGCTCGAAGAGGATGCCGATGCTGCCGTGGGCGTCCGGGTAGGTCGAGCCCTTGCCGTAGTAGAAGTCGTCGAAGCTCTCCTCGGTGTAGTAGGGCTGGCCGCGCGCGTCGAGAGCCTCGGCGTGGAACCGCGCGATCGCCCGCGTCAGCTCGAGGTTGCGGGCCGGGGTCAGCGGGTTCTGGCGGCTGGGGATGCCGGGCTGGAAGAAGTAGGTCGAGCCCGGGCCCATCTCGTGGAAGTCGGTCAGCAGCTGCGGCTTCCAGGCGTGGAAGCGCTCGAGCCGGCCGCGGGACTCCGGATGCACCGCGAGCAGCCAGTCGCGGTTGAGGTCGAACCAGTAGTGGTTGGTGCGCCCGCTCGGCCAGCCCTGGCGGTGCTCGCGGTGGTCGGGATCGGCGACCGGATGCACGCCGCGATGGCTGTTCGCCCACTGCGCGAAGCGGCTGAGGCCGTCCGGGTTCAGGCAGGGGTCGAGCAGCACGACCAGGTCGTCGAGCAGGGCGTCGATCTCCGGTCCCTGGGCCGCCGCCAGGTGGTAGGCGAGCAGCAGGGCCGCGTTCGCGCCGCTCGACTCGTCCCCATGGACGCTGTAGCCCATCCAGGCGATCACCGGCGCCTCGGTCGGCTCCGCTCCGAAGATCCCGTCGAGGTGGCGGCGGCGCACCTCGTCGATGCGGGCGAGCCGCTCGGGGCGGGTGATCGTCAACAGCAGCAGCGGACGCCGCTCGTGGCTGTGGGCGTAGGTCTCCAGGGCGACGCGCGGCGAGGCTTCCGCCAGCGCCTCGCAGTAGCGCACGAGCTGGTCGTGGCGGACGTGCCAGGCGCCGACCTCGAAGCCGAGCACCGCCTGGGGGGTCGGCACGGCGGGGTCGTAGGTCACGTCGTCGGGCAGGTAGTCGGCCAGCCGGGTCTGGGCGGACAGGCAGGCGGTCAGGCAGACCAGCAGGGAGAGAGCGCGCGGCATCGGGGCCTCGGGGATGGGGAGGAGGCGCCAGTGTACACGAAGTGACAGGCGGCGCCGACCCGTACGGGTTGGCGCAGGAGGACAGGCTTCATACAATGCGGCCACAAACACAAAAAGGAGAAGCGAACGATGGCGGAAGACGAAGGCGAAGAGAAGAAGGACCAGGAGCTCGAGTACGAGGCGACCGTCAGCATCGACGAGGCCCTCGGGCACATCAGCAGCATCCTGCACGGGCTGGCACACCAGAAGCTGACCGTCGCGAGCGGCGAGACCTCGATCGAGCTGCGGCCCTCGAGCGTCGTGCAGCTCGAGGTCGAGGCGCGGGACAAGGACGGCGAGCAGAAGCTCGAGATCGAGCTGAAGTGGACGAAGGCTTCCTCCGGCAAGGGGCTGCGCATCATCGTCGAGGACGACGAAGAGGAGTGCCAGGCCGGCGGCGGCAACGGCGGGGAGAGCGAAGAGGAAGGCGAGGGCGGCGCGACCGACGTCGGCGCAGCCGCGGGCGGGGAAGAGGAAGCCAGCGCCGAAGCTTGAGCCCGTTTGATTCGCCGGGTTGAGTCCGGGCGACGCCCGTTCTACAATCGGCACCGGCACGCAGAACGGAGGTTCCCCCGATGGGAGACGAGAGCTGGGTGCAGGAAGCGCAGGCGACCGGGGCGTTGGTTCCGGTCGACCCGATGCACCTCGAGTCGCGCCGACCCACCCTGGACAAGAGCCGCATGGTGTCGATCCTCGGCACCCCGCGGAAGCGTTCGGACGATCCCTCGAAGCTGATCCTGATCCCCGATCCGCTCAGCACCCATCCGACCTACTACGAGGTCGATTTCGAGGATGTCATCGAGCTCGAAGAGGAGCTGATCATCACCGACCGCGCCGGCCACAGCTTCCCCCTGGTCCGCGCCTGGTTCCAGGAAGGCACCGTGTGCGTGCGCAGCGAGCTGATCTGCCTGCGCCGCATGCGCTTCCGCGAGTCGGCCCTCGGTAGCGGCCTCGACGCCTGATTCCCCCACCGCCCCACTCCGCCTGGCGATCGCGCCCGCGGTCGCCGCGGCGGCCCATCTGGAGCTGCCATGCTGCCCGACCACAAGATGTTCGTCTTCGACTACAACAGCTTCCAGGCAGAGCTCTCCCTCGTCCTCGAGAAGGCCCTGCAGTCCGGCCGCACCGGCCGGTTGGAGAGCTGGATCGACGCCCACGCGCCGCGCGTCCACGATCCGATCGACGGCGAGCCGCTCGGGGAACGCTGGCGCGACTACCTCGGCGAGACCGACGTGCAGGAGTTCGGCGACTTCGCGCTGACCGTCTTCTACACCCCTTCGCGCTTCCACGGTCTGCGCATCGAGTACGGGCCGACGCGGGAGAAGCTGCTGAAGAAGGGGCTGAGCGAAGAGGACTGGAGCCGCGCGGTGCTCGGCAGCCCGATCGGGCCCGACGGCCGCCGCTTCGACCCCGGGCGCATGGGCACCTTCCTGCAGGCCCCCGAGCAGATCGAGGCCTCCCTCGCGGTCCTCGAGCCTCTCGGCGATGCGGCCCTCGAGCCGGTGATCGACGGGCTCCAGCGCGCCCGCGACCACGGTCTCGGCGCCTACATCACGCTCTGAGCCCGGAGCGCCCAGGAGGAGGCCGATGAGCGGGTTGCGCATCGCCCGGGTGATCAGCCGCCTCAACGTCGGCGGACCTGCGGCGCAGCTGTTCGGCCTGACGCGGGCGCTGCGTGCACACGGCTGGCAGACCGACGTCTACGCCGGCCAGCCGGGACCCGACGAGGGGGACCTGACGCCAAAGGCGCGGGCGCAGGGCATCCATCCCCATCTCATCGCCGGCCTGTCCCGCGACATGCGCCCCGGGCGGGACCTGCTCGGGCTCGGCGCGCTGGTCTGGCGCCTGCGGCGGACGCGCCCGGCGCTGGTGCACACGCACCTGTCCAAGGCCGGCCTGCTCGGTCGCGTGGCCGCGAAGCTGCTCGGGATCCCCTGCGTGCACACCTTCCACGGACACGTCCTGCGCGGCTACTTCTCCCCCGCCGTCAGCCGCGCCTTCACCCTGGTCGAGGCCGGGCTCGGCCGGGCGAGCGACGCGATCATCGCGCTCTCACCACGGCTGCGCGAGGAGCTGGTCGGGCTCGGGGTCGCCCCCCCCGAGCGCACCCACGTGATCCGGGCGGCGCGCGACCTGTCGGGCTTCGCCCCCGACCCCGGGGCCCGGGCAGAGCTGCTGCGGCGGCACCGACTGCCGGCCGACGCGGTGCTGGTCGGCATGTTGGGGCGGCTGGTCCCGATCAAGGCGCCCGAGGCGGCGGTCGCGATCGCGCGGACCGACGTCGCGGTCGCGGCGCGTCGCGCAACCGCAACCGCAACCGAAACCGCCGGACGCCGACGTCCACCGGCGCGCGCGGCCGCACGCCCACGC
>JAUIEM010000179.1 GCA_030428695.1 bacterium
GTCATCGGCAACGGCTCGGAGACCGGCGACGGCGAGATCGAGCTCGGTCCGCGCTGGACGCGTCAGATCCAGGGCGCCCACGCCGGCAACAAGACCTACAACAACCGCGGGATCGGGATCTGCCTGGTCGGCGACTTCGACGAGCAGCACGGCCCCTCGCGTCATCAGCTCGCGGCGGTGCGCAGTCTGTGCCGGCGGCTGATGCAGCGCTTCGGGATCCCGCGCGAGAACGTGATCGGCCACACCGATGTTCCGGGCAAGAGCACCGACTGCCCGGGCAAGCACTTCGACGTCGACGCCGTCCGCGCCAGCCTCTGAGCTCCTGCCCCGCCCGCGTGCCCGATTCGAAAAGGACCGAGCGCGCGACCCCCCGCCTGCGTTATACTGCGCGTGGCGCCATCCATACCTCCCGCATCAGGTCGTCCGACGCCAGTCGGCGGCCCGGCTTCGTGGTGGCGGACGGCTACGTTCCACGGAGAACGTGGCGTGGTGGAAGGAGAGTACGACCATGCTCGTGCAGGGCGACATCACGATCGCGATCTGTGGCCACGCCTGCCACGGGAAGTCGACGCTGCTCGGCAAGACCATCGCCGAGATGCCGCGTCTGCTCAAGCGTCGTGAGCTCGAGCGCGCGGCGAAGCTCGCCGCGGAGGGGCGCGACCCCTCCTTCGTGTTCGCGAGCCTGGTCTTCCGGGACAAGAACCCGGTACACGGCGATCTACAGACCGGTATAACGGTCAACCCCTCCTTCGTGCGCTTCGATTTCCCGACCCACCGGGTGACCGTGATCGACACCCCCGGCCAGGACAAGTACACCAACAACCGCTTCTCGGCGATCTTCCAGGCCGACGGCGCGCTGCTCGTCGTCGACGTGAAGAACCTGGTGCGCCCGATCACGCGCCAGGTGATGCGCATCCTCAAGGGCTACGCGATCCCCCTGCTCGGCGTGACGATCTCGAAGATGGACCTGGTCGACTACCGCCAGGACGCCTACGACGAGGCGGTCGAGAGCGTACGCGAAGCGCTCGAGGAAGAAGGGCTCGCCCACGACGACACGGTGTTCTTCCCGAGCTCGGCCTACGAGAAGCACCGCGACCTGTTCGATCCCGGCGAGGGCACGATCGGCTTCCAGCGCATCGGCTGGTGGAAGGGGCCGAGCTTCAAGTCCTTCATGGAGGGGCTGAGCCACGCGAAGACGCGGCCTGCCGCGCCGCTGCGGGTGGTGATCCACAGCTCGAGCGTGTACGACCACGTGCCGGGGGTGGGCAAGACCGTCACCGGCCTGATCGAGAGCGGCCGCCTGGAGAAGAACCAGCGCCTCCTGTTCGAGCCGGTCAGCACCGAGCACAAGCAGAAGCTCTCGGCCCGGGTGCGTTCGATCGAGCTGACCCGCGGGCATGCGGTGACGCCGGGGGTGAAGGTCGACGCCGGGGTGCCCCGGCAGCTGGTCGGCATCGCGCTGACCAAGCCGTCGTTCAAGGACACCCTGCGCGAGCTGTTCAAGGGCCGCGGCATCCTCGCCGGCACCGAGGACGCGCCGCCGAAGACCTGCACGAGCCTGCTCGCCCAGCTGACCGTGTTCTCCGCCGACTACGAGCTCACGGTCGGGGACCACTGGATGATGCACTGCCACGCCGACCGGGTCGCGATCAAGGTCGAGAAGATCGTCGCGGTCGGGGACGGCACCGAGGAGAGCTGGAACGAGGCCGAGGCGCTGTTCGTCGAGGCGGGGCAGTGGGGCAAAGTCGTGCTGTCCTGCCAGCGCCCTGTCGCGATCGAGGAGGTGTCGGCGTTGGCGCCTCTCAGTCGCCTGGTCCTGCGCGACGGCGACATCCCCCTCGCCTATGGACTGTGTCTGACCCGCGACCCATGAGCGGCGCCCGACGAGCGCAGCGAGGAGTGGCGCCGCGGGGCGAAGCCGCGCCCGGCGATCCGGCGCTTGCGCCGGTGAGCCGAGCCGGGCGCGGGTTCCGGGGCAGCCTGCGCGCCGCGCTCGTCGCGTGCTCGGTCCTGAGCCTGCTGGTCGGGTGCGGCGACGACACGCCGCTCCCGGAGCCCACGGAGGAGCCGCGCGGAGCGGGCCTGCGCGTCGTCTCCCTCGGCCCCAACCTGACCGAGTTCTGCTTCGCCCTCGGCGCGGGGGAGCGCCTGGTCGGCGTGACCGCGCACTGCGACCATCCCGCGGCGGCGCGGCAGCTGCCGAAGGTCGGGAGCTACGACGGGATCGACGTCGAGGCGGTCCTGCTGCTCGCCCCCGACCTGGTGCTGGTGCCGGCGGAGGGGCTGATGCAGGATGCGGCGGAACAGCTCGCGGCGCTCGGCGTCGAGGTCCTGCCGGTCCACATCGACACCCTCGACGCGCTCCCGGAGGTCGCGACCCGGCTCGGCGAGGCGCTCGACGTGGCGGAGCGGGGCCGCGTCCTCGGTCGTGAGCTGCGCGCCCGGCTCGAGGCGGTGCGGGCGACGCCGACGACGCGACCGAGCGCGGTGCTGGTCTACGGCAGCGAGCCGCTGGTGGTCGCGGGGCCGGGCAGCTTCGGCGCGAGCCTGCTCGAGGCCGCCGGCGCTGCCAACGCCTTCGCCGACGCTCCCCTGCCGTACCCGCGCCCCGGTTGGGACGACGTGCTCGTCCGCGCCCCCACGCTGGTCGTGCTCAGCGCGATGGACAACGACGGCCGGGCCGCGTGGGAGCGTTTCCCGGAGATCCCGGCGGTGCGGCACGGCCGGCTGCACGGCGTCGATCCCGACCTGCTCAGCCGGCCGGGGCCGCGGCTGCTCGACGGTCTGGAGGCGGTCCAGGCGCTGGTTCTGGCCGTCAGCGAAGAAGCCGCGGAGCCCGCGGCGGGCCCTCCGTGAAGACCCTCAGCCGCGCACGCTTCCTCCTGATCGTCGGAGGCCTCGGGCTCGCGCTGCTCACGCTGCTGCCGCTCGCGGCCTGCCTGGGCTCGCAGGTGGTGCTCGGCCCGGGGGAGCTCCTGCGGCTGATCGAGGAGGACCTCGCGACGCGCAGCTTCGCGGAAGCCTGGCAGGGCTGGACCGGGACCGCCGTCGCCCATCCGCACCTGAAGATCTTCTTCGCCCTGCGCCTGAAGGGCGCCCTGCTCGCCGCCCTGATCGGCGCGGCCCTGGGAGCGGCCGGAGCGTGCTTCCAGGCGACCCTGCGCAACCCCCTCGCCGACCCCTACATCCTCGGCATCTCCGGCGGCGGCTGTCTCGGAGCGCTGGTCGCGCGGATGCTGCTCGGCGCGACCAGCTTCGCGGCGGTGTCGGTCGTCGGCATGGCCTTCGCCGCCGCCGCGGGGACGCTGTTCCTGGTGATCTTCCTCGCCGGCGGCTGGCGCGCGCCGGAGCACCTGCTGCTGACCGGGGTCGTCGTCAACGCCCTGTACAGCGCGGCGATCCTGCTCGTGTCCAGCATGACCAGCAACAGCGACCTCGCCGACATCTCCCTGTACCTGATGGGCTACCTGCAGGTCTCCCGCCTGAGCTACCCGGCCCTCGGTGTGGTCGCGGGCTTCGTCGGCGCGGCGGTGCTCTACCTGCAGCGCCGGCACCGGGCCCTGAACCTGCTCGCCCTGGTCACCGACGACGAGGCGCGGGCCCTCGGCGTGCCGGTCGACCGCGCCCGCTTCGGGGTGCTGCTCGCCGCCTCGCTGCTGACCGCGGCGGCGGTCAGCCTGGCCGGGCCGATCGGCTTCGTCGGGCTGATCGTGCCGCACTGCATGCGCCTGGCCTGGGGCGCCGACCACCGCCTGCTGCTCGCGACCTCGGCCCTCGGCGGCGGCGTCTTCCTGGTGCTCGCCGACCTCCTCGGGCGCACCGCGGTGCAGACGCACCAGCTGCCGGTCGGCGTGGTGACTGCGGTCATCGGCGGCAGCTTCTTCCTCTTCCTGCTCGCCCGACAGCGCCGACGAAAGGCCTGAGCCAACCCGCGCCCGGCCCCGCGCGTCGGATGATCGGACGGTGACACGAGGGCGCTACAAAGGCGCTCACGGGAAAAAGAAAAACGGTCTGATTTGACAGGGGCGACTGATAGGATGGCCGCGGACGTTACCGGACGCGTTTGATTCCGGGAAGCACGACACGGAGAACACGATGGCCAATCTCAACAAAGTCCTTCTGATTGGAAGGCTTACCCGCGACCCGGAAATCCTCTGGACCACGAAGGGCACGGCGGTCTGCAAGGCCGGCCTGGCGGTCAACCGCACGTGGCGCAGCCAGGACGGCACCAAGCAGGAAGAGACCTGCTTCGTCGACATCACGCTGTTCGGCAAGCGTGGTGAGACCTTCCACCAGTACATGCGCAAGGGCCGGCCGGTCTTTGTCGAAGGCCGCCTGAATTTCGACAGCTGGGAAGGCAAGGACGGCCAGCGCCGCAGCAAGCTCAACGTCGTCGTCGACAACTTCCAGTTCCTCGGCGGCCGCAACGACAACTTCGACGATCAGCGCGGCGGCTCGGCCCCGGCCCCGGCGCGCCGCAGCTACAGCCCGCAGCCGGCCGCCCACAGCGCCGGTCCGCCCCGCTCCGGTGGTGGCGGTGGCGGTGGCGGCGGTGGCTGGCACTCGGGTCCCCCGCAGGGACAGCCCGAACCGTACCAGGAGAGCTATGACGACCTCGGGGATGACAACATCCCGTTCTGAGGGACTGTCAGGCAACAAATCCTTGCTTTTCGGTGAGGCATCGTCGTCGATGGCAAGGAGCGAGGAGCTCGCATACGGGCTGTATTCGGGCGACGAGCGACGCAGCCAGTGGCGGCGAGGGCCAGCGAAAACGAGGATCTGTTGCCTGACAGGCCCTGGGCTGCGCCAGACGCGGTGGTCCGGACATCGGCTCTGCGGCGTGCAGAGCCGGCTCTGTCCGGAGGCGATGACGGTTTGGGGGCGGAAGATGCAGACGACGGCGAGCCGTATCGGCCTCTGGGTGCTCGCGCTCGCTCTCGCGGCAAGCGCCCAGGGGAACCTGCGCTTCCAAGGTGACCAGGAGGAGGCGAAGACCCGCATCTTCGCCGGCTACTGGCTGGTCGAGTTCGGCGGCGACATGTCGATCGGTGACGACGCCGAGTCGCCGTCGAACATCAACATGCGCACCGACCTCGATGTCGACCTCGACCAGATCGGCACCCCCTACTTCGAGCTCGTCTACACCGATGCGGCGGCCTTCATCTCGGCCGAGTACTGGTTCGTGCAGGGCCGCGGCAAAGAGGTGCTCGAGACCGATCTCAACTACGACGGCCTGCGCTTCGTCGAGGGCGGGCTGACCTCCTCGAAGCTGACCGCCCAGGCGGTCAGCCTCAACCTCGGCTACGCGCTGTTCTCCGAGTTCGGCGTCGATGTGTACCTCGTCGCGGGGATGCGCTACATCGCCTACGCGAGCAAGGTCAGCCAGGTCGACGCCGGCTCCGCGCGCAACCGGGCGGAGTCGTACATGCCGACCATCGGCCTGCGCGGCGAGACCAAGCTGTTCGGCGACCTGACGGTGTACGCAGACGTCAACTGGCTCGAGTTCTCGATCGAGGACAAGTCCTACGTCGCCGATCATTTCGACTGGTCCATCGGCGCCTTCTACGACTTTACCGACTACCTCTCGGCCCACGCCGAGTGGGCCTACCGGCGCAACCACCTGCACCGGCGCAACGAGGAGTACGACCTCGAGCTGCAGGGCCTCAAGCTCGGGATCGCGTTCCGCTTCTGAGCCGGAAGCCGGGGCGCGGGCGAGACCGGGACTCCAACCCTCCTCCACCCGCGGCGTTGAGGCCTCCCATCACGTCCGCTACGATGACAGGCGAAGGGAGGCGACGTGCGCAAGCTCTGGCACACGACCTGCTCGGCTCTGCGGCAGAGCCTCGAGCCGAGCTGGCTCGAGGTCGAAGACTACCGGCAGCCCCTCGCGGTGCTGCTGGCCGCGCGCTACCCCTCCCTCGACGCGAGCTCGCAGGAAGACGTCATCCAGGACATCCTGCTCGAGCTCAAGGAGTCGTTGTTCGAGAGCTACGACCGCTCCGCGGGCAGGTTCCGGCAGTTCCTGAGCGGCGTGGTGCGCAATCGAGTGCTCGCACACCTCAAACGGCGCCGGCGCGAGCACGTCCTCGGCGCGGACCCCGACGTCGCCTTCAACGCCGAGGACGCGGATCAGCTGCGGGTGCTCGGTCCGGTCTTCAGCGCGCTGCGGATCTGGCTCGAGGGGACCCGCCGTGACGGGATCGAAGGCCTGCAGCGGCTGACGGTGCTCAGCGCCCGGCTGGTCGGGGGAGAGAGCCTGCGCGCGATCGCCGACCGGCAGAGCCTCCCCTACAAGCGCGTCAAGCGCTGGATGCGCGAAGCGCGCCTGGCGATCGTCCGCCAGCTGTTGGAGCGCAGCCTGCGCGTCCCGGAAGATCTGCGCGAGGGCCTCGACTTCGGACGCCTGGCCGAGGCGGCCCTGCGCGCGTTCGGCTCGGGTCGGGGGCTCGACGCCGTCGGCCACCCCGCGCTGCGGCGGGCCCTGCGCGACTGGCTGGCCGAGCTGGAGGCGGCCATCGTCGCGATCCCGCGCGTCGACCTGCGCGGAACCGAGCTGGCCGAAGGGCTCGAGATCCTGCTGCACGCGGCGGCGGACGAGGAATGAGCGGGGCCCCGAAGCTCGAGCTGCCTCCCTTCGAGACCCTGTGCACCCAGTGGAAGCGACGGGACGCGGCGACGCTGAACGCCCCGGCGGAGCGCAGCCTGCGCCCGCAGCACCCGGCAGGCAGCACGACGGAGGACGGCGCCCTCGACTTCGCCCGGCGCGCCCTGCTCGGACGGGGCGGGATGGGCGAGGTGTACCGCGTGCCGCAGCCGCTGCTCGAGCGGGATGTCGCGGTCAAGACCCTGCGGGGAGAGGCGGAGGAAGCGTCGCTCGCCGCCTTCCTGGGCGAGGCGGTCGCGACCAGCCGCATGCGTCATCCGAACGTCGTGCCCGTCCACGCCCTCGGCCGTCGGCCCGACGGAAGCCTGTTCCTCAGCATGCAGCTCGTGCGCGGACAGACCTGGCAACGACTTCTCGAGGAGCGGCCGGACGACCTCGACCGCCACCTCGACGTCCTGACACAGGTCTGCCAGGCGGTCGCCTACGCCCAGAGCCAGTCCATCGCGCACAACGACATCAAACCCGCCAACGTGATGCTCGGCGACTTCGGCGAGGTCTACCTGCTCGACTGGGGGCTGGCGGTCTCCTACGGTCCGCCCGCCGAGGGCTCGCGGATGCTGGCCGCCGCGTCGATCGAAGGCCCGCTCGGCACGCCCGCCTACATGGCCCCCGAGCTGGCGATGGGCAACGGCGCGGCGATCGGCACCTGGACGGACGTGTACCTGCTCGGTGCGGTGCTGTTCCACATCCTGGCGGGCCGCGCGCCGCACGTCCGGGAGGGCGGGCTCGCGCGCCACAGCCTCCTGCACATCGCCTCCGGCCAGCTCCCCGAGCTTCCTCCGGAGGCGCCCGCCGAGCTCGCGGACATCTGCCGCCGCGCCCTGACCGCCAACCCCCTCGGCCGCCAGCCGGACGCCGCCCGGCTCCTGACCGAGCTGCGGGACTTCCGGCGCCACCGCGACAGCCTGCGCCTCGCCGCCACGGCCCGCGCGCGGCTGACGGCCGGACGGCACGCGGAGGCCGAGCGCGATGCCTACGACGGCTTCGCCCGGTCCATCGCCGGCTTCGCCGCGGCCATCGAGCTGTGGGACGCCAACCCCTCCGCTTGCCGCGGGCTCGCCGAGGCCCGGGAGGCCTACGCCGACCGGGCGCTGCGGGAGGGGGACCTGGGCCTGGCCGCCAGCCAGCTCGGCCAGCTCGGCGACGCGGCCCCGGCCGCGCTCGGCGGCAGGCTCGTCGCCGCGCGCCGGAGGCTCGAGCGCCGCGCCAGAACCCGGCGCTGGCTCCAGGCGGGGCTGGCCGCCGCCGTGGTGGTGATACTGGTCGGCTTCGCCGTCGGCTACTGGTCGATCGACAGCCGCAACCGCCAGCTGCGCGAGGAGCGCGACCGCGTGGCGGAGCGCGGCGCGATCGCCGAGGACGCGCTGCGCGCGCTGTCGGACCGGATCCCCGGCCTGCTGGTCGACGAGCTGGGCTCGCCGGACGCCTTCCTTGCCGCGCACGAGGCGCTCGCGGAGGCGGCCCGGGGCTGGGAGAGGCTGCAGGCGAGCGACGACTTCGCGACCCGCGGGGCGCTCGGTCGGGCCCAGGCGCAGCTGACGCTCGGCCTCCTGCGCCAGGCCCTCGGCCAGTACGCCGCCTGCCGCGCCGCCCTGCGCACCGCCGCCGCGCTGCTCGCAGCCGATGAGTCGCCTGCCGCCATCGCCCTGCGCGCCGCCATCCACGCCGAGCTGGCGACCGAGCTGGTGTGGACCGACGTCGACGAGGCGAGCGCCGCGGCGCAGGAGGCCTTGCGCCTCGTCTCCCTGCTTCCCGACGGCCCGGCCCCGCTGCGCGCGCAGGTCCACGCCGCCGTCGCCCGCACGCTGCTGGCGGAGGAGCGGCAGGCGGCCGCGCTGCCGCTCCTCGACGAGGCGGTCGCGCTGTGGCGGACGAGCACGGCCCCCGCCGAGCTGGCGTCCGCCCTGCTCGCGCGCGGACGGCTGCGGAGCGCGACCGGACAAGGCGCCGCGCGCGCCGATCTGGAGGAGTGCGTCGCGCTGCGGCGCGCGCTGCACGCGGCCGGGCCGAGCTCGCTCAAGGCCCGCCGGCAGCTCGCAGTCGCCCTCGCCGAGCTCGGCGTGACGACCCGCGATGTGACGCAGCAGCGCGAGGCCGCGGAGCTGTTCGGGGGGTTGCTCGAGCGGCGCATGTTCCCCGAGCTCGCCCACGACCTCGCGCAAGGGCTCGGCCTCCTGCAGAGCGCCCAGCAGCTCGCGAAGGCCGCCTGGCTGCCGCTGCTCGAGCGCGCTCTCGAGGCCGTCGAGGCCGAGGACAGCCGGCGGCTGGCTGGGGCGCACGCCCTGTTGCTGCGCAACGTCGGCTCCCAGGCCGGCCTGGAGGGCCACCGGAAGAAGTCCCGCGCGCTGCTCGAGCGGGCGCTGGCGATCGAGCAGCGGATCGGCTCCCCGCTGCGCAGGGCGAAGACCCTGCGCATGCTGGCCCGCGTGCAGGGCGGCCGGCCGGCGCAGGAGTCGCTGGAAGAGGGGCTGCGGCTGCTGCGCACAGCAGAGTATCCGGGCCTGGAGGCGCGCGCGCAGGAGGCGCGGCTGCTGATGGACCTCGGCGCACGGCGCCGGCGGACGGATCCGGAGCTCGCCGCCAGCCGGGAGATCTTCGCGGAGCTGCTGCAGGTCGCCGACACCGCCCCGCACTTTGCCGACCACGCGCGGGCTCGCGGGCTGTTCGCCTTCGCGCTCGGCCACGAGCGCGGCTGGCCGGCCGCCGTCGAGGCCTACGACGCGCTCCTCGCCGAGGTCGCGCCGCGCCTGCACGCCGACCGTCGGGAGCGCCTGCTGCTCGCCCTCGAGCAGGACGCCTGCCAGGCCCTGTTCCTCGCCGCTGACCCGCGCTGCCTGGAGCGCTTCCGGGCGCTGGTCGAGCGCCTCGACGCGCACTTCCTCGACGACCCCTGCCTCGAGCTCCGGGACCGGCTGGCCTTCTGCCTGTCGGCCGTCGCCCAGCTCGAGGGCTCCGTCACCGAGCGCCGCGCGGCGGCCGAGCGCAACCTCGCCCTGCGGCGCGAGGTCCACTCCGCCGACAGCGCCAACCTCGTGTTCCTGATGCGAAAGGTCGTCGCCCAGGACCTGTGCGGCCGGCAGTGGGAGCCCACCGACGAGCGCGCCCTCGAGCTGGCGGCCGAGGTCCACCCGGAGGCGCTGCACCTGCAGGCGTCCGGCAACCGGCACGCGATGGTCCAGGCGGCGCTGGCCTGGAGCAGCCTGTGCATCGGGCTGGCCTGGCGCGAGCACGACCTCGCCCACGCCCGCAACTTCCTCGAGGTCGCCGCCCAGCGCTGCCAGGCCCTCGTCCAGCTCGAGAAGCCACCGCCTCACGTGTCCGGCGTGCTCGAGCGGGTCGAGGCCGCGCTGGACGGGCTGCCGGACCCCTGACCGGGGCGGCTCCTCGAAGCGTGGCCCGCGACCCGCTCGCGAGGCTTGCGGATCGCAATCCGCCCGCGCGACGCGTTCTCGACGGGGGCGTGGGTTAGAATCCGGGCCCGGTGCGGAGGGAGCGATGCACTCCAGGTTGTCATTGTCCGAGCTGCGCACGGCCCTGCAGGGGTCGGGGGCGGTGCTGCTCAGCCCGCGGGTGTTGCGCGGGGTGATCAAGGCCCATCTGCGGGTCTTCGGGATCGGCCTCGCGGTCCCGCACGCGCGCTGCTACCAGCTCTCGAAGGCGGACTTCCGCGCGCTCGCGAGCGCCCGCGAGCTCGACGTCGACCTGGCGTCCCTCGGTGATCCGGTGTTGCTCCTGCCCGAGCCCGATCCCACCTGGCTGGCCGAGCGGGACGCCGAAGCCGCGCTGCGTTACGTGTGGTCCCAGCTGTTCCACCTGCGGGTCCACGCGGCGCTCGATGCCGAGGTCGCGGCGGGAAAGCTGACGCCGCACCTGGTCAAGCGGCTGGTCCACGCCCTCGGTCAGGTCGAGCTCGACGCCTCCCGGTCGGTGTTGCTGGCCGAGAATCTGCTGCCTGCGCGGGCGAGTGAGACGGAGGCCGTGACGGAGCTGGTCGCGACCTACCTCGAGCTCCAGCACTTCCAGCCGCCGATGCTCGAGCACTACTTCCCCGGCCTGGCCCCGCGGATGGCGCTGCTGATCACCCAGCTCGGGCTCGACGTGCCGGTGTTGCTCGCGCGCTCGCGCCCCGTCGGCGCCCCCGAGACACCGCGGCCAGCCGGCGGAGACGCGGCCCGTACGCGCGTCCCCACCGGTCGCCTCCGGCTGGGCGGGCTGTATCTCGACCGCTCCCCCGACGTGTCGGCGACCGCCCGCCGCGAGCACCTGATCGCCCAGGCGGCAGGCCACGAGGAGCGCGGCAACCTCGTACGGGCGATGGCCCTGCTCCGGCGCAGCCTGGCCTTCGGCCCGCCCGACGAGCGGACCGACCGTAGCCTGGCGGACATCGAGCGGCTGCTGGAGAAGCTCTGCGCCGCGCTGGTCCGCCTGCTCGGCGGCGACGACGACGCCCGGGCGCGCTGGCTGCGGGCGCTGCGCCCGCTGGTGCTCGAGGGCGAGCTCGAAGGCGGACGCTACTGGTCGCAGCGCGTGCGGCTCCTGTACGACCTCCAGAAAGCCTGCGACGATGCGACCCCCAAACACACCGCGGATCTCGTGGGCTGGGCCCTCAGCCTCGGAAGTCTCGCGGTGCGCCGGGCGCTCCCCCTGCGCGCGCCGGTGCTCGTCTACCGGCACCTGAAGCGGGCCCTGGGGCGCCTCGCGCGGGTCCGGCGCTTCGACGGGCACGAGCGGCTGCGCGCCGCGCTGGAGTCCGCGGTCGCGACGGCCGACGAGGTCGCCCGCGCGCGGCTCGATCCGCCTCTACGCGAGACCTTCGAGACGGTCGGGGTGCAGGCGCGCGGCCGGGCGGAAGAGGTCGCCCGCGACAAGCTGCTCGCCGAGCTGCTCGACACGGTCCTCGCCCGGGGCGACCTGCAGCTCGGGGACGTCCGCGACGCGTTGAGCCGCAACCAGCTCAAGCTCCCCGACCTGGGAGGGGTCGGCGAGCTGCTGAAGGGCGACGGTCTGCTGCGCGTCGACCGTGAGCTCAGCCTGCGCCTCGACGGCATCTACCACCGCGGCGAAGTCTACATGCGCGGACTGCAGAAGGGCGTCTCCCTGATGTTCGGGACGGCCGCCGGGCGCTTCCTCTTCCTCTACTTCCTCCTGCCCCTCGGCGGCGCGTTCACGGTCCTCGAAGGGCTGAAGCACATGTTCTCGCCCTTCGTCGGCCTGACGGGCGGGGAGAACATCCACGCCCTCGCGGCCCTGCGCGAGGAGGTCTACGCCGGCCTCGGCCTCGCGCCGCAGGTCGTACACCACGGGGCCTGGCTGCTGCTCGGGGTGTTCTTCCTCGGGCTGCTCGCCAGCCGGGTCTTCCGCTCCCGCGTGACGACCGTCGGCAAACGCCTCGCGCGCCGTGGAAAGGCCGCGCTCGCCATGCCGCTCAAGCTGCTGCAGCACCCGCGGATCGCCCGTTTCTACCACAGCGCCGGCTTCTTCTACGCGATGCGCTACTTCGTGCAGCCGCTCGCCTTCGCCTGGGTGGCATCGCTGCTCCTGCCGCACGACTGGCAGATCGAGCTCCTGTACCTCGCGATGGTCTTCACCGCGGTCGCGGTCGGCGCGACCACGCTGGTCTGGCGGCGCCTCGAGGGGCGCCTCCTCGACGGTCTGGTGCGGCTCTGGCTCGGCCTGCGCCATCGCTTCCTGCCCAACGCCTATCGCTTCATCGTCACGACCTTCCGGCGCGCCCTCGAAGGGCTGGACATGCTCCTCTACGCGGTCGACGAGCGCCTGCGCTACCGGCCCGGAGAGGCGCGGGCCTCCGTCGTCTCGAAGGCGGCGCTCGGCGTCGTCTGGTTCGCCCTGACCTACCTGGTGCGTGTGTACACGAAGCTGCTCGTCGAGCCGCAGGTCAACCCGATCAAGCACTTCCCCGTCGTCACGGTCGCGCACAAGCTGATGCTCCCGGCCACCGGCCTGTTGTTCAGCCTGCTCAGCACGCCCCTGATCGCGCTGCTCGGGACCTGGGCCGGCGGCACCATCGCGGGCGTGACGGTGTTCCTCCTGCCGGGCGTCTTCGGCTTCCTCGCCTGGGAGCTCAAGGAGGGCTGGAAGCTCTACGCGAGCAACCGCGCGTCGACCCTGCAGCCGGTGATGGTCGGCACCAAGGGTGAGACGGTCGGCGGCCTGCTCAAGCCGGGCTTCCACTCGGGCACCGTGCCGAAGCTGTACAAGAACCTGCGGCGCGCGTCGGCTCGCGGCTACGAGCGCGAGACCCACATCGCCCGAGCGGGCCTCGCACAGGTCGAGCTCCAGCTGCGCCGCTGGACCGAGCGCGAGCTGCTCGCGCCGCTGGCCCTGCTTCCCGCGGCCCCGGCGCTGCAGCTCGAGGGCGTGCGTCTACACGCCAACCGCATCCAGCTCGAGCTCGCAAGCGACGGCGAGCGGGCCGTGATGGTGTTCGAGGAACAGTCCCTGCGGCTGCTCGCCTCGCTGCCCGAGCCCGGGTTCTTCGCCCGCGCCCGCGGCGAAGCGCGGGACAGCCTCCACGGGGCGCTGCTCGGCTTCTACAAGCTGGCCGGCGCCGAGCTGATCCGCGAGCAGCTCGAGGATGCCCTGGGGCGGCCCGCTGCCTACGACATCTCCGACGGCTGTCTCAACGTCTGGCCCCGCGAGGACGCGGCCGACGAGGTGCAGTACCCGCTGGCCGGCGCGACCCTCGAGCCGCGTCCCGTCGTCGGCGCGACGTCGCTGCCGCCCGTGCCCGCCGCGCGGGTGCTCTTCACCAGGTCCCTGCGCTGGGAAGACTGGCGGCAGTTCTGGGACCGTCCGCGCGAGCTCGCGCCGCTGCGCCTGTGGTGGGATCCCGAGCCCGCGCGCACGGAGTCCGCCCCCGAGGCGGAAGATCGACAGGAGGAAGACGATGCGTTGTGACACCGACGCCTGGAGCCTGCATCTCGACCGCGACCTCGACCGGCTCGCCGAGCTGCGCATCGACGCCGCGCTCAGAAACCGCTGGCTGCTGCAGCTGCAGAGCGCGTGGAGGAGCTCGCTGTGGACCTGGTTCCCGCACATCGAGCTCGAGGCGCCGAACTTCGTGATCGACACCGCGCGCGGGCGGTGGGGGTACTGGCAGCCGGGGCGCCGGGTGCTCGGGATCAGCGAGCGCCTGCTCGCCTGTTACAGCTGGCACGACGTGCTCGAGACCCTGCGCCACGAGCTCGCGCATCAGCTGGTCGACGAGCACTTCCAGGTGCGCGAGGCTCCGCACGGCCCGTGCTTCCAGCGGACCTGCGCGAAGATGGGCGTCGCGCCGGCGGCGAGCGCGCGGCCGAGCAGCCTCAACGACCGTGACCCGGACGACGACCCGGTGCTGCGCAAGGTACGCAAGCTCCTGCGGCTCGGCGGCTCCGACAACGAGCACGAGTCGCGGCTCGCGATCCGCAAGGCGCACAGCCTGTTGCTCAAGCACAACCTGAGCCTGCTGGAGGCCCAGCAGCCGCGCGGCTACGTGGTGCGCTTCTGCGGGCCGGTGCGCAAACGCGTCGACAGCCTGCACATGGCGGTCGGCAATCTGCTGCGCAGCTTCTTCTTCGTCGAGAGCATCTGGAACCACTGCTACGATCCCGTCGAGGATCGCGACGGCCGCGCCCTGATGCTGATCGGCAGCGCGGACAACGTGCGCTTCGCCGAGCACGTGTTCGAGTTCCTCTACGCGAGCCTCGAGCGCCTCTGGAGGCGGCACAAGAAGGCTCGCGGCCTGCGCCGGAACCGCGACCGGCGCAGCTTCCAGCGGGGCGTGCTCGACGGCTTCACCGCCCAGCTGAGCGAGCAGCGCAGCGGCGACCGCGAGCGCGGGCTGGTGTGGGTCGGGGACGCCGCGCTGCAGACCTTCTACCGCCAGCGCTTCCCGCGCACCCGCACCCGCTATACCCGGGCCCGGATTCCGAAGAACGACGCCTACCACGCCGGTCACGACGAGGGACAGCGGCTGCGGATCCTGCGGCCGGTCGAGAGCGCCCACGGCGATCGTGGTCTGCGCCTGGGAGGCGGCGGTGAAAGTGTTTGACACTGCGAGCCGAGCGGAGGATAATGCCGGCCGCGCGGGCGTAACTCAGTGGTAGAGTTCCAGCTTCCCAAGCTGGCTGTCGTGGGTTCGAATCCCATCGCCCGCTTTCCGACCCTTCCCCGCCACTCCCTTGCATCGTTTGCGGAGAAGCCGCACGGGCCGTCGGCCCGAGAGGATCCCTGGCGTGTTGCGTGACAGGCAGGGCTATGAGGCGCTCGAAGCGCGTGAGCTCGCTCCCTTCGCGATGCGCAGCGCCGACAGCCGCGGACGGCGCCACGACGAGCCCGAGCACGACCTTCGCACCCGCTTCCAGCGCGACCGCGACCGCATCATCCACAGCCGCGCCTTCCGCCGGCTCGAGTACAAGACGCAGGTCTTCGTCAACCACGAGGGCGACCACTACCGGACGCGCCTGACCCACAGCATCGAGGTCGCGCAGATCGCCCGCACCGTCGCGCGCGGCCTGCGCCTCAACGAAGACCTGACCGAGGCGATCGCCCTCCTGCACGACCTCGGCCACACCCCCTTCGGACACGCCGGACAGCGGGCCTTGCAGCGCAAGATGCGCGCCCACGGCGGCTTCGAGCACAACCGCCAGTGCCTGCGCATCGTCGACCTGCTCGAGCAACGCTCGCCGCGCTACCGCGGCCTCAACCTGTGCTACGAGACCCGCGCCTCGATCCTCAAGCACGGCGCCGAGCACGTCGCCGAGTTTGCCGACGCGGGACAGCCGCTGCTCGAAGCGCAGGTGGCCGACCTCGCCGACTCGATCGCGTACTGCTGCCACGACCTCGACGACGGCCTGCGCTCCGGGCTGCTCACCCCGGCGGTGCTCGCCGGCAACCCGCTCTGGGAGCGAGCCCGCGCCGCCGTGCGCGAGCGGTACCCGGAGGCCGAGGGGCCGGCGGCGACCACGCAGGCCGTCCGCTGGCTGGTCGACGCCCAGGTGCGCGACCTGCTCGCGACGACGGCGGCGAACCTCGATGCAGTCGGCAGCGTCGCCGAGGTGCGGGCGGCGCCGGGGCGGCTGGTCACGCTGTCCAGCGCGCTCGCCGAGCCGCGGGCCGAGCTGCAGAAGCTGCTGTTCCGGAAGCTGTACCGCCACTACCAGGTGATGCGCGAGGCGTACAAGGCCGAGCGCCTGCTCGAGCGGATGTTCGACGCCCTCGTCCGCCATCCGGACACGCTGCCCGACGAGTTCCAGCGCTGGAGCGACGAGGTCGGCGTGGAGCGGGCGGTGTGCGACTACCTCGCGGGCATGACCGACCGCTATGCGCAGGAGGAGTATCGGCGGCTGTTCGAGGCTCCCGGAAGGCCATGAAGCAGCCCCCTCCCTTCGCCCTCTGGATCGTGCGCGCCCTGTTCGTGCTCGCGGCCGTCGGCGTCGGCGTCTACGCGTCGAACCTGACCGGCGGCTCGCTGTGGATGTCGATCCTCGCCGCCGCCGGAGCCGGATCGGGCCTGGTCGCGATCGAGCTCTTGTCCGCGCGCACGGCGCCCCGGACCGTGTCCGCGATCTGCTTCGGCCTGCTCGTCGGCTTCGTCGGCGCGCAGCTCTGTGTGGTGTTTCTGACCTTCCGCGGTGACGAATTCCCCGCCGAGAGCCTGGCCGTGCTGCGCGTCGCACTGACCGCCGCGTTCTGCTATCTCGCGGTCGCGATCCTGCTGCGCACGGGCGACCAGTGGCGGATGATCGTCCCCTACGTCGAGTTCCGGCGCCGCCATGTCGAAGGCGACCGGCCAATCCTGCTCGACACCAGCGTGCTGATCGACGGCCGCATCCAGGCGATGTCCGGTCAGCATCTGTTCGACAATCCGCTCCTGGTCCCGCGCTGCGTGATCGCCGAGCTGCAGCGCCTGAGCGACGCACGAGAGAAGACCAAGCGCAGCCGTGGGCGCCGCGGTCTCGAGGTGCTCAGCCGGCTGCGCCGGGAGGGCCTGGCGGAGATCCTGCGCAGCGACGACGCGGTCGGCGAGGTCGACGCGCGGCTGATCGCGCTGGCGCGCCGCCACGACGGGAAGCTGATGAGCCTCGACGGCGGCCTGGTGCGAGCGGCCGAGATCGAAGGTGTCACGGTCATCGACCTCAGCGCGGTCGAGAAGGTGTTCCGCGCCCGGCTGATCCCGGGGGAGCAGGTCGAGATCGAGCTCGTCCGACAGGGAGAGGAGACTGGACAGGCGGTCGGTTTTCTGGAGGATGGGACGATGGTCGTCGTCGGCCAGGCACGTGAACGGATCGGCGACACGGTCTCGGTCTCCATCACGAAGTCGCTCCAGACGGCCGGCGGCCGCATCGCCTTCGCTCGACTCGACTCCTGAACGTAGTAACCCCTGCTCGCGCTCCATCGGAGGAACAAGACGATGGGACTTGTGCTGTACAACACCGCGACCCGCAGCAAGGAGCCCTTCGAGGCGCTCGAGCCGCCGAAGGTCCGGCTGTACACCTGCGGGCCGACGGTCTACAACTACGCCCACATCGGCAACCTCCGGGCCTTCCTCGCCTACGACCTCGTGCGCCGGGTCCTCGAGCTGCGCGGCTACGACGTGCAGCACGTGATGAACATCACCGATGTCGACGACAAGACGATCCGCGACTCCCAGGCCGCGAACCGCTCGCTGAAGGAGCACACCGACTTCTACCTCGAGGCGTTCCTCGAGGACATGCGCTCGATGAACATCCTCCTCGCCCACGAGCGCCCGCGGGCGACCGAGGCCGTGCCCGCGATGCTGGCGATGATCGACGACCTGCTCGCGAGCGAGCACGCCTACCGCGCCGACGACGGCTCGGTCTATTTCTCGGTCAAGAGCCAGCCGGGTTACGGCGCGCTCGCCCAGCTCGACCTCGAACAGCTGCAGGTCGGGGAGCGGGTCGCGGCCGACGAGTACGAGAAGGACGACGTGCGCGACTTCGCGCTGTGGAAGGCCTGGTCCGAGAAGGACGGTCCGGTGAAGTGGCCGAGCCCGCACGGCGAGGGGCGTCCGGGCTGGCACCTCGAGTGCTCCGTGCTCGCGATCGCCGCGCTCGGTCCGGAGCTCGACATCCATATGGGGGGGGTCGACCTGATCTTTCCCCACCACGTCAACGAGAT
Source organism: bacterium (assembly GCA_030428695.1). Next base: position 17,807 of record JAUIEM010000179.1, read on the forward strand.
CGCGCAGAGCGAGGCGGCGACGGGCAAGCGCTTCGCGCGGTTCTGGCTGCACAACGAGCATCTCCTCGTCGACGGCCGCAAGATGTCGAAATCGCTCGGCAACTTCTACACCTTGCGCGACCTGGTCGCGAAGGGCATCAGCGGTCGCGCCCTGCGCTACAACTACCTCGGGACGCACTACCGCCAGAAGCAGAACCTGACGCTGGCGGGCTTGAAGGGCGCGAGCTCGGCGCTCTCCACCCTCGACGACTTCGTCGCCGGCCTCGACGCGGCCGGCGAAGGCGCGCCGCGGGACGCCGTGCTGGCCGAGATCGCAGCGGCCACGGCCGCTCTGGACGCCGCATTCGACGACGACATCAACACCCCGAAGGCGCTCGGCGTCCTCTTCGCGACCGTCCGCTCCCTGAAGAAGGTGGCGCTCCGTGGCTCCGAGGTCGCCGCCGTCCAGGCCTTCCTCGACCACGCGGACGCGGTCCTCGGCATCCTCGACGCGGACCCGGATGTCCCGCAGGAGGCGCCCCCCGACGTGCGCGCCCTGGCCGACCAACGGGTCGCGGCGCGAGCCAGCCGGAACTGGGCGCTCGCGGACCAGTTGCGCGACCAGATCAGCGCCGCGGGTTGGACCGTCGAGGACGGCAAAGGTGGCTATCGGCTCGTCCCCGCGAAGTCCTGAGCGACGCCCGAACTCCCGTTGTTTCAAGCGGTTGCAGCAGGAGCCCCGACAGGCAAAAAATCTCAGATTTCATTTGAAGGGTTGGGGCGGATTGGTATACTCCGTCTCCCGGTTTGGTCGCGGATTTGCTTGGGATTGCCTGGAGCGCGCGTACGAACGGACTGGAGACGCGCTGTGCGAGGCGCAGCAATCGCGCTAGCGTGGCTCAACGGTAGAGCTTCCGCCTTGTAAGCGGACGGTTGTGGGTTCGATTCCCACCGCTAGCTTTAGGTGTCGCGGGTGTAGCTCAATGGTAGAGCACCGGCCTTCCAAGCCGAGTATGTGGGTTCGATTCCCATCACCCGCTCTTCGGAGTGGACACAGTTCACTCGAATACAGGCTGCTGTAGCTCAGGGGTGGAGCACTTCCTTGGTAAGGAAGAGGTCGTGGGTTCAAATCCCACCAGCAGCTCCATTTTTATTTTCGCTGGGTTGTCTCCGCACGGCGGGGATGAGGAGGCTCGTTTTTCATGGCTAGGGAAGTCTTCAAGCGCACGAAACCACACGTGAACGTCGGGACGATCGGTCACGTCGACCACGGTAAGACCACGTTGACCGCCGCGATCACCCGCACGCTGTCGACCGTCGGTGGTGCCAAGTTCCGGTCCTTCGACTCGATCGACAACGCGCCCGAGGAGCGCGAGCGCGGTATCACGATCGCGA
>JAUIEM010000624.1 GCA_030428695.1 bacterium
CCATGCAGCCCGGACAGCAAACAAGCCCACCGAAGTGGGCTTGCGAATGATCCCATGGGGATTCGAACCCCAGTTACCAGGATGAAAACCTGGTGTCCTAGGCCTGACTAGACGATGGGACCGTGTATGTCCGACTTACGTCGGTGCCATGAGAGCACAAGGACTCGAACCTTGGACCCACGGCTTAAAAGGCCGTTGCTCTACCGACTGAGCTATGCTCTCCAGCCAAGAACCCCCGGCCGTGCGGAGAATATACGGACTGCCCTCGGGGCTTTCAATCGATTTCCTGGCGATTTTCTGCCGATTTCGGGACCTGAGCAGGGGGCTCAAATCTCCATCAGCTCGTCGGTCTTCTTCTTCAGCATGTCGTCGACCTTGGTCTCGAAACCCTTCAACAGCTCCTGGATCTCGTCCTTGAGGGTCTTCTGCTCGTCCTCGGGCAGGCTGTCGACTTTCGGGATCTGCTTGTTGGCGTCCCGGCGGTGGTTGCGCATCGACACCTTGGTCGCCTCCGCGGCCTTCTTGGCCAGCGACACCAGCTTCTTGCGCCGCTCCTCGGACAGCGGCGGGATGCTCAACCGCACGACCTTGCCGTCGGTGTTCGGGGTGATGCCGATGTCCGACTTGAGGATCGCCTTCTCGATGTTGCTGACCGCGCTCGCGTCGTAGGGCTTGATCAGCAGCTGGGTCGGGTCGGGCACACCGATGTTCGCGAGCTGCTTGAGCGGCGTCTCGGTGCCGTAGTACTCGACCTTCACGTTCTCGACCAGGCCGGGGTTCGCACGGCCGGTGCGCATCGAGCGGAGCTCGCGGCGGTAGTGGTCGATCGACTTCTCCATGTTCTCCTCGGCTTCGAGGAGGATATCGTCGGGGGTCAGGCTCATGGCTGCTTCCTTTCCGCTCTCAGGCGATCAGGGTTCCGATGGCCTCACCCTGCACGGCGCGCTGGATGTTTCCGTGGACCTTCATGTTGAAGACCAGGATCGGGACGCGCTGTTCCATGCACATCGTCACGGCGGTCGCGTCCATCACGCGTAGCTGGCGGGTGAGGACATCCATATAGGAAAGACGGTCGAACTTCGTCGCACCGACGTGGCGCTCGGGGTCGGAGTCGTACACGCCGTCGACCTTGGTCGCCTTGAGCACGATCTCCGCGCCGACCTCCTTGGCGCGCAGGGCCGCGGCCGTGTCGGTGGAAAAGTAGGGGTTGCCGGTCCCGGAGGCGAAGATCACGACCCGGCCCTTCTCGAGGTGCCGCACGGCCCGCCGCCGGATGAAGGGCTCGGCGAGAGCGTGCAGGTGGATCGCGGTCATCAGCCGGGTCGGCACGTTGTGGGTCTCGAGGGCTTCCTGGATCGCGAGGCCGTTGATGATGGTCGCGAGCATGCCCATGTGATCGGCGGTCGTGCGGTTCATTCCCTTTTCGCTCAGGGTGGCGCCGCGGATGATGTTTCCGCCGCCGACCACGAGCGCGATCTGTACGCCGAGGGAACGCGTCGCCGCGACCTCGCCGGCGATCTCGGTGATGCAGTCCATGTCGACGCCGTGGCCGTCGGAGCGGCAGAAGGCCTCGCCGGACAGCTTGAGCAGGACCCGTGCGAACTTCGGCATCCTTCGCGCATCCTTGCCCCGAGGGCTCTCGAAAGGTGGAGGCGAGCCTCCGCGTCTGGCGTCCCGACGTCCCGGGACAAAACAAAAGCCCCGACATGCGGGGCTCGGGGGGCGGGGCTCAGCTCTCGCCGAGGCGCAGCCTGGCGAAACGGCCGATCGATATGTTCTCGCCGATCTTCGCGATCGCGTCCTGGATCACGTCGCTGACCTTGCGCTTGTCCTCGAGCACGTAGTCCTGCTCGAGCAGGGCGGTCTCCGAGTAGTACTTGTTCAGCTTGCCCTCGACGATCTTCTCGCGGATCTGCTCGGGCTTGTTCGCGACCTCGTGCTCGTAGATCGCGCGCTCCTTGGCGACGAGCTCGGCGGGCACATCCTCGCGGGTCACGCCCAGGGGCGGATTCGGGCTGCCGGCGATGTGCATCGCCAGGTTGCGCGCGAGCTGCTGGAACTCTTCGTTCTTCGCCGCGAAGTCGGTCTCACAGCGCAGCTCGACGAGCACGCCGATCTTGCCGTTGCCGTGCACGTAGTGCGCGATGGTGCCTTCGCTGGTCTCGCGACCGCTGCGCTTGGCCGCCTTCATGGCGCCCTTCTTGCGCAGGTACTCGACCGCCTTCTCGATATCGCCGCCGACTTCCGTCAGGGCGTTCTTGCAGTCCATGATGCCGAGCCCGGTCTTCTGACGCAGGGCTTTGACGGAGGCTGCACTGATGCTCATCGTCCCGTTCTCCTTGTGCTGGTCCTACCGAACTGGGGGCTCATCCCCCGTGTGTCTGTGCGTCCGGGTCTTTGTGCGGGACGGAGCGCCCGCGACCGGGACGGGTGTCTCAGCCCTGCTCTTCCGCGCCCGGCGTGCCGGGCTGGCCGCCGACGAAGGCCGCGCGCTGCGCCAGCGCCGCCTTCTTCTGCGCTTCGCTGACCAGGCCGAGGCGGGCCCGGCCCTTGACGATCGCATCGGTCAGCGGCTCGATGATCAGCTGGATCGAGCGCGAGCTGTCGTCGTTGGCCGGGATCGCGATGTCGACCATGCTCGGGTCGCTGTCGGTGTCGATGATCCCGACGATGGGAATCTTCAGGTTCTTGGCCTCGAGGACGGCGTTGTGCTCTTTGCGGGGATCGACGACGACCAGCGCCTGCGGCGGGCGGACCATGTTGCGGATGCCCTCGAGGTTGCGCAGGATCTTGCGCCGCTCGCGGTTGAGGCGCGAGATCTGCTTCTTGGTCAGGCGGTCGAAGCCACCGGTCTTCTCGAGCTTGTCGATCTGGTCGAGGCGCTTGAGCCGGCTGCGGATGGTCTGGAAGTTGGTCAGGGTGCCACCCAGCCAGCGGTTGACGACGTAGTGCTGTCCGGCGCGCTCGGCCGCGTTGCGGACGTGGACGCGGGCGGAGCGCTTGGTGCCGACGTACAGGACCTCACCGGTCTTCTGGGTCAGACGGGTCAGGAAGTGACAGGCCTTGAGGAGGCCCTTGACGGTCTCCCGC
>JAUIEM010000180.1 GCA_030428695.1 bacterium
CCCCACCGGGGGTTGGGGGGAACACCATGAACGTAAGCACAAATCCGCACAGGCAGATCACGAAGACCTTCCCTCTGCCATGTGCCACGTCCGTCGGGCGGGACCGCTGGCATAAAACCAGGCCGCCCCGAGGTGTTCAGCGTCACCAAGCAGAACCCGGAGTCGACAGGCCTCCCCGCGCAGGTCACGGCGTCGACCGACATCTTTGCGCGGAAGTACCTACACGGCCCACTTTGCTCGGCGTCGACCGACACGCCAGCGCGGAGGAACCTACACGGACTCCCTCACTCGTCGGCGACCGTCAGCCCCTTGCTGTCCCGATCCCTGTCGACCATCGCTCTTTGCGCATTGATCATCGCGATGGCGATCGACGACGACCCCCCAAAGCCGTGTGACCAGGACCAGCACTCGACCCCCGAAGTCCTCTTCACCCCGACCACCTCAATCCCTGCCCGAGGCTTGCCGAAGAAATCCACACATGACCCCATTTCTCACACAATGAACCGTCTTGGCGTCGCCGCAGGCGACCCGGAAGCCTGGCGCGTCTCTTGCCCCACGCGCCGGACGGGACCAACCTACAACCTTTTGAAGCGTAATGAGATGGGGCAAGAGACGTGACAGGCTGTAGGGCGGAGCGCCAAGACGGCGTTGTCGGGCTCGGCGTTCATTCCAGGTCTTCGTTGGGCTGGCGTCGGTGAGGGGCCGCACGGCCAGCGGGAAGCTCTGTTGCGGGAATTGAAGGCAGCCGGCGGCGACGGCGGCCTACTGCAGGGCAACTCCACGCCCTGGTGCTCGGAGTGGCGCCTCGTCGGTAGGGGCCGAGGCAGCGCGAAGGGGCCCCGCGTGCTGAAACCAAAGAAGCCGCAAGAAGTGGAAGTCCTGCCCGGCGCGTCGCTTGCCCTGCGTCCGAACGGGGAGGCCCAGGCCGAAGAGCTGCCGAAGCGGGACACGAGCAAGCGACGTGACGGGCCGATTGCGAGATCACCGTCCATACCCGTGCGGAGGAGGCGTCTGTCGGCGAGCACCGAAGATCGCGTGCAGACCGCGACTGCGCAGGCCGGGGGCAACGCCAGGCAGGAACGGTCCCTTCGTTCTTGCCTCCGATCCCGATTGCGAAACCGATCTCGACCTCCGGTAAAGGGTCAAGACTGAGCCACAGGCGCATCGTGACAGGGATAAGGGGCTCCACCATAGTTTGAGACCCAGCGGGCCGACCCGCTCGGGCCCTCGAGCGGGAGCTGGGCGGGCCGGCGGGGTGGGGGTGCTCGTTACAGCATGTCGACCTTGATCCGCCACGGAGCGACGAACAGCGCGCGGATGCGGAACGTGTCCGCCTGGCCCTCGGCGTCCGCGCGCTCGAGCACGTGCAGCTCATGCGCCACGGCGTCGGGGGAAAGATGCTGCCAGCGCGCGAGCTCGGCGCGTCGAAACGCGAAAAAGTCCGTGAAGGGCGGGACCGGCTCCGTGCTGTGCAGGTCGAGCTCCAGACGCGTGACGTCGGGGTCCTCCGGGGTGCGGAAGTAGGCCGTGTCTGACAGCGTCGCGGTGCCGACCAGCCGATAGGCGTTGACATCTGAGAAGTCCGTGGCCAGCGCCTCTACGTAGTAGCGGTTGCGTTCGTCCCAGCCCAGCGGTGAGCGTTCCAGCGCGGGGCGGTCGCCGAGCCGTCGGAACCACTCCGCGGGCGATCGCACCAGGGCCGCGCGGACCAGCGCGCCGTCTGGCGTCAGCTCGAGCAGGATCGCGCTGTGCTGCTCCCAGGGCCGCTCGCCCTGGATAGCGAGCAGGCGGTTCGGACCGGGGCCGTCGAGGAACTCGATAGCGACGCGCGAGAGCGGGAAGCGCCGTGCGGCTTCGTACTCGTCGTAGGGAGCGGAGCCGAACAGGTGCTCGACCTGCCCGGCGCCGAGGAGGAAGGGCGGGTGTTTCAGCACCGCATAGCCGCCCATCCCGATGCACCCGAGGGCGATGGGCAGCATCAGGCCGAGCGCGGCCAGGGCGACCCGCGCAGACGGGTTCCCGCGAGCGAGGGAACCGGGGAAATCGCCCGAGAACTGACGTCCCATGCCGCACTCCTGTCAATCGCGGGAGAAGATCCCCTCGACCGAGAACTCCCGCCGCCGATCGCTCGCCAGGCTGGTCATGATTGCCTCATACTCGTCGGCATTCCGGCCGAGCTGGGGATCCCAGCGCACAATCTGGGCGCGTCGCGCCTCGAGGAACGCACGGTCAACGGGCAGCGGCTGTACTGAACGCAAGCGCACGTCGACCGACACCGGGAAGCCCTCGGCATTCCGCTCAAGGCGCACCTCGCCCTCCAGGGGGTAGGCGACGTCTGCGGCAAAGCCCTCGCGGAACTCCGCGAGCAGACTGTCTAGCGAGTCCCACGTTCCGCGGACGAGCCACGCGTGCAGAAACCGGTCCCCCGCATCCAGCTCGATGAGGAGGCACGGCCCCTCGATCCCGGGGAGTGGGTTGGTCCTTCGGATGAAGAGGAGCTTGGTGTCCGCGTAGAGTTGGTCGATCCTTGAGCGGAACCAGAGAAACGTCCGCTGGCTGTAGTGTTCGGCCTCGAAGGCCGGGGCAGCGAAGGGGTGTGTCACGCGGCCCTCCCCTTCAAAGATCGGCGTGTCAACAGCCACGCATTTCCGCGTGAATCCGGCTCTGTAGCTGGTTCTGAAGATCCGCCGCCAAACCTGCGTTTGGTTCCGAGCGTTTCGCGATCTGACGTGGTATCAAAAGGTGAGGCCCGCGAACTTGCCCTTCGCGGGCCTCGGGGCATCTCGTAGCGGCGAGTGCCGTGGACAGCATCGCCTGTCGTCGCCCCGTTGTCCAGTGGCGGCGAGCGATCTTTGGACTCCTACCGCTTCTTCCTCTGTGCTGGCTGCCGCGCCCAGATCGCGATCTGCTCCGCCTGCGACAGGGGCCACCGTTATGGTTCCAGCGCGTGTGCGCAGGCCGCTCGGCGCGAGAGCATCCGACGCGCCAACCAGCGGTTCCGAAGCAGTCCGCAGGGCCGACGGCGAGCAAGGCTCCGACAGCAGCGCCGACGCCAGGCAGTGATTTCTGTCACGCATCACGGTTCCGCTCCGAGCAGGGTGAAGCGAGAACCGGTGCGGCAACCGACGCGACCTGCTCGTTGCCCGGACAACACGGGCACGGAGCCGCCGCAGGGCTGCCCGCACGATCGCTCCGCCCCGTGCTCGCAGTGTCGCAAGCAGGGGAGCGGGATGCTGCGGCGCGGCTTCCTCGGCGAGCGCCCGCGAGGACGGCGACAGGGAGCGTCCCCGACAGGAGAGAGCTGCCTTGATTCCCAAGGACACGGAAGCCGAGATCCTTCGGCTCCACCATGCCGAGAAGTGGCCGATCGGGACGATCGCCGCCCAGCTCGGCGTCCATCACGAGACCGTCGAGAGGGTCCTTCGTCAGGAGGGTGTCCCGACGCCGCGGATCGTCCGGCGTTCGGCCCTCGACCCGTTCGTTCCGTTCATCGTCGAGACCTGGCGGAAGTACCCGCGGCTGACCGCGAGCCGGCTGCACCGGATGTGTGCGGAGCGCGGCTATCCGGGCCGGCCCGACCACTTCCGACACATGGTCCGCCGCTACAGACCGCAGCCGGTGGCGGAGGCCTACCTGCGCCTCAAGACCTTGCCCGGCGAACAGGCCCAGGTGGACTGGGCCCACTTCGGCCGACACACGATCGGGCGCGCTGTGCGAGCGATCATGGCCTTCGTCATGGTCCTTTCGTCTTCGCGCGCGGTCTTCGTGCGGTTCTTCTTCGGCCACCGCATGGATTGCTTCCTCCGTGGCCACCAGGAGGCGTTCGAGTTCTTCGGCGGAGTCCCGAGGATCCTGCTGTACGACAACCTCAAGAGCGCCGTTCTGGAGCGGGTCGGCGACGCGATCCGCTTCCATCCCACGTTGCTGGACTTCGCCGGGCGCCATCGCTTCGAGCCCCGCCCAGTGGCGCCACGGCGCGGCAACGAGAAGGGGCGGGTCGAACGGGCGATCCGCTACCTGCGCTCGAGCTTCTTCGAGGCACGGAGCTGGATCGACCTGGAGGACCTCAACGTCCAGGCGCGCGCGTGGTGCACCACCGAGTCGCTGGATCGACCGTGGCCGGAAGACCCGACGCGGACGGTGCGCGAGGCGTTCGACGAGGAGCGCGGGAAGCTGCTGCCGCTCCCCGACGCGCCCTATCCTGTCGACGAGCGCCGCGAGGTGAAGATCGGCAAGACCCCCTATGCGCGCTTCGACGGCAACGACTACTCGGTTCCGCACCAGCTGGTGCGGAAGATCCTGACCGTCGTGGCTTGCGAGAAGCTCGTCCGCATCTTCGACGGGCTCGACGAAGTCGCGCGCCACCCGAGGAGCTACGACCGGCGCACGCAGGTCGAGGATCCCCGCCACATCGCCGAGCTGGCTGCAGCCAAGAACCAGGCGAAGGAGGCGCGCGGCCTCGATCGACTGAGCCACGCCGCGCCGAGTTGCCGCCGGCTCCTCGAGGGGATCGCCGCGCGTGGGGGCAACCTTGGAACCGCGACGGCGCAGCTTCTGCGGCTGCTCGACAGCCATGGAGCAGAGGGGCTCGAAGAGGCCGTCGTGGAGGCCCTGTCGGCAGGCACGGACCACGTCGCCGCCGTCCGCCAGATCCTGGAGCGCAACCGCCGGGTCCGCGGACTTCCGCCAGCGATTCCCATCCCGCTGCCGGACGACCCGAAGATCCGCGGCCTGCGCGTGCGACCGCATTCGCTCAAGTCCTATGACCGCCTCGGTAAGAGGCCCCAGGGAGAGCATCATGAAGCGCAACTCTGAAGACCCGCGCAAGGAGCGGGCGAAGAATCTCATGCTGTACGGAGTCCTCAGCCGCTGGGAGAAATACACCCAGCAGCCTTGGCTCGACGAGCTGTTGTGCGACGAAGAGGAGGAGCGGCAGCGGCGCAGCCTGGAGCGGCGCATGAAGCGATCCCGCATCGGTCGCTTCAAAACGGTGGCGGACTTCGACTGGAGCTGGCCCCAACGGATCGATCGGGAGCAGATCGAGGACCTCCTCTCCCTCGACTTCGCCGACGAGTCCACCAACGTCGTCTTCGTCGGACCGAACGGGGTCGGCAAGACGACGCTCGCGCAGAACGTCGCCCACCAGGCCCTGATCCGCGGCCAGACCGTGCGCATGACGACGGCGAGCGAGATGCTGAACGACCTGGTGATCCAGGAGGGATCCGCGCCGCTTCTCCGCCGGCTGCGCCGGTACACGTCGCCTCGCCTGCTGGTGATCGACGAGGTCGGCTACCTCAGCTACGACAACCGGCACGCCGACCTGCTCTTTGAGGTCGTCACCAGGCGGAGCCAGCAGAAGCCGACGATCGTGACCACCAACCGGCCGTTCTCGGAGTGGGGCGAGGTCTTCCCGAACGCGCCGTGCGTGGTCGCCCTCGTCGACCGGCTCGTCCACAAGGCCGAGATCGTCTCGATCGAAGGCGAGTCCTACAGGCTCAAGGAGTCCCAGGAGCAGGAGACCCTTCGCAGCCTCAAACGCTCCGAGCGCCGCCTCGCGCGCACCGGGCGGAGCACGAAGTGAGGCCCGCGCCGCCTCACCCCGACCGGGTCCGCCAGCCGAAGCGCGGCTTCGGCTGGCTGGACGGTCGGCTGCTTCACGACGGCTGGCTCGAGCGGCTTGGGTTGGAGGGAATAGCCGTCCTGGTTCTCCTCGCCGTCGCCGCCGATCAGCACGGCGCGTCGTGGTACAGGCGCGAGCGCATGGGCATGCGACTCGGCCTGCCACGGGAACAGGTCGACGCAGGTCTCGCACAGCTCCAGCGGCTTGGGTTGCTGGCGCACCGGCCCTGGACTCCAGGCAACCCGGACGGCGTGTGGCAGCTGCTCGACGTTCCTCGCAGTTTGCCCGCGCGGACAGGGTCCACGGAAGGGCTGCGCTCGTTGATCGGGAAACTGATGGTCAGACCGCCGGAGTGACCGCCGGTTTGGGCGCCGATTTGAACGCCGAATCCCTGCGGGAACTCGGCGCCGTGATCAGGCGGGAGTTCGACGCCGCCCCTGGCGGAACCTGGCCGCCGAGCTAAGGCGGATGGTGGGCGCCGAGGTGAGGGCCGGAATGAGGCGGATGGTGGGCGCTGGTAACACGGCGCGAAGCTCGTCAACGGGCCGGTCTCCGGTACGGGCGGAAGCGCGGGTGCGCAGCCGCTCAGCGCGACCAGACTCGAGACGAGGACGAAGACCCGGAACATCACGCTGCTCCTCCGCCTGTAGTCTACGCTGCGCGCCGAGGAAGCGCAAACAGGGCGGATCTTGGCCATGCGCGCGGCTCGGCGAGGATGTCCCGCCAGGGAAGTCCCCCTATCTAACTTCAATCGGGATCGGGGTCGGGATCGGGATCGCACGCGACCTGATAGAGGCCGTTCCAGGAGGTCAGATCCCCGACCCCGATTTTCCCCAAATCGTTGCCATGCCCGACAATGAACCCTTTCGCCGTCGCCGCAGGCGACCCGGAAGCGCGGCCTGGCGGTTGCGAGACGACCTTTAGCGGATCCGGCGACGCAACCTGTTGGAACACAGAGAGGTAGGGCAAGCGCCAGGCCGCGCTGGAGGGCTTAGCGGCGAAAGGGCGTTGCGCTGCGAGATTGGCCTAGGTTGGGTCGAGGGGCAGTCATGCTGGCTCATCATCGCGGATCATCTTGAATAAGGCTGATCTTCCAGACCTGATCCACCTTGTCTCTGATGGACTCGAGAATAGAAATCAACTCAAGCGTTGCAAAGTCAGCAGAAGAGGTTGAATCGGCTCCCTGTTGCTGGTCGATCTCAATTACTCTAACGATCGCACGCGCATCACTGGTCAGAATTGAAATCACTTTGGAAAACGACTTGATCCGTGCACTCTGCGCTGCGAAGTCCCCAGCCAAGACCTCCAACGCTGATATCCGTTTCGAGACCAGTTCCTTCGGTGCCTCTCCTGAGGCCTCTGCTTCACGGAAAGCTCGGCATTTCTCGTATACCGCTGGAATTGCGACTTCTTGGAGTTTGGCCGACAACGTATCGGAAGCTAATGAAAGGCGATCCAGAAATCCCTCGAGAGCACGGGTTGTTTCTTTGATCGCAGTGAGTTGTTCGTCTGGGCGAATCAACTCTCCTTCTCCTAGTCGGACAATCGTACTCACCAAACCGTCTAGAGTATGTAACCTTATCGGAATAGACTCGACGCTCGAAACATAAGACCGAAGAGCCAAGACTGCGTCGTCTACTGTCACGATGCCTGGTGGGTATATCTGAGAGTCACTGTTCAGCCAATGAAACGAGCTTGGGATAGATCGCTCGTCAATAGTGGAGTATGCGCCCGACATTAATTCTAGTGCTAGGCTGGTAACTGTCGGTTCACTCTCTTCAGGCTCTGCTCCACCGACCTGGGGCTCAGTAGTAGGGATTGGAGATTGCTCGACTGCTGCGTGGCTGCCGGGGTCTGCAGCGGGTGCTCCCGGGGTCTGGCCGTCATTGGTGGGCTCGTTGGACTCGTATTGGGGAGGCGGATCCGCGCGAGGGGGGATTCGCTGATTGGTACTGCAACAGACCTGGCTCAGCACGATCACTGCCCAGAAAGAAACTCGTCCAACCACTCTAGCTCTTCTTTCGTAGCAGACCCTTCAGCCTTCTTCACAGAAATTCTCGCAGCTTTCTCAACTGGGTCCTCAGCGTTTTCTGGCTCTTCGTCAACAGCCACGGTCTCAGTATCGCTTGCTGGCTGTTCAGTATCGCTTACTCGGTCGCCGCATCCTAGTGCAACTGAAAGCAAGGCGAGAGAAAGCCAGCTTGCAAACGGTCCGATTCTCAATATCAGTGCCTCCGCTGTGGGGGTTTCAAGGTTCCGGGAAAAATTTCCGAACCAATTCTCGCAAGTTTTTGTTGTACTCCTTCAACTCATCGACGAGTTTCCCTGTCAGTTCGACCGAAATTTTGGCATGACTAAGGTAGTCTACTTGGCTGCTCACATATTCTATAACCTCAGAGAGGTTTTCAACATTAGTCTCTAGCGCCTGCTTTTGTCCCGCGAGCTCCACAAGCCTCTCCTCTTGGATGGCGATAAGCTCGATGTACTGTTTCCTGATATCATCGTTCGTTTCGAACTCCGCCTTGGTTCTTAGCCGTTGCACGAACCCTTGGATCTTTGGAACCAGTGTGGAGTCAACTTCGATCGAGATATCCTCAGCTTCGATCTTCAACTCAAGGAGCCTCTTGAGGAGGTTCGCGTTGAGATCTGCGGAGGCCACAACTGCCGTTTGTGCCTCTACGTCACCTGACTTGCCCCACTCTTCAATCTTGTCGATTATCTCAACGACGCGACTAATCGTCGTCTTCGAGTTCGCAGTCTTTTTCAGCACAGATTGCAGTCGTTCTTCAAGGTCACGGATTTCTGTGAGGTCGGAAGATTCTCCGGCTCCCTCTTGAGCGACGAGGACTGCGCAAAGGGCGAGCGTCAGCGAGAGTAAGGCAGGGAATCCTGCTCTCATCGGTATACCCCCAGAGGTGGGTGGTGGGTGGGCTGAATTGGTTCTTGGCGCCATTTTGCAAATTACTTTCAACTCGGAGTTCGGTCAAGCTCAATCGGCTCCTCGGCGCGGTTCCGGCCACCCCGATTCTCTCGACGGCGCAACGCCCCACTGGCCGCCACTGTGTCGCCCAATGCGGGGATTCGCCCCGTTGGGCGACACCCGGAGACCCCAGCTTCGCCACCCCCACTCGGAAGCACACACACCGACCGTCGACCCCGCACGCCGCCGAAAGAAGGCGCACGACCAGCGACATCGCGCCGAAACGAGCGCCTCCCAGCCAACCACCCCCCTGTCTCCAGCATCGCCTCCCCCCACACGATCCCCAAGACCATCACCCCCCAGGGCCCGCTTGCACCGTGCCTGGCGCGGTGCTACCGTGCGGTCGGCGGCAGGGAACACGCGGCGCCCGGCCGCTCGCCGGCTCAGGGCCGGGGCAGCACCCAGGCCGCGTGCTCCGGGGGCTCCGCCTGCGCAGGCAACGACAGGATCACCGCTTCGCCGCGGTGCATGAGCTCGAAGCGCGCGCCGTCCGCGGCGCGCGCCGCGTTGCCGAGCGTGCGCGCGTACTCCCCGTGCTCCGCGCAGCTGCGCAGCAAGTCGACCGCGGCGCGGGCCAGGGCCAGCTCGGTGCGCATCCGCCACGCCACCGCCCGGTAGCGCTGGAAGTCCGCGAGCAGCCCCGGCGTGAGCTCCTCGCCCTGGACGGCGCAGCGCACCTCGATGCGGGACACCAGCGCGTCGAGCGAGTCGCTCGGTCCGTCGGCCAGCTCCCGCGCCCGGCGGTGGAAGCGGAGGAAGCTCCCGCGGTCGGCGTGAAGCCGCGCGCGCTCGTCATCGGCCGCGACCGCCAGCGCCGCCGCGAACACCCCGAGACCGCGCACGCGCTCCCCGTCCAGCAGGCCCTCCAGGGCGGCGTCGAGGTCGAAGGCGTCGAGGCGTGCGCGCAGCATCACGAGCTCGTTGCGCGGTGGCAGCCCGCGGGCGACGACCTCGCGGAGCAGCGCGGTCCAGGCGCCGATGCTCGCCAGCGCGACGCTCTGCGAGCCGAGCATCGGCTCGCGCAGCAGGGCCGCGGCGAGGCGCAGCCCGACGAAGGCGTCGCGGCAGGCCGCCCGGACGTCTCCTCCGCGGGCGCGGAGCAGCGCGCGCGCCGCCAGCAGCGCGTTGAGCTCGTTGCAGGCGCGCGCCTGGCGCTGCACCCCGCCGTCGACGACGGTGGCGTCGAGGGGGAACTGCAGGAAGCGGCTGCGCGCCGCCCGCTCGATCCCCGCCAGGGTCCCGGCCCGGGCGGCGAAGACGGCCTCGACGGTCGGCAGCGCCGCGCGCCACTGCTCCGCCGGGGCGGGACCCCCCGCGCGGCCGCCGACGAAGTCCTCGAGCGCGAGCTCTTCATCGAGCGTCAGGGGGGGCAGGCCCCCGTGGAGCGCGAGCAGCTCTTCCGCCCCGTTCGCTTCCTCCCGCACCGGCCAGCGCAGGTCCTCGAGGCGGAGCGCGGCGCCCTCGCGCTCGAGCCGGCGCAGCTCCTCGACGTCCGGGCTGCGCTCGAGCTGCTGCGCGGCGGCCGGCGTGCACAGGGACAGGAGGGCCCACACGAGGGCGAGCGCCCCGGCCTTCCGCGACTTCCCGTCGACCATCCTCTCCCCTCCCCGGCCTCCTCCTCCAGCATGCCACCCGGCGCCGCGCACCAGCCCGCCCACGCCTCCACCATCCCCGGCGCCGCCACGCGCCATCCGGTCTACGCGCGATACGGCCCAGGAGGCCGCGATGGCTGAGGACATCCGCATCCGCGGCACCGTCCAGGGCGTCGGCTTCCGCCCGACCGTCGCGCGCCTCGCCCGCGCCCGGGGCCTGTCCGGCTGGGTGCGCAACGACGCCGAGGGGGTGCTGCTGCGGCTCACGGCGCCGGCGGAGGCGGTCGACGCCTTCCTCACCGCGCTGCGCGCGGAGCTGCCGCCCCTGGCCCGCATCGAGGCGATCGAGCGCAGCCCTGGGGACGATCCGGTCGCCGAGGGCTTCGCGATCGTCGCGAGCGGCGCCGGCCGGGCGCAGACCGCGGTCGCCCCGGACGCTGTCAGCTGCGCGGCCTGCGCGGCGGAGGTCCTCGACCCGCGGGCCCGGCGCTTCCGCTATCCCTTCACCAACTGCACGCACTGCGGACCGCGCTTCTCGATCCAGCGGGGCATCCCCTACGACCGGCCGCAGACGACGATGCGGCGCTTCGCGATGTGCGCGGACTGCCGGCGCGAGTACGCGGACGAGACGGACCGCCGCTTCCACGCCCAGCCGATCGCCTGCCCCGCCTGCGGGCCCACGGTCCGGCTGGTGCGCGCGGACGGGCACGCCCCGGACGTCCCCATCGACGCCTGCGACGCGGTCGGCCGGCTGCTCCTGCAGGGCCAGATCGTCGCCCTCAAGGGGCTCGGCGGCTACCAGCTCTGGTGCGACGCGACGAACGAGGCTGCCGTGCGCCGCCTGCGCGAGCGCAAGCGCCGGCCGGCCAAGCCGCTCGCGGTGATGGCCCGCGACCTCGCGCTCGCCCGCCGCTACGCGACGATCGGTCCGGCCGAGGAGGAAGCGCTCCGCTCCCCCGCCGGGCCGATTGTGCTGCTCGCCCGGCGTGACCCCCCGCAAGGCCGCCCCCTCGCCCCGTCGCTCGCCCCGGATCAGCGGCTGGTCGGGATCATGCTCGCGACCACCCCGCTGCACCAGCTCGCGCTCCTGGGGATCGACCGGCCGGTGGTGTGCACGAGCGGCAACGTCTCCGAGGAGCCCCAGGCGATCGACAACGACGACGCCCACGCCCGGCTCGGCGCGATCGCGGACTGGTTCCTCGACCACGACCGCCCGATCGCCAACCGCGTCGACGACTCCGTCGTGCGCCTGATCGACGGAGCGGTGCGCGTGCTGCGCGCCGGCCGCGGCTACGCCCCCGTCAGCCACGCCCTGCCGGGTGGCTTCGCCGCCGCGCCGCCGGTGCTCGCGGTCGGGGGCGCGCTGAAAAACGGGATCTGCCTGCTCGGCGGAGGACGGGCGGTGCTCTCGCAGTACTTCGGCGACCTCGACGAGCTCGCCACCGTCGAGGACTGGCAGCGCGGCCTGTTCCGGCTGCAGGAGCTGTACCAGCACGCGCCGGAGGCGATCGCGACCGACCTGCACCCGGGCTACCGCAGCTCCGAGCTCGCCCGCGGGCTGGCCAGCGCGCGGGGCCTGCCGCTGATCGAGGTCCAGCACCACCACGCCCACATCGCCTCCTGCCTTGCCGAGAACGGCCATCCCCTCGAGGGCGGGAAGGTCCTCGGCCTCGCCCTTGACGGCCTGGGCCTCGGGCCCGGCCACGCGCTGCTCGGCGGGGAGCTGCTGTCGTGCGACTACCGGGGCTACGAGCGCCTCGGCAGCCTGAAGCCGGTCGCCCTGCTCGGCGGCGACCGCGCGGCCCGGGAGCCCTGGCGGAACCTGTACGCCCAGCTCCGCGACGGGATGTCCTGGGAAGAGCTCGAGCGGCGCGCCGCCGGCTTGCCGCTGCTCGCCTCCCTGCGCGATCGCCCCCTCGCCCTGCTCGAGCCTCTGCTCACCCGGCCCGGAGGCCTGTGCACCAGCGCCGGCCGGCTGTTCGACGCGGTCGCCGCCGCGGTCGGGATCCACCCGGAGCGCACGAGCTACGAGGGCCAGGCGGCGATGGCCCTCGAGGCGCTGGTCAGCGAACGGGCGCTCGCCGACGCGGGGGCGGAGCCCTATCGGTTCGAGCTCCGGCGCCTGCCCGCGACCGGGCTCCCCGGCCTCGAGCCCCGCGGGCTGTGGCAGGCGATCCTCCGTGACCTGCGCGCCGCGACCCCGCCGGCGACCATCGCCGCCCGCTTCCACCGCGCCCTGGCCGACGGCCTGGGACGCCTGGTGGCGCGGGGGGCGGAGAGCACCGGCCACAAGGACGTTGCGCTGGCGGGGGGCGTGTTCCAGAATCGGGTGTTGACCGAGCGGCTCGCGGACGACCTGCGGGGGCGCGGCTTCCGGGTGCTGATGCACCACCAGGTGCCCCCGAACGACCAGGGGCTGGCGCTCGGCCAGGCGGTGATCGCGGCGGCGCGGATGCTCGACGGCCACGCGCCGATCAGGAGGTGTGACATGTGTCTCGGCATCCCCGGCCAGGTGGTGTCGATCTCCGACCCTGCCCGCCAGCTCGGCATCGTCGAGATCGGCGGCGTGCGGCGCGAGACCAACCTGATGTGCGTCGTCGACGAGGAGCATCCGATCGAGTCCTGCGTCGGCGACTGGGTGCTCGTCCACGTCGGCTTCGCGATGAACCGCCTCGATCCGGCCCAGGCCGCGCGCACCCTCGAGCTGCTGCACGAGCTCGGGGAGGTCGAGGAGCAGCTGCGGGCGATGCGGAACAGCGGGGCGCAGGAGGAGCGATGAGGTACGTCGACGAGTTCCGCGATCCGCTCCTCGCCAAGCGGGTGCTCGCGGCGATCCGGCAGAAGATCGCGGCGACGGACCATTCCTCCGCCCGGCCCCTCAAGATCATGGAGGTCTGCGGCGGCCACACCCACGCGATCTTCAAGTTCGGCATCGGCGAGCTCCTCCCCGACGCGATCGAGCTGGTCCACGGCCCGGGCTGCCCGGTCTGCGTGCTGCCGGCCGGCCGGGTCGACGACGCGATCGCGATCGCATCGAGCCCGGGGGTGATCTTCTGCACCTTCGGCGACGCGATGCGCGTGCCCGGCTCGACGCGGAGCCTGCAGGACGCCAAGGCCGAGGGCTGCGACGTGCGCACGGTCTACTCCCCCGCCGACGCCCTCGCCCTCGCCCGCCGGGAGCCCGAGCGCCCGGTCGTGTTCTTCGGCCTCGGCTTCGAGACCACCGCGCCGTCGACGGCGCTGACCGTGCTCGAGGCGGCGCGCGACGGGGTCGAGAACTTCTTCGTGTTCGCCAACCACGTGACGATCATCGAGCCCCTCGAGGCGCTGTTGACCGCCCCGGAGGTCGAGATCGACGGCTTCATCGGGCCGGGCCACGTCACGATGGTCATCGGCCTCGAGCCGTACGCCTTCATCGCCGAGCGCTTCGGCAAGCCCTTCGTGGTGTCGGGCTTCGAGCCCCTCGACGTGCTGCAGTCGGTGCTGCTCGTGCTCGAGCAGGTCGTCGCGGGCGAGCCCGCGGTGGTCAACCAGTACCGGCGGGTGGTCCAGTCCGGCGGAAACCCCGTCGCCCTGCGCGCGATGGCCGAGGTCTACGAGCGCCGCGACAGCTTCGAGTGGCGCGGCCTCGGCTCGATCCCGCGCTCGGGGCTGCGGCTCCGCGAGCCCTACGCCCGCTTCGACGCCGAGCGCCACTTCGCGACCCCCGGCGCGCAGGTCGCCGACCACCCCCTGTGCGAGTGCGGCGCGGTCCTGACCGGGGCCGTCAAGCCCTGGGAGTGCAAGGTCTTCGGCACCGCCTGCACGCCCGAGACCCCGATCGGTGCCTGCATGGTCAGCGCGGAAGGCGCCTGCGCGGCCTGGTACAACTACGGAAGGCTGCACACCGTGAGCAAGGCCGGGCGATGAGCGAGCCCCACGAGCACCCGCTGTTCGCCCGCATCGAGCGCTTCCGCCGCCGGGCCGGCCGGCTGCGCCAGGCGCGCATCACCCTCGCCCACGGCGGCGGGGGCAAGGCGATGCGCGACCTGCTCGACGACCTGGTGGTCCGCAACCTCGGCAACCCACGCCTCGACACCGGGGAAGACCAGGCCCGCATCGCCCTCGCCGAGCTCGCGGCGAGCGGCGACCGCCTCGCCTTCACGACGGACAGCTACGTCGTCACGCCGCTGTTCTTCCCCGGCGGCGACATCGGCAAGCTGGCGGTCTGCGGCACGGTCAACGACCTCGCGGTCTCCGGCGCCGTCCCGAAGTTCCTCAGCTGCTCCCTGGTCATCGAGGAGGGGCTCGAGGTCGAGACCCTGCGTCGCGTGCTGCACAGCCTGGGCGCGACCGCGGAGGCGGCCGGGGTGCAGGTGGTGACCGGGGACGTCAAGGTCGTCGGCCGGGGCCAGGCCGACAAGCTGTTCATCAACACCGCCGGCATCGGCGTGATCCCCGCCGGCCGGAACCCCCACGCCGGCGGCGTGCAGCCCGGCGACGCGGTGCTGGTCAACGGCTGGCTCGGCGATCATGGCGCGGCGATCCTGGTCGCGCGCGGGGAGCTGAAGCTCGACACGGCCATCCCCTCGGACTGCGCCGCCCTGCACGAGCTGACCGCCGAGCTGTGCGCGAAGGTCGACGTCCACGCGATGCGCGACGCGACCCGTGGCGGGCTGGCGGCGGTGCTCAACGAGCTCGCCCTGAGCAGCGAGGTCGGCATCGCGGTCGACGAGAGCGCGCTGCCGGTGCGGCCGGAGGTGAAGGGCTTCTGCGAGATCCTCGGGCTCGACCCGGTCCACCTCGCCAACGAGGGCAAGCTGGTCTGCGTCGTGCCGGGGGAACAGCAGGAACGCGCCCTGGCAGTGATGCAGGCCCACCCCCTCGGCCAGCGGGCGGCCCTGATCGGGCATTGCCGGGCGGAGCCGCCCGGGGTGGTGACGATGCGGATGGCCTTCGGCGGCGAGCGCATCCTCGACATGCTGGTCGGCGAGCAGCTGCCGCGGATCTGCTGAGGGGAGGGGATGCACGAGCTGTCCCTGTGCCGCAGCATCGTCTCGATCGTCGCCGCGCGCGCGGCGGGACGGAAGGTCGTGCGGGTCGGGCTCGCGGTCGGGGCCCTGAGCTGCGTGTCGGTCGAGGCGCTGCGCTTCTGCTTCGGAGTCTGCGCCGAGGGCACCCGCGTCGAGGGCGCGACCCTGACGGTCGAGACGGTGCCGGGCAGGGCCCGCTGCCTCGGCTGCGAGGAAGAGCTCGCGATCGCTGAGCCGATCGGGCGCTGTCCCTGCGAGAAGCGCGCGCGGCTGGAGATCATCGCGGGCGAGGAGCTCCTGGTGCGGGAGATGGAGGTCGAGACATGTGTGGAACCTGCGGATGCGGCGGAGACGCCACCGTGACCAACCCCGACACCGGCACCCACACACACGTACTCGCCGACGGCCGGGTGATCGAGCACGCCCACGGAGGCTCCTCCGGGTCGGCGCACGACCACGCGCACGCCCCGGCCCCGCCGGTCGCCTCCCTGGAGGTGCTCGAGGCGCGCGTGCTCGCCTCGAACGAGCGCCTCGCCGAGCGCAACCGGGCCTGGCTCGACGCCCGCGAGCTGCTCGCGATCAACCTGATGAGCGCGCCGGGGGCCGGCAAGACCAGCCTGCTGGTCGCGACCCTGCAGGCCCTCGACGCCGACTGCACGGTGATCGAGGGCGACCAGGAGACCCTGCACGACGCCGAGCGCATCCGCGCGACCGGCACCCCCGCGGTGCAGGTCAACACCGGCACCGGCTGCCACCTCGAGGCGGACATGGTCTGGCGCGGCCTGCAGGAGCTGCGGCCGAAGCCCGGCGGGGTGCTGTTCGTCGAGAACGTCGGGAACCTGGTCTGTCCCTCGATGTTCGACCTCGGCGAGGCCGCGCGCGTCGTGCTGTTCTCGGTCACCGAGGGGGAGGACAAGCCGCGCAAGTACCCGCACATCTTCCGCCGGGCCGACCTGGTGCTGCTGACCAAGACCGACCTGCTGCCCCACCTCGACTTCGACGTCGGGCGGGCCGCAGAGAACCTGCGCGCGGTGCATCCCGATGTTCCCCTGCTGCACGTGTCGACGAAGAGCCGCCAGGGCCTCGACGCCTGGCTGGCCTGGATCGCGGAGGCGAGGGAGCGGGCGCGGACGTAGACGCCGGGGCGATCGCGGCTACACTACCGCGTGCCCCCTCCCGGAGATCGTCGATGCGCCTGCCCCTGTTCTTCCTCCTCATCGCGCCCTGCCTCTATGCCCAGGTCTCCGACGACGCCTGGAACCAGGCCGTGGGCCGACTGGCCCAGGCCCTGCGGGACGTGGGCGAGAATGGCTGGGCCTTTCCGCAGGCGGAGGACTTCGAGACCGTCGCCCGCGACGACAGCGAGCGGGCGGTCGCGCTGCTCGCGAAGGCTTTCGCGCCCCTCGAGGACCCCCTCATCTACGCCGCGGTCCAGGCGGGCGTCGCGGCGCTCGAGTCCGAAGACGCCCTGGAAGAGGCGCGGAAGCTCGCGCGCAAGCACCGCTCCCCGAAGACCCGCATCGTCTTCCTCGACGGGCTCGCCGCCCGGGGCGCGGAGGAAGATCTCGCGCCCGTCATCGCGGCCCTCGACGACGACGAGCGCCCGGTGCAGTCCGCCGCCCTGGCCTTCCTCGAACGCGCCCGCACGACCGCCGCGGTCGCGCCGATCGCGGAGCAGATGGCCGACCGCGACCGCAAGCGGGGCGCCTTCTGGCTCGACTGCCGAGACACGCTCGCCCGGCTGACCGGCGTCGCGCTGGACAGCGGCGAAGCCTACCAGGCCTGGCTGGCCGCGCAGAGCGAGGACTTCGCGCTCGCCGCGCCGGGAACCTGGACGCCCGTGCTGGAGGAAGACGACGCGGAGCGCTTCTTCGGCCACGCCATCGAGCGCGGGCGCATCGTCTTCATCCTCGACCTGTCGTGCAGCATGCGGGTACCGCGCTCCGTGCTCCGCGACGGCGCCCCCGCCGAGGTCGTGCCGCTCGAGCGGGCGAAGGCCGAGCTGATCGAGGCGCTCGAGCGGCTCCCGTCGGATACCCACTTCGCGATCGTCGCCTACAACAGCCTCGCGCGGGCCTGGAACGACGACAAGCTCGTCCGCGCGAAGAAGAAGGCGGTCCGCGAGGCCGTCGCCTGGGTCGAGAGGCTCGCGGCCGACGGCGCCTCCGCGCTCGACGAGGCCCTGCGCAAAGCGTTCGCCTTCGACGATGTGGAAGGCGCCTACCTGATCTCGGACGGCTTCCCGACCCTCGACGGGCAGAACGCGATCCCCCGCGAAGTCCTGACCGACGAAGCGAACCTGGCGGGCCGCTACACCCGGCCGAAGCTGCATGTCTTCGGCCTGTACGAGCGCGGCGACGGCGACCTGGAGGCCGTGGCCGAGGCCGTCGGCGGCTTCTACCATCGGCTCGATGAGTAGCCCCGTGCGCGCCCTGGTGCTGATCGACCTGCAGCGCGACTTCCTCGCCCGCCCCGGCCTGATCCCGGCCGCGGGAGCGCTGCTCGCGACCGTCGCCGGGGTGCTCCAGCGCTTCCGGGAAGCCGGCCGGCCGGTGTTCCACGTGCGGACCCTCGAGCGGTCCGACGGCGACGACGCGATGCCCCATCGCCGGGGACGCCCCCGGTGCGTCGCCGGCACCACTGGCGCGGAGGCGCCTCCGGAGCTCGCCCCGCGCTCCGGGGAGAGCGTCGTCACCAAGCGCTTCTACAGCGCCTTCGAGGACGGCAGCCTCGAGGCCGGGCTGCGCGCGGCCCGGGTCGAGGAGCTGGTCGTCTGCGGGCTGCACCTGCACGCGTGCGTGCGGGCGAGCGTGCTCGACGCCTACGCCCGCGGCTTCCGGGTATGCGTGGTCGACGACGGGGTCGCGAGCGCCGAGCCCCTGCACGCCGAGCTCAGCCGCGCCTGGCTCGCCGCCCGCGCCGCGCGGTTCGTGCCTGCGCGACGGCTGGAGGAGGAGGATGTTCCGGAGGCGGTCCGACGGCTCCCGGCGGCCGGGGTGAGGGCGACGGAAGCGGAGAGCCCGCGCGCCTTCCTGCACCGCTCGCCGCGGGACGGCAGCCCGCGCTTCCTCGTCCCCGCCTGCCCGGAGAACGCCCTGGCCGCTCTCGCCCGCAGCGCCCAGCGGGCCGCCGCAGGCTGGGCAGGATCCTCCTTCGCCGCCCGCCGCGCCCTGTTGGTGCGCTGGTCGCAAGCCATCGAGGCGCGCCGTCCCGCGCTGGTCGAGCGCCTGGTCCTCGACCTCGGCAAACCGCTCGCCCTCGCCGAGCGCGAGCTCGCCATCGCCCGCGCCCGCCTCGCCCGGCTTGCCGCCCTGCCGCCGCCGGAGGAGCTGCGCAGCGCCGCCGGCCGCGCCCGGCGGGTCCCGCACGGCGTGGTCGGCCTGGTCACCCCGTGGAACCACCCGATCGCCCTCGCCGTCGGCAAGCTCGCCCCCGCCCTCCTGTACGGCAACGCGGCCCTGTGGAAGCCCGCCCTGCCGGGGGCGGAGCTAGCCCTGACGCTGGTCGAGCTGCTCGCCGAGGCCGGCGCCCCCGACGGCCTGGTCGGCCTGGTGCAGGGCGACGCGGACAGCGCCCGGGCGCTGATGGAGCGCCCCGAGCTCGGCGCCCTCAGCCTGACCGGCGCGCCCGCCGCCGGCACCGCCGCCCAGGCCATCGCCGCCCGCGGCTTCCTGCCGCTGCAGGCAGAGCTCGGCGGCAACAACGCGGCGCTGGTCGACGAGACCGCCGACCTGGCGGCGGCCGCCCGCGCAATCGTGCGCGGCGCCTTCCGCTTCGCGGGCCAGGGCTGCACCGCCAACCGCCGGGCGGTCGTCGTCGCCCAGAGTGTGGGCTGCAACGTCGCGATGACGGCTGCCGCCATGGCGCCCGCCAGCGTCGCCGCCCTCGGGCTCTGGGAGCCGCCGACGGCATGGGCTGACTGGTG
>JAUIEM010000625.1 GCA_030428695.1 bacterium
GGCGGTGCGGGTCGCGGCGTGGTAGTGCACGAAGTACTCGTGGCCCGCGCCGCTGTAGGTCATCTTCTCGGTCTCGTCGTCCCAGTGCAGCAGGATCGCCGACATGAACATCTCGCGCCGGGTGTCGGCGTGGATGAACCGGTTGGTCTGCGAGAGCACCCGCCGCGGCGAGGTCGACAGCAGGGTCAGGGGGCGCAGGTAGCTGCGCGCCATCACCATGATCAGGCCGGCGGGGACGCCCTTTCCGGAGACATCGCCGACGCAGATGTAGACCGAGTGGCCGTCCTCGTGGTCGATGAAGTCGAAGTAGTCGCCGCCGACCTCCTTGGCCGGCACCATCTTGCCGTAGACGCTGATCTTCTTGCTGCTCGGCAGGCGTCGGGGAAGCAGCTCGCGCTGGATGGTCGTCGCGAGGGAGACCTCGTACTTGTAGCGCTCGCGCTCGCCGACCTCGCGGTACAGGCGGGAGTTCTCGATCGCGATCGAGGCCTGCTGGCCGATGCCCGTCAGCAGGGCAAGGTCGCTGCGGGAGAAGGCCTTGGGCTGGGTGTAGCTGTCGACGTGGATCAGGCCCATGATCTTCGACTTGCGCAGGAGCGGGGCGCACATCGCCGCGCGGATGTTCTGCTCGTGGACGGAGGAATGCGTCGAGAAGCGGGTGTCGGACATCGCGTCGAGGCTGAGGATCGCCTCGCGCTTGCGCAGGACCTCCTTGGCGATGGTCTTGCTGACCAGCACCCGGTCCTCGCCGATGCGGCTCTTGGACGCCATCGTCTTCAGCTTCTTGCGCTTCTTCTCGAACAGCAGGATCGCGCCGCGGTCGGCCGGCAACACCTCGAAGATGATGTCGAGGATGCGCCGCAGCAGCTTCTGCAGGTCGAGCGAGCTCGCGACGGTGTTCGCGACCTTGAGCAGGGTCGCGAGGTCGCGCTCGGCGTTCGACAGCAGCTGGGGAACCCCCGAGGCGTCCTCGGAGGGCTTGATGCGGTACTCGATGTGCGACTCGGTGCCGCGGTTGAAGTCGCCGGTCTGCAGGATCAGGTCGGAGGGCGTGTGCTCGACCGACTCGAGGGAGGTCAGGCTGACCGAGGTCCAGGCGCCGCTCGGCGGGGTGTCGACCTTCTTGAGATGGGTCGAGGTGGTGCCGACCGGCGGCAGGCTCTGGGCGTCCTCGGACTCGTCGGTGTCGAAGATCAGGACCGCGTCGGCGATCGCGATCATGTCGCCGTGGTTGACGCGGGCGCGCCCCACGACCTCGCCGTTGACGAGCACCTCTTCGCTCTCGGCGAGGCTGACCAGCTCGAAGCCGTCGCGGCTGCGGACGACCATCGCCAGAGGTTTGGTGATGTCTCCCGAGTACGAGAACTCGAGCTCGAAGCCGTTGACACCGAGGTAGTTCTCTGGCTCGAGAGCGAATGACTCGCCCGCCTTCGGGCCGTCGATCACGATCAGTCGCGGCATCGTTCCTTCCGGGCTGTCGGCAGCGCTCCATTATAGATGCTGGTCCTTCGACGGCAAGCGCCATGTGGCTCCAGAGGCGGGCTACAACGCCCTTGACGGCGGGCGACAGATCGCGGTATGGTCTCAGACGGCGTCCCCTGCACCGACGCCGCAGTTGACTGGTAGTGCTGTCCTTGAGGAGGCAGGAATGAGCGATCCCGCTCCTGCGAAGAAGACCCCCGAGAGCCCGTCGGCGCCGAAGGTTCCCAAGAGTGTCATCGTGCGCCCCTATCCGAAGATCGTCTTCCTCTACCCGACGATGCTGTTCTCGCTGATCGCCGGCTTCGTGATGATGTCCGAGCTCGGCCGCAGCGGCAACTGGCCGGCCGCGATCGCGCTCTGCTTCATGGGCATCTTCGCGTTGAACCTGCTGACGATCGCCTTCGAGTTCAATCGCTTCTCATCGATCGCGATCGTGCTCGCCCTGTTCGCGGTCTTCCTGTCGCTGATCCTGATCAACCAGCAGTGGCCCAAGCTGTTCGAGGCGCTCGGGAACTTCTACGAGTACCTCAAACCTACAGCGAACCATCACTTCTACTTCATGGTCTTCGCGATCCACCTGCTGATCTACATCGGGGTGTTCATCGTCTCGCGCTTCGACTACTGGGAGTTCCGCCACAACGAGATCCTGCACAAGCACGGCTTCCTCGGCGACGTCAAGCGCTACCCGGCCCCCGGTACGCAGGTGACCAAAGAGATCACCGACATCCTCGAGTACATGCTGCTCCTGTCCGGACGGCTCGTGATCTTCCCGCCCGGGGCCGACCGGCCGATCGTGCTCGACAACGTCGTGCGCATCAACGCCGTCGAAGAGCGGGTGATGAAGCTCCTCAGCTCGCTGTCGGTCACGGTCGACACGCACAAGCACCAGCCCCACCCCCACGAATGAGCGATCGCCTGCTGCTGCGGCCGAAGGTCTTCTCCCTGCGTGGAGGTCTGGGGCCGCTGCTGCTGTGCATCGGTATGGCCGCCGGGGCGGCAGTGTTCTATCGCCAGGGCATGCAGCACATCGCCGGGATCGTCGGCATCCTCGCCCTCGCCTTCAGCCTGCTGACACTCACCCACCTCGCCAGCTCGGTCCAGGTCGACCGCGACGGCGTGCGCCTGCGGACGCTGTTCAGCAACCGGCTGCTGTCCTGGCAGAAGCTTCAGAAGGCCGAGATCTCGAGCGTGCGCGCCTCGAGCCCCTTCGTCAACGTCGACGTCGAGAAGACCCTCAGCCTCGACGGCCCCGAGGGCCACATCAGCGTCAACCTGACGATGTGGAGCGGCTTCGCCGACCTCGAGAGGATCGTCCGCTCCCGTCGCTACGGCGGCGACTACGAGCTGTACGGCAGCGGTCCGGTCGGGGGCGGCTGAGGCGGCTCCTCGTCCGGGTCCCGGACGTCCTGAAGGTTTGACGCTCGCCCGCCCAGGGCCTATAATCCGCGCTCTTCCGTCGTCCCGGCCGCCTTCGGGCGTGCCCCGCTGACCGTCAGGCGGGGGGGCGTGGGCCCTCCCGATTTCCAGCCTCCGACCCCCGGGAGGGAGTTTTGAATATCCACGAATACCAGGCGAAGGAAGTGTTCGCCCGGTTCGGCATCC
>JAUIEM010000181.1 GCA_030428695.1 bacterium
CGTCGGCGGCGGGGCATCGTCCTCTTCGTCTTCCGGAGGGAAGCTCGGCACGGACGACGTCACCTCCGTGTGGGCATCCTCCGGGTCCTTCTTCTCCAGGCGCCGTGCGCGCACGTCCGCGAGGCGGATCGACTTCTGGCACGTCTTTGCGGTCTTCTTCCCCGCCACCACGGGCATCCTGGCGGGGGCGAACATGTCCGGGGACCTCGAGGACCCGCGCCGCGCGATCCCCTCCGGGACGCTGTGGGCGCTCGGCGTGACGTCGGTGGTCTACCTCGGGGTCGCCTGGTGGTGTGCCCGGGCCGCGCCGCCCGAGGAGCTGGTGTCGAGCTACACCGTCGTGATCGACAAGTCGCTGTGGCCGCCGATCGTCCTGGCGGGCCTGCTCGGCGCGACCGCCTCGTCGGCCCTCGCCGGCCTGGTGGGAGGGCCGCGCATCCTCGCCGCGATGGGCGACGACAACATCATCCCGTACAGCAAGGCGATGGCGAAGACCGGGCCGGACGGCAACCCCCGGGCGGCGATCGTCATCACCGGCCTGGTCACCTTCGGGTTCCTGATGATGCGCGACCTCAACCTGATCGCGCCGCTGGTCACGATGTTCTTCCTGATCACCTACTGCATGCTGAACGTCGTCGTCCTCGTCGAGAGCAGCCTCAAGCTCGTCAGCTTCCGCCCCACCCTGCGGCTGCCCCGGGTCGTGCCGCTGGTCGGGTTGCTCGGCTGCATCTTCTCGATGTTCATCGTCCAGCCGACCTTCGGCCTGGTGTCGATCGTGATGGTGTTCGGCTGCTACCGCTGGATGCAGAAGCGCGTCCGCAACATGAAGTCGGACGACGTGCGCTCGAGCGTGTTCGTGGCGGTCGCGCAGTGGGCGGCGAGCCGGGTGACGGACACCGACCACGAGAACCTGCGCGCCTGGAAGCCCAACCTGCTCGTGCCGGTCAAGGACTCCGCACATATCCGCGGCAGACACAGCCTCCTGACCGACCTGACGCGCCCCGACGGCTCGATCACCCTCGTCGGGCTCGAGCAGGACCTCGCGCGCGCCGCCAGGCTGCGCGACAGCCTGACATCCCTCAGCGAGAGCCTGCGCAGTCAGGGGGTGCAGGCGAGCGCCGCGGTGCTGCGCAGCGACGACGTGGAGGACGGAGTGCGCTCCGCGCTCGAGGCGCTGCAGGCGGCGTTCTTCCGCCCCAACCTCCTGTTCATCAACCTCGGCTCGCGCGTCGACCTCGGAGCCACGGACCTCGACGTCTACCGGGAAGCGGCCGCCAGCGTCCGCGTCGGCATGCTCTTCGTCGCCCTGCACCCGGAGGCCGGGCTCGGCCTGCGCCGCGTGGTGCGCGTGTGGGTGCAGGCCGCGCCCGGCTCCTGGAAGGCGCGGGACGCCTTCAGCTCGGGCAACCTCAACCTCAACCTGCTGACCGGCTACCGCCTGATGCGCGAGTGGGGCGCCGCGCTCAGCGTCGTCACCGTGCTCCGCGACCCGGCGGACGCCGACAAGGCGGAGGGCTTCCTCGCCGAGCTGTGCGATCTGGCGCGGCTGCCTTCGGCCGTGGAGCGTCGCGTGGTCAGCGGCAGCTTCCGCGCCTGGCTGCGCGAGCTGCCACCGGCGGACGTCAACATCCTCGGGCTCCCGCTCGAGCCGAAGCGCGCGACCCTGCAGGAGCTGTCCGAGGCCGCCTCGTCGACCTGCATCTTCGTCTGGGACTCGGGCCGCGAGAGCGCGCTCGAGTAGGGCGCGGCGAGATCCGTTCCTGCTCCCTGTACACCGGCCTCCGGTTATGGAATCCTGTGCGCCGCCGACGCGCCGTCGGGGGGAGGGAGACCCGTGCCGGAGTGGCTCCTGCGAGGTGAGACCTACGCGCTGGGATGCGCCCTCCTGTGGGCGTGTGCGGTCGTGATGTTCCGGCGCAGCACCGAGACCACCGGGCCGATCGCGCTCAACCTGTTCAAGAACGCGGTCGCCCTGGTCCTGTTCGTCGCGACGATGCTGCTGCTCGGCGTGCCCTTCTTCCCCGCCGAGGCGAGCCTCGAGCACTGGGGCGTGCTGCTCGCCAGCGGCGCCCTCGGCATCGGCCTGGCCGACTCGCTGTTCTTCGCCAGCCTGCGCCGGCTCGGCGCCGGACGCCAGGCGATCGTCGACTGCGCGTACAGCCCCTTCGTGCTCGCCTGCTCCTGGCTGTACCTCGGCGAGGCGATCAGCGTGCTGTTGTTCGTCGCGGTCGGGATGATGGTCGTCGCGATCCTGATCGGCACCTACGACCCGCGCGCCCCAGCCCGCCGGGACCTCTGGACCGGCGTCGCCTACGGCGTCTGCGCGGTCGGCCTGATGGCTTTCGGCATCGTCTTCGCCAAGCCGGTCCTCGAGGTCTCGGAGGTGTGGTGGGCGACGACCGCGCGGCTGGTCGGGGGGCAGCTCTGCCTGTGCCTGTTCGCGGTGTCGCGCAAGCAGCGCGCGGAGATCGCCGGGATCTTCCGGCCGAGCTGGCGCTGGCGGGTGCTGCTGCCGGCGAGCGTGATCGGCACCTACCTGACGCTGTGGCTGTGGATCATGGGCTTCAAGCACACCGAGAAGGCGACGATGGCGGGGCTGCTCAACCAGTCGAGCACGATCTTCATCCTCGTGCTGGCGACCCTGTTCCTCAAGGAGCCCCTGACCCGGCGCAAGGTGGCCGCGATCGTCCTCGGCTTCGCCGGCGTGGTCGTCGCGCTGACCAGCCCGGGCTTCGAGTCACTCCTGCTCGAGTGAGGGGCCGGAAAGGAATAAGTCGAGCACCGAGGGGGCGAATGCGGCAGGAATTGTGGTGCTTGGCGAAGGGCGCATACCGGTGTTATCTGGAGTGAGGCAAGTGCCACAATTACGCCGCAGGCGCGCCCGAATGCCGACTTATTCCTTTCCGGGCCCTGCGGGCGGCCGGTGGGGCTCCGGCTTCTCCCACACCCGGCCTTCCTTCCACATCCGCGCGATCTCGCGGTGGGAGAGGTTCTCCTCGGGCAGGTTGGTGCACACGTAGGCCCGGCACTCGACCGGGCGGGCCCCGTAGATGCCGCAGCCCTCGCCGGTGTAGAAGATGCACTGGCCGCGGAAGTAGCGGTAGGTGCCGTCGACGCGGCTGCCCGGGGTCGCCATCGGCTCGCCGAACTGGTCGAGCTTGACCGGCGCGAAGGCGTGGACCTCCTCGCCGTCGAGGGTGGCGGAGTCGACGACCGCGTACTTGCGCACGAAGTCGTCGGGGGTCATCTCGAGCAGGGCGGCGGCCTTGTCGATCTCGCCCGGGCCGAACCAGCCCGGGCTGGACTTGCAGCAGATGCCGCGGCGGATGCATCCGAGCTCCGGGTTCGGGTGCGGCGGCGGGTCCCCCCAGTAGGGATTCTCCTCGCCGGACGCATCGCCGAGCTTGCGCACTTCCTCCGACAGCACCTCGAACTTGCGCTTCTTCTTCTCGCTCACGTTTCCTCCTCGGTCTCCGCGGCGCGCCGCAGAATGCGCACCTGGCCGACGTCGCCGTCGACCTCGAGCAGATCGCCGGTGCGGATCCGGCGCGTCGCGACCTCGAGCCCGGCGACCGCCGGCACCCCGTACTCCCGTGCGATCACCGCCGCGTGGCTCAGCACCCCGCCGACGTCGACCGCCAGGCCCCCGGCCAGGTAGTACAGCGGCGTCCAGCCCGGATCGGCCGCCGGAGCGACCAGCACCTCGCCCGGCTGCATCGCCGCGAGGTCGGCGGCGCTGTGCACGACCCGGGCCCGGCCCCGGCAGCGGCCGGGAGACAGGGGCGAGCCGGTCAGGAAGCCCGCCATGCGGCGCCGCTCGGGCCCGGGCGCGTCCGCCTCCTCGCGGTACAGGAAGCGCGGCGGGTGCAGCCCGAGGTTGGCGCGGTGCTCGAGGCGGCGCGCGGCGATGCGGCCGCGCAGGGCCGGATCGGCGGCGCCGAACAGCGCCCGGCGCAGCTCGGCGAGGGCGAGGAAGAAGACGTCGTCGGGTTCCTCGAGCACCCCCTCGGCGACCAGCCGGCCGGCGAGCTCGAGCACGATGCGGCGCAGCAGCGCGAGGCCGCGCAGGGCGTGGTGCTTGAGGTTCTCGCGGTAGGCAGCGAAGCGGTTGGCGGCGCCGAGGAAGCCGCGGAAGATCCAGCGCCGCCAGGGCGCGCGCAGGGCGTCGCTGTCCTCGAGGCTACGCACGAGCTCGCGCTGGCGGCGCAGCTGCTCGCTGCGGCGCCGCTCGGGAGCGGCGGCGGAGGGGGCGCGCAGGAAGGTGCGCACGGTCGCGAGCACGAAGCCGGGATCCTCCGCCCAGCGAGGCTGCATCAGCTCGGCCTCGCCGACCCCGCGGTGCCCGAACTCCCGCCGGAAGGCGTCGAGCCCGCGCTGGAAGGCGCGCGCGCCGGGCAGGGCCGCGATGCGGGTCGCGAAGCGGGCGAAGTCCGGCGCGTCCGCGAGCTCCTGCTCGATCGCCTCGGCCAACGCCGGATGCTGGCGGGCGAGCCGGGCGAGGGCGTAGAGCCGCTCGCTGGAGGCCGCCGGCAGCACCGAGCCCTCGGCGTGGACCAGGCGGTTGGTGATCGCCGCCGCGTCCGGCACGCCGACCGTCTCGAGGTAGGAGCGCAGGAACACGAGGTGGGCGCCGGCGAAGGCGGTGCCGAGCACGTGCTTCCCGAAGGCCTCGGCCATCAACACCCGCGTCTCATCGGCCAGGGTCAACAGGGCGCGGCTGTCGAGGTGGGGCTGGAAGCGCGCGTCGAGCGCCTTCTGGGCCGCGTCGAAGCGGGCGATGAAGCGCTCGAGACGCTGCTGGGCGAAAGCCCGCTCGTAGGCGGCCTTGGCGAGGATCTTCAGGGTGAGCCGGGTCAGGGGCGGGCGGCGGAAGTCGACGACCTCGCCGCGGCCGAAGATCAGCGCGTCGAAGACCTCGAGGGGCACCCCCGGGGTCTGGGCGATGAACTCCTTGAAATACATCCGGTTGAAGTACGGCCGCCCGTAGAACAGGGAGAGGTAGCGCCGCACCTGCGGCTCGTGCAGGTCGAGGGCGGCGAAGAGGTCGGCGCGGCCCTGCTCGATCAGCGGGTGGAAAAGCGACCAGGTCAGCGGTGTGACCGGGCGCGGCAGGACCTCCTGGGAGTTCGCGGCGGTCCACACGACATCGTCCGGGTCCGGCAGGGCGGACGTGATCGGCCGGGCCTGGAGGATGTACAAGCTGTCGTCGACGTAGCAGAACTCGATGTCGAGGGCCTCGCCGAGGGCCTGCTCGAGGGCGATGCCGGTCGCGTGCAGCTCTTCGAGCCGGGCCTGGTCGAGAGACGGCGCGCGGCGCAGGCTCTCGGGCAGCGGCTCGGCGGCGGTGCCGCTCGACCCTTCCTTCGTGCGCGAGCGGTGGCGCTTCGCCGCCAGCGCGCAGCCGAGCAGCCGTCCGTCGGCGCGCGCGAGGCGGAACACATCCGGCGTCATGCGCCCGGCGACGACGCCGTCACCGAGGCCGAAGGCCGACTCCACCAGGCACTCGTCCTCGCCGTCGGGAAGGGGCGAGCGGGTGAAGAACACGCCGGACACGTCGGCCGGCAACATCTCCTGCAGCAGCACCCCCCCGAGGGTGCGCGCCTGCTCAGGGCCGCGCCGGTACGACTCCCACACCTGCAGCACCCCGGCGACCAGGCCGTCGGCCGAGCGCACGCCGAGGACGGAGTCGAAGTGCCCGGCCAGCGAGCTCTCTTTGCCGTCCTCCCCGATCCCCGAGGAGCGCACCGCCACCGCTCCCCGGTCCCGGGCCAGCCGGGCGAACGCTTCGCGCAGGTGCTGCTCGAGGGCCTCGGGCACCTTGAGCGTGCCGCCCGCGCGGGCCTCGCGCAGGGCCTCGCTGGCGAGCACCTCGCTGCGCGGCACGCGGAAGCCGCTGCGGGCGACCCGCGCCAGGGTGTACGCCTTGCCGCCGGCCTGCTCCTGGGTCAGGGACGCATCGAGCGGACGCAGCCATCGGTCGGGAGGGGAAAGCATCGGGGCCCGGAGGGTGGTTCGCTCCGGGAAGGTAGCCGCTGGGCGGTGGGGTTTCAAGCTTCGGGGGCTGGTGTGGGGCGGGAAGGACGCTCCGCGCCTGCGGCGACGCCAAGACGTTTCATTCGCGAAGTCTCAGCAGGCGGCAGGACCTTTGTGCGTTCAGATGGCAAGCCCGGGCGCGAGTCGCTCGATACGGACAAGGGATGTACAATGCTCCGGAAAGAGGCCACCTCTCCGCTCGGGCCATGCGATCAACCGTCGCAAAGGCATGGGAGGGAGAAGTGGTTGAGGCGGCCAGCCGGAAGGGGAGACAGGTTGTCACTCGAGGAGTACCTCGGCAGCCTTGGACGACGGGCGCTCATCGCCGAGGAGATCGACGAAAGTCCCGTCAGGGTCGTTTCTTGCCATGGCGGCATGCCGCTTGGCCATGCCGGCGAGACCTGGCCCGTCAAGAAGGGAGCCCCTCTCTTTCCGGTCCTGTCTATACACGTCGCGGAGCTACCGCACGTACCGGACTTTCTTGAAGGCGCGGAGTACTGGTCCTTGTTCATCGAGCCGCATCAGTTCGAACAAGCCACCGACGACGGGAGCCTTGTGGTTCGCCGCTATCCCCACATAAGCGGTCTCGAGCCATTGAGGCCCTCCACGGACACCATGCCTGCGCGCCTCGCCCTTCGCTTTCGTCAGGTCGTTGACTTTCCAAGCTCCTGTGCGCTCGAGCAGGCTCTTCGCTCGAACCCAGCGCTTCTTTCCACGTATCGGGAGCAGAGCGACGACCTCGAGGATCTCTTCCCTTGCCACGACGGCATCAAGCTTGGCGGCTACCCGCTACTGGTCCATGGCACCACATTCCTGCAGTCGCTGCACCCCGACTTCCAGATCCAGCTCGATACAACCGAACTCTACAGCTATGCGGACAGCGGCGTCGGGTACGTCTACGGAGGACTGACCGCCGCGATCTGGGAGTCGATGTAGCCCCGACGCACTCGAGTGACCGGCGAGACCTCCCCGAGCTCGGCCACCAGGCCGGCCTAGGCCACGCCCCGGGCCACGTCCGCCTTGTATTCCTCGAGGATCTGCCCGAACAGCTGGATATCGCTCTCGAAGGTCTCCGGCAAGAGGGGCCCGAAGCTGAAGCGGAACATGTTCGTGTAGGGGCTGACATAGCCCGGGTCCTTTGAGTGCGGCCGGCCCATGTCGCAATCCCGCCCGGCGAGAATCGCCGCGCCGTGCGTGAACAGTCTCCGGTTGAGGTCGTCGGAGTTCAGCCCCTCCGGCAACTGCATCCAGTGGTAGAAGCCGCCCTTCCCGGTGAACACCTGGAGGCCCATCGCCTCAAAGGCCTCGCCGTAGCGCTGACGCTGCCAGTCGTAGTGGCCTTCGACCGCCTTGCGCTGCCGGGCCGCCCGGCCGGGCTCGAGGAGCTTGACGGCGTAGTGCTGGCTGGGATGGGAGACGCCGCCCATGCCGAAGGAGCTGAAGTTGGAGAGCCTCTCGATGTTGGTCCTGGAGGCGATGATCCAGCCGATGCGGATGCCGGGGCATTGAAAGCCCTTGGTGCAGGCGCCGGAGAGGAACACGTTGGACGCGTCGAGATCCTTGACGTACTGCAGACCGCTCACGGCGGGGGAGTGGAACATCTCGTAGGCTTCGTCGAGCAGGATCCCGTTCTTCGGTTGCTCGGCGAGCTCGATGAGCTCTCTCAGCTCGTCTCCTGCGCGCGTGTGACCCGTGGGGTTGCTGGGGTTGGAGATGACCGGGAACAGGTTGGTCTTGTAGTTGAGGCCGGTGCGATCGAAGTACTCAGCGTTGGTGGGATGGAAGTCGTTGGCCGGCGTCATCGTCACCGTCTTCCAGTCACAACGGGTCTGGGTCAGGATGTCGAGGTAGGCCGGCCACTCGACGTTCCCGATGCGGACCTGGATGTCCCGCTTCAGGAAGGCCAACACGGTGTAGATCCCCGGCC
Source organism: bacterium (assembly GCA_030428695.1). Next base: position 7,961 of record JAUIEM010000181.1, read on the forward strand.
GGCCTCCCGCGAAGACCATCACGTTGGCGGGCGTGATCCGCGAGCCGTAGTGGGTGTTGTAGTAGTCGACGATCGCTTCGCGCAGGCGGGGATGACCCCACGCCTTGGGGTAGAAGCGGTCCTCCCAGGTCACGTCGACCGAGGCGGGAAGAGCGGGCCCGTCGAAGCGCTCCAGGGGAGTCGTCAGCGGGAATCCCTGGGACCAGGGGTGCGTGCCCGCTGTCCCCATGAACTGACCGAAGGTGTCCTTGAACGCATAGAGCGTCTCGTAGATGCCCATCGGCGGGACGTCGTCGACCAGGAACGAGGCGGGATGGTCGGGGCTGTACGTCATGGGTCTTCCGATGCCGTGGCAGGCAGCTCGCGCGGCGCAGCCCAGGCCAGTCCTGGGCGTGACGCACGGCGTGTGGTGGTGTTCTCGATGGGATGGAAGGATACCCGATGCCTGGCTTGTGTTGCGAGTCGCAGGCGGTCGAAACTCCGGGCTATGACTCCCCATCGCCGGCGGCGCCTGTCACCTCCGCCTGCGGCGCCGTGGAACCGGCTTCCCACTGAGCTCGGCGAGCAGCCCTCGGAGGGACTCGTCCCCTCGCAGCGCCGGGCGCGCCAGCCCTTCCTCCAGAACCGCGATCGCGCCCTCGAGATTCGTCCGCTCGGGCCAGTTTGACATGCCGAACAGGACCGCCAGCGTCTCGTAGGCAACCACGTCATCCGGGTTCTCGGCGATCATCGCGCGGAGCAGCTCTTCGGCGCGGGCGGTGTCCCCGATGTAGAAACACAGCTCGGCCTCCAGGCGGCGGACCGTGCTCGCGTCCTCGCCTTCGGGGAATCGCCGGAGGAAGCCGTGACACCAGGCGAGGCCTCGCCGCGCAGTGTCCGGGTCTTCGAGGGCGGCGTTGTGCAGGACGGTCCGGAAGTCGAACAGCCAGCTGCCGACAGGGTTCAAACCGATGAAGTGCTCGTCGACCTGCTCGATGCTGTGGAGGTCGGGGGGGAGCGTGCGCAGGAGGTCGTCCCAGAACCTCAGCCACACGGCGACGGCGCACGGCAGCTCCCCGTCGTCGGCGAAGTCGAAGCCCTTCTGCATCGCCTCGTCGAGCATCTCGAGCGAGGGGGTGTCCGGGCACAGCCTCCGCCACAGCTCGCAGGTGACCAGCCCGACCTCCGTGCGGGAGGGCTTGTCGAGTGCGCGGGAGCCCGTCCACGACGTGGACAGCTCCCAGGCCGAGATGTGCCGGGCCGCGCCCCTGCGGAACGCGCTCTCGCTGACGGGGGGGCCGTGCTTCTCCAGCCGTCGGAACAGCTCCTTCGTCGACTCGAGGCGTACCTCGGTCAGCGAGAGCGGTGGCGCGGGCAGGCTCCCGGGAGCGAGCTCGAGGTACTTGGCGGTCAGGTGCGCGCGCACCCAGGGATGGATCTCCCCCATCGCGGCCGTGGTCTTGTCACACGCGATCGCCGCGACGGCGCCTGGGGAGAAGGGGTAGCGGTGCAGCGGCCACGACGCGGGGGGGGCCAGCTCCTGCGCCAGCAGGCCCCCCAGCTTGGAGCCCTGGCAGCAGCGCTTGTACTTCTTGCCGGAGCCGCAGGGGCACGGCTGGTTCCGGCCTGGGGATCGTCCCATCGGGGCCTCCTGCTCAGGGTGGTGTCGCGCCCCGGGCGGTGTCCACCTCTGCCGCGCCGGGGTGGGGGCGCGCTGGCGGCTGTGTGGCCGGGGCCTTCCGCGGCCGGTAGACGGTGCGGTACTCGTTCTCCACGAAGGGCTTGTTGCTCTTGCTGTAGCGCTTGTTCTTCTTGAGGGGGCGGCCGCCGGGCTGCAGCTTCTGGTCCTTCGCGAAGCGTCGGACGGCGGTCTGGATCCGCGCGAGCCGGGTGAGGTTTGCCTGGATGACCTTCTCGAGGAAAGGCACCTTGCGCTGATGCCAGGCCTCGAGATCGCGTCGGAGCAGGATGTCCATCTCGATGAACAGCTCCTCGTAGGCGAGCTGCCCGTGCTTCTCCAGCGCACGGATCGCGGCCGCGCGGACTCTCGCGGTCAGCTTCCCACTCGGCTTCCTGGTCATCGGGCCCTCGGCACTCTGTCGTTGGCCCATCCCTATCAGCGCGCGCAACTCCCTGCAAGTTGGCGCCGCGCCGCCGCGCCCGGCTTTCCCGCTCCAGTCGGCAGCCGGCGCGAGCGCCGGCACCGACTTGCAAGGCTTGCGGGAGAGCGGCTACAGTGTGCGTCTCGAACAGCCAGGAGGCAGGCAGGGGGCGGTGCGCTACTCATCTCCCAGGGCGGAAAAGTGGGCTCGTGACCTGCGCGCGATGGACGCGCGGCGGGCGGAGATCAAGCAGTTCATCGACGTCGCGAGCGCGACCCGGGACGAGATCGTCGAGATCTCCCGCGAGCTCGACGGGCTCGATGCCGACAAGATCACCGCCGAGGACCTCGAGGATCTCGCCGAGGACGTGCTCGAGACCGCGACCGAGCTGCTCGGCTTCGTGACTGGCAAGGCCGAGCTCAAGCGCTGCGCGATCGGCCTCGACACCGGCCGCTCCCGCGACCAGCTCGAGAAGGTGCTCGAGCGCCAGAGCCTGTCGACGCCGAAGGAGTTCTCCGACGCGATCCTCGATGTCCGCGCCAGCCTCGGCAACGACGTGACCAAGGCCCACCGCGAGCTCGGCAGCAAGAGCAAGAAGATCACGCGGCTGCGCGAGCGGATCATGAAGCGGGTCGATTGCGCCGCGCTGCTCAAGAAGGCGATGAAGAAGATCGACGCCCAGCTCGAGGAGCAGAAGCAGATCGTCGAGGAGGAACATCGTGCGCGCCCGAAGGCGAAGCCCGAGGCGCCCCGCTCCCAGCAGAAGAGCAACGAAGAGCTCGTCGCCGAGGAGGTCGAGGCGCACCGCGAGCTGTACGAGGCCTTCGCCTCGAAGCAGCGCAAGCTCGAGCGCGAGATCGGCCGGCTCGACACCCGCTTCGACCGCTCCCAGCGGACGGAGAAGCGGGCGGAGCACCGGCGCCTGGAGAAGGAGCTGAAGGAGGTCGAGGCAACCTTCAAGGAAGACGAGAAGCAGCTCGCCGCGCGGTACCGCAAGAAGCGCGCGAAGCAGACGGCGCGCATCGTGCTGAAGAAGGGTCCCGAGCAGGCCCTGCTCGAGCTCGAGGAGCAGGCGATGGAAGACCGCAAGCAGGCGGAGCAGACCTTCAACGAGTGCCAGGCCTACCGGAAGAAACTCCTCGACATCGACACGCCTCTTTAGCACACTAGGTCCATACCCGCAGAAGCCCGGACCAGCGTCCTGCCGGAGGTTCCTCTGCGGTCCCGCGGACCTTCCCGCCAAGCCCGGCCGGGCGTGCGGGAGCCCGCACCGTGTCGCGCGTGTGCGGACGGCTGAGAGGGAGATCGACGATGACGGCGCCGCTCGCGTTCCTCGTCCAGGCACCGCTCCTGCAATCGCTCACCAAGCCGCAGATCAAGGCCATCGCGGGCATCTGCCAGCGGCACGAGCTCGACCCCCAGGAGCGGGTCGTGCAGCGTGGCGCGGTCGGCGCAGGGGCCTTCTTCATCGAGAAGGGCATCCTCGAGGTCGTGCTCGAGAAGGACGGTGTGCGCGACGTCGTCGGCACCCTGACCGGCCCGGAGTACAAGGACGACGCCCGCGGCGACGTGTTCGGCGACATCTGCCTGGTCGAGCCGAAGCCGTGGAACGCCTCGTTCTACACGGTCGAGCACACCGTGCTCTGGCTGCTCCCCTTCGAGAAGCTCTCCGAGCTGTACGCGAGCGACCCCGACCTCAAGGGCCGCCTCGCCGGCAACGTCGCCATCCGCCTCCACCGCCGGCTGACGGCGCGCGGCCAGGCGTGAAGCGCATCGCGATCATCTCGACCGGCGGCACGATCGAAAAAACCTATGACGAGCTGGCGGGCGTGTTGTCCAACGAGGTCAACGTGCTCGACGTGATGCTCGCGCAGCTGAGCCTGCTCGGCGTGGACATCGTCCGCATCCCCCTGATGAACAAGGACAGTCTCGACATGAAGCCGCGCGATCACCAGCTGATCGCGAAGACCGCCGAGACGATGGCGGAGGCCCACGACGGCGTGATCGTCGTCCACGGCACCGACCGGCTGGCGGTGACCGGCGAGACCATCGTCGAGCACGCGCCGGAGCCCCGGGTGCCGATCGTGCTGACCGGGGCGATGCGGCCCTACGCCCTGCGCAACACCGACGCGGTGCAGAACCTGACCGAGTCGTTGATGGCCGTGCAGCTCCTCGCTCCCGGGGTGTACGTGGTGATGCACAACCGCGCCCTGCGCTTCCCCGGCGTCGAGAAGGACAGGGACCTCGGCAGCTTCCGCCGCAAAGGGGAGGCGATGCCGCGCTCCCGCACCCGGCGGATCTCGGGGCGCGAGCGGCTGTAGGCGCTACCAGGGGTTCTTCCGGCGTCCCTCGAGCTTCTCCTTCTTCAGGTGCTCGGCGACGTTGAGCTTCGTCTGGTCGCCGAGGGCCATTGACTCCTTGGCGTTCTCCTCGATGTGGTTGCGGATGCCGCCGACCGCGTTGGCGGCGAGGACCAGCGGCTCCATGCCGACGAAGCCCACGCGGGTCAGCCCGACGGCCATCTGTGGCGTCGTGAAGCTCGTGGCCGGCCCGGCGTTGTAGGACTCGTAGGCGATCCCCCCCCCGCAGAACGCCCAGCAGGCCGAGAGCTCGAAGGCGTTGGCGTTCTTGTGCGCCTTGACGTCGCGGATGGCCTTCTCACGCGAGGTGCTGGACGGGAGCTTCTTCAGCTCGACGAGTAGATGGCCGTAGACCGGCGTGGCCGACAGCGGAATCGACCCGTAGATCCCCGCGTACACACAGGTGCCGTTGAAGCTCATGAACGCCTCGGCAAGCGTGATCTCGGGGGTCTTGAGCGTCCACTTGTCGCGCGCACCGCCGAAGGAGGCGGGCACCGCGGACAGGCCCAGGCCGATCACCCAGGTGCTCCAAGGGACGTAGCTCGAGCCGACGCCGAGCTCGGCCGTCCCTGCGCCGAGCTCGAAGAAGCCGATCGATGCCGAGCTCCGGCTCCCCTTGAACGTGAACTTCCTCGACTTCTTCAGCAACACGGCCGGATCGAACTTTCCCATCACGGTCCTCCTCGTAGGTGAAGCGCAGCTTCACCCCCAAGCATGGGAGGGCGGCGTGAAGGAACCGTGGGACGATGCGTGACCGGGGGGCCTACCAGACGCTGGGAATCTCCCGGTCGGTCTCGAAGTAGATCGCGATCGCCTCGGCGATGACCTTGGCGATCACCTCGGCGGCGTCTTCCTTCGGCCCGGTCGGCCAGCCTTTGCGGTCGAAGGAGTAGATCAGGTCCTTGCGCACCTCGATCACCAGCGAGCTCGGGCGGCTGCGCGATTGCCGGTAGGCCTGGACGACCTCGGTCTCCTCGATGAAGCTCCGGACCGCCGAATAGGCCCGCTCCGCCGCCTGGTAGCGGGCCTGGTCGCCCTGGGGCACGCGCCGGTAGCGGTGCAGGTAGCCGCGCAGGGCCTCGCCTTCGGACAGGCGCAGGTTGGTGTTGAGCAGCATCGTCCAGACCATCTGGTAGGCCTGGTCGTCGCGCGTCGCGGGGAAGACCTCCTCGAAGGCCTGGCGCAGGTAGGCGAAGAAGTACCAGACCTGGCTGCGCACCTCGACGCTGCCTTCGGGCATCGGGTAGGGGTGGTTGTGGCCGACCCGGAAGCCGGAGCGCTCGAGGTTGAGCGAGATGCGGTCGCGCAGCACCCGGCTGCAGGTGGTCTCGCCGAGGATGTCCGGAAACAGCGGGTCGAACAGCCCGTAGGGCATCACCGAGGTGCGCTGGTAGGCGGCCGGTTGGGTGATCAGGCTGACCTCCGGGCGCTCGGTGCGGCTCGGGTTGTGCTCGTCGTAGGTGTGGATGCCGATCTTGATCAGGCGTCCGGAGACCAGCGGCTCCATCTGCTCCGAGATGCGGTCGTACACCCCCTCGAGCAGGGCGATCTTCTCGCGGTGCTCGAGGACGTCGCGGAAGGGCGCGTTGATCGCGAGGCGCTTGAGGAAGTCGTTGTTGTTCGGCGGCGTGCTGCCCGGGAAGCGATTGAAGTCGAGCAGCACCCGCGCGATGCGCACCTGCCCGTAGCCGCCGAGGCCGAGGGCCGAGGCCAGCTTGCGGGCGATCAGCCCGGCGCCCCAGTCGCGGTCCTCGCAGAAGGCGACGTCGAGCAGCTCGGGCTCGACCCGGGGCTCGCCGCGGCGGTCGTAGAGGAAGCGCCGGGGGATGTGCTCGCCGTCGTGCACGGTGTCGATCAGGATGCGGTCGCGGAAGGGCTCCGGCACCGGCCGGGCCGAGCCGTTCCGGGGCAGCTCGACGAACTCGTAGGGCTGCTCGCAGTCGGCGTCGTAGTCGAAACGGAAGCCCGTCTCCATCGCATCCTCGGGGTGTGGAAAAGGGGGAGAGTCTAGCACAGCTCGGGGGCCGGCCCAATGTTTGAGCTCGCTCCACAGGGGTCTCCGCCGGTTCGTTTCACCGGGTCAGCGGACCCCGTCCTCCCCGGCGTACAGGTTCCCCCGGCCGTCGCGGAGGAAGCCGACGAGGATCAGGCCGAGCTCGCGGGCGAGCGCGACGGCGAGGCTGGACGGGGCGCTGATCCCGGCGACCGCGGGCACACCGGCCAGGGCGGCCTTCTGCACCATCTCGAAGCTCAGCCGTCCGGACAGGAGCAGCACGGTGTCGGCGCGGTCTTCGCCGGCCAGCAGGCTCTTGCCGAGCACCTTGTCGGCGGCGTTGTGCCGGCCGACGTCCTCGGAGAGCCCGAGCGCCTCGCCGGTGAAGCGGAACAGGCCCGCGGCGTGCAGGCCACCGGTGCGCAGGAAGCCGCGCTGGCGGGCCGCCATGCTGCCGGCCATCGCCTCGAGCTGACCGAGCGGGAGCCGCGTGCGGCGAGCGATCGGGGGAGCGCTCTTGCGGATCGAGGCGATCGAGCGCGCGCCGCAGATGCCACAGCTGGCGTTGGCGGCGAAGCGCCGCTCGAAGGCCTCGGGGCCGAGCTCGACGTGGGGGGCGAGGCCGACGTCGACGGTGTTGCGCTGCTCGTCGTCGACGCAGTAGCCGATCCCGTCGATGTCACCGCGGACGCGGACCAGGCCTTCGCCGAGCAGGAAGCCGGCGGCGAGCGGGAAGTCCTCCCCGGGGGTGCGCATCAGGACCGCGAGGTCGTCGCCCGCGATGCGGATCTGCAGGGGCTCCTCGGCGGCGAGCCAGTCGTCCTCGGGCGCGGCGAGTCCGGCCGGGGTGAAGGCGCGTTTGCGGGCCGGGCGGGCGCTGTCGGAGCCGCTCACGAACCGTCCGACGGGGCCGCGCCCTCGGCGGAGGCGGCCTTCGCCTTCTTCTTCTTGCGCTTCTTCTTTTTCTTCTTCTTCGGCGCGGGCGCCGCCTCGGCCTCGTCGGCTTCGGCAGCCGCGGGGTCTGCGGCGGGGGCCTCTGCGGGCGGGGCTTCCGAGGCGGCCGCTCGTTCTTCTTCCGCGGGCGTGTCTTCGTCCTTCTCCGTCCCGGCGTCCTCGTCCTCGTCGGCGTCGGCGTCCTCCGTCGGCGGGGTCTCGGCCGGCGTCTCTTCCTCCGCCTGTTCCTCCGCCTGTTCCTCCGCCTCCGCTTCCTCCACCGCCTCGGTCTTCACGTCATCTGCAGACGGCGCGGTCGAGGTGGTGACGGCGGGCGTGTCCGGCGAGGGCGCGAGCTCTTTGGGCGTGGCGACCCGGATCGTGTCGGAGCGGGGCCGCAGCACCAGGTCCTCCTTCTTGACGGAGCTGGTGTAGTACTCGCGGAACAGGACCGTCAGGGCCTTGAGGCGCAGGAAGGGCACGAGCTGGATCAGGAAGTTCATCCAGGCCGGGCGCGGGTCGAAGAAGGCGCTGTACTGGAAGTCCCCCGCCAGCCAGCTGACGCCGAGGCAGATGACGAAGTACACGATCGAGAAGATCGTCGCCGCCTTCGACAGGGACAGCTCGAACTTCTGGAACTCCGGGACCCGCATGTTCTCCCAGGAGATCTTCGTGATCGGCGCGAGCAGCAGGTACGGCAGGAGGAAGGTCACGCCGAGCAGCACGCTGTTGCGCACCGGCTCCCACAGCTCGGTCGCGAACTCGGAGGTCAGGTTGCCCTGGTACCAGAAGCGCAGGCTCATGTACATCGGCGCCGACACGGTGAAGCCGGCGGCGAGGTAGCCGCAGATGTAGCGGAAGCGCAGCAGGCTGACCTTGGTCATGAAGCCGAAGCGCCGCAGCGAGCGGTCGAGCTCGCCCTTCTTGCGCGCTATCCGATCGGCACCGACGCGGATCTGATCCCGCAGGTCACGCAGGCGTTCCGTCTCGGGGGAGTTCTTGTCTGCACTGGAATCGTCGGACATCGACAGTAGACTACCCGGGAGAATCGACTTAGACTACCCGAGCGGCGGAGTCGCCCGCAAGCGCCGATTCCGCACGAACCCCCACACAACCATCCGTCCTCCGGAGGCACATCATGGCAATCCCCGCGAGCCAGATCGAAATCGGCAACGTCATCATCCTCGATGGTGGAAACTGGGTCGTGTTGACCAAAGACTGGACGCAGCCCGGCAAGGGCGGCGGCTTCCAGCAGCTCAAGCTCAAGAACATCGAGTCCGGCTCGATCGTGCAGAAGCGCTTCCGCTCGGCCGAGAAGCTCGAGAAGGCCTTCGTCGAGCACAGAAGCTGCGAGTACCTGTACGTCGACGGCGACCGCATCGTCGTGATGGACAAGGAGACCTACGAGCAGCACCACCTCGCCCCCGAGCTGACCGAGTCCTGCCTGCCCTACCTGGTGCCGAACGGCGACATGGTGCTGATGTTCCTCGACGGCATCGCGGTCTCCGCCGAGCTGCCGCCCTCGGTCACCCTCGAGATCACCGAGTGCGAGCCGGCGGTCAAGGGCAACACCGCGACCAACGTCACCAAAGAGGCGACCGTCGAGACCGGCCTGAAGATCAAGGTGCCGCTGCACATCAAGAACGGCGAGAAGGTCAACGTCGACACCCGCACCGGGGACTTCATCAGCCGCGCCAAGTAAGGGCCCGAAAAGGAATAAGTCAGGCATTCGGGCGCGCCTGCGGCGTAATTGTGGCACTTGCCTCACTCCACCTCCACCGGCACCACTCGTACCTCGCGGTGTCGGTGTTCGGCCGCTGCGGCCTCTGCTCCTCGTTCCTCGGTGCCGAGACCTTGCTGTTGGTACTGGTATGCGTCATTCGCCAAGCACCACAATTCCTGCCGCATCCGCACCCTCGGTGCTCGACTTATTCCTTTCCGGCCCCTGGCTCTCTCCGGACGCGGATTGCCATAAGCGAAACATTTCTCCGCCTTGCGGGTTGCGGTTTCGTTTTCGGCAACTAGCATAGGGGAGGGAGGTGCGATGGAACCCTGGATCGCGATCGAAGCGGACGTCGACAAGGGCCCGAACGGCGAGTTCGCCAAGCTCTACCCGCGTTACTGGGAAGCCGTCGTCCGCGCCGGCGGGCGCCCGCTGCTCGTCGCGCCCTTTCCCGACCGCGCCTACCTCTCCGCCCTGCTCGACCGCGTGGACGGGCTCGTGATGCCCGGCGGCGACGATCTGTGCCCGGCGGACGCCCGGGACGTGCCCGGGCTGGTCCCGGCCCTCGCCTCCCGCACCCGCACCGCCAGCCTGCTGATCGAGCTCGCCCTCGAGCGCGACCTGCCGCTGCTCGCGGTCTGCCTCGGCATGCAGGTCCTCGCCCGCGACCTCGGCGCGACCCTGATCTACGACCTGCCGAGCGAGCATCCGACCGCGGTCGAGCACCGCGGCTCCGGCGTCGGGCACGACCTCGAGGTCGTCGAGGGCAGCCTGCTCGCCCGGGCTCTCGGGCGCAGCGGAACGGTCTTCTCCAACTCGATGCACCACCAGGCGGTCGCCGGGGTCGCGCCGCCGCTCGAGGTCAGCGCTCGGGCGAGCGACGGGGTGATCGAGGCGATCGAGCATCCCGGCCGGAGCTTCTGCCTCGGGGTGCAGTGGCACCCGGAGAAGATGGCCGACGATCCCGCCATGTCGAACCTGTTCAGCGCGCTGGTCGCGGCCGCCCGCGACCGCCAGTCCCTCCGGAGCATCCCATCATGAAGCGTCGCCGTCCCCCGCCCCAGATGACCCGTGCCGAGAAGGCGAAGATGCTCGCGATGGTCCTCGGCGCCCTGGTCTGCCTCGGCCTGATCCTGATCGAAGACCCCTTCGGTCCGGCCACGGGCGCGCCGGAAGAGCGTCCCTCGACGGCCGATCTGCGGCTCGAGGGCGATGTCTGGCACATGCCGGTCGAGCTGACGCTGATCCGGCCGGAGCGCACCGACACCGTGCACGTCGCCCAGACCCTGGGCGAGGTGAAGGACCTGACCGAGACGCTGCATCCGAAGCCCTACGCGATGCTGCTGCAGATGGCGGCGCGCACGCCGCCGGAGTCGGTCAAGGTGGTGCCGAAGAGCGACCCCTGGCCGGTCTTCGCCTCGCGGCCGGAGACGATGCGCGGCAAGCTGGTGACGATCACCGGGCGGCTCGGGGCGATGCGGGGCGACCTCGCGCCGAAGCCGATCCAGGAGCTGACCGGGATCAAGCGGATCTTCTCGGGGATCATCATCAACGGCCGCAACAAGGGCATCCAGTTCAAGGTGCTCGAGAAGCGGCAGGACTTCCGCTACGGCCTGGAAGACGGCGATCCGGTGCAGCTGGTCGGCTACTTCTACAAGAACTGGAACTTCCAGCGGGACACCGGCGCCGAGGAATACACCCAGATGCCCCTGGTCGTCGGCTACACCATCGAGCCGGCGCCCGAGGTGCGCTCCCAGGTCCAGGAGCAGTTCTGGACCCTCGGGCTGGCCGTGCTCGGCTGCGGTTTCCTGCTGCTCGCGATCGTGTTCGTCGTCTCGAAGCGGGCCGAGCGGGCGGCGGAAGCGGCCGACGCGCAGCGCCGCAAGAACCGCCTGCGCCGCGCCCTCGAGCGCAAGGGGCCGAAGCCCGGCGCCGGAGAGCCGGCGTTGTCCGGGGCCGCGGGCGCCGAGGTCGCCGCGGCGCCGGGGGATGGTCCGCCGGTGGCAGCGGCGGCGGAAGCTGCGGAGGCGGAAGCGGCGGAGGCGCCGGCAGCCGAGGCCGCACCGG
>JAUIEM010000182.1 GCA_030428695.1 bacterium
CTGCTCAGCCACTCCGTATCGCTTCCATCGGACTCATGCGCGCCGCCCGGTTCGCTGGATAGATGCCGCCGAGCACGCCGAGCAGCACCGCCAGGGCGAAGGAGCCGGCGATCAGCCAGGGTTCGACCACCGGGGTGATGTCGAGCAGGCTGCCGCCGATGTGGACGAGGATGTACCCGCCGATGCAGCCGATGACGCCCCCGATCAGGCCGATGCTGACCGACTCGAGCAGCACGAGCCGCAGCACGTTGCCCTTCTCCCAGCCGGTCGCCTTGAGGATCCCGAACTCCTGTGTGCGCTCGAGCACGCTCATCAACATCGTGTTCAACACCCCGAGCGCCCCGACGCACACCGCGAACAGGCTGACGAACAGGATGAACAGGTCGAGCCGTTGGAAGGCCCAGGTCAGCTCGACGTTCGCCTCCTGCTTGGTCAGCGCCTTGACGCCGACGTCCGCGAGCTCTCTCTCGATGCTGCGGGCGATCACCGTGTCCGGTAGCACGCTCGGGTCGGTCTCGACGAAGTAGATCGAGACCTTCTCGGGGCTGACGCTGCGGATGAAGCGGCCGCGGTCGATGTGGATGACCATGATGTTGTCGGTCAGCACCGAGTGCGACTGGAAGATGCCCGTGACCGCCAGGCGATGGCCGACCACCGAGATCGTGTCGCCGACCGCCTTCTTGTAGTCCCGCGCGACCGTGCGGCTGATCAGGATCTCGTCGGTCTTCTCGAGGTGGCGCCCCTCGACCAGGCGCTGCTCGAAGAAGCCGTTGTCGGTCAGGTCGAAGCGGTCGGCCGGGTCGTAGCTCAGCAGCATCAGCCCGGTCATCAGCCCGCGCTTGAAGGGCTGCCGGCCTTCGACCTTCCAGGCGAGGTTCCACACCTCGGGCAGCGCGCCGACGACGCCGGGGATCGCCTCGATGCGGTCCTCGAGGCCGGCGTCGAGGCTCGACAGCATCGGCGAGAGCGTCTCCTCGTTGAGCACGATCATGCCGTCGACCATCTCGAAGGTCGAGGCGACGAGCTCCTTGAGACCTCTCGACATGCCGAGCAGCGTCACGATCTGCAGGATCGAGATCGACAGCCCGAAGATCGCGAGCGAGGTGCGGACCTTCTTGACCAGCAGGTTGCGGGTGGCGAAGCGGAGGATGGCGCGGTCTCCTGTTCCAGGATGCCGATGGGGCGGAGGCTGACGGCTCATGCCGCGAGGCGTCATTCTACCGGCAGGGGTGGGGGATGCAACGGCCTTCGTCGAGGTCGGGGAGCGCGCCGCGCGACGTCCGGGTGGGGCGCGCTCCTACGGCTGCGTGAGCTCTCCCGGCAGGCGCTCCGCCAGCGCCTCGAACAGCACCTCCTCGGCGCTCGCGCGGAAGACCTGCTCGAGCGCGGCGAAGGGCCAGATCGGCAGGCACAGCAGCCAGGCGAAGCGGCGCGGGGTGTAGCCGACGGTGAACGCGCGCGGCGCCGCGTCGACGTCTGCGAACACCGTCACGCGCCACTGCTCATAGCCGCCGTCGGGCGCCACCACGGGCCACAGCCCGAGGCTGAAGACGGAGATCTGCATCGTTCCCCAGCCGGGCGGGATCACCCAGCCCCGCTCGATGACCGCGGTCGGCCCGGTCGGGCGGAAGGCCGGGGTCCCTTCCTCCGCCGGGAAGTAGGCCTCGAGCCCGGCGCAGTGGCCGGTCGCCGGGCCGACGACCAGCGGCTCGCGCGCCTCGCGCACGATCACCCGCGCGGCGACCGGGCCCTCCAGCACCGCCTGCGCCCGCCCCCCGAACCCCGGGGCAAAGCGCGTCCCGCTCAGGATCAGCTCGAGCTTCGCGGGCGGCTCCCCCGCTGCCGGACGCGCCTCGCCGGTGACCTCGACCTGCACCCAGGTCACGCAGCCGACCAGGGGCATGCACAACAGGAGCAGGCCGCCGCGCAGCCTCATCGCCCGATGGTCTCGCGCCGCGCGGCGTGCTCGAGCACCGCATCCCGGGACAGCGGCGCCGGATGCAGCTCGCCGGCGACCCAGGCGCGCACCGAGACGTCGCGCCAGGGCTGCGCGGGATCTTCCGAGGGGCCGATCGGCATCAGGCTCAGGGCGGCATCGACGTCGCCGAGGGGCACCACCTGGGTGTAGGTCTGGCCGGGCTGCGACAACAGGGTCTGGCCGTCCGGGTTCCACAGGGCCGGCTTCGTCGGCTGCGGAATCGGCAGCGGCGCGGGGATGCGGTCGAGGCCGACCTGCCAGCCGAAGCGGCCGGCGGTCGCTTCCAGCGCCTTCCGCTCCCAGCTGCCCGTGTCCTCCCCGTAGCGCCTCCGCGCCCCCTCCCAGGCCGTGCTCAGCCGCGAGGAGAAGAACGCGACCTCGAGCCGGCTCCACTCCGGCTCGTCCTCCTCGAGGCGCTTGCACAGCGCCTTCATGCAGCGCGCCAGGCCCGATTCCCCGCCGCCGTACTCCCCGACCAGCGAGATCCCGCCGCGCCGGAAGCCGGTCGGGATCTCGAGGGCGAGCGCCGCGCCCGGCACCCGCAGGTCGCTGGGAGCCCCCGCCGCCAGCCAGCCCTCGAGGTGGGCGGCGGCCTCTGCGGCCGCGCCCTCGAGCAGCCCGGCGCGGAGCATCGCGCCGCCGATGCGCGCGGTGTCGCGGCGGCCGGGGTTGACGGTGTCGCGCTGGATCGCGAGCACCTGCTCGAGGTCGAGCACCGCATCCCCGGCGAGCAGCTCGCGCAGCCGCCAGGAGCGGGAGGTCTCGCCCTGGGAGCCGGTCATGTGGCCGATGTAGGGACGGTAGAAGCCGGCGACCGGCCGGTGGTTCGCGCTGAACAGCACGCCGCGCTCCGGGTCGCGGGCGAAGGGCAGCAGCTCGCCGGGGATGAAGCCCCGCCAGCCGCCGGGCACGCTGCCGTCGAGGGGGATCCGCCCGCCGCGGGGCCCGTTCCGGATCGGCAGCGCGCCGGCGACGCTGTAGCCGATCCCCGCCGCGTCGGCGAACACGCAGTTCATGCTCGGGAAGCGCCAGCGGCGCAGGGCGGCGAGGAAGCTGTCCGCGTCGGTCGCCCGCATCATCCCGAGGCCGGCCGAGAAGGTCGGCGGCCCGCCGCCGTCGAGGGGCACCCGGCGCAGGGCGAAGGCCCCATCCTCTGGCGTGGCGAAGACGTACGGGGTCATCACCGGCCCGTGCACGGTCTCGAGCACCTCGAGCGGCAGCCCGGGCCGGCCCTTGACCACGAGGGTCTCCGCACGCACCGCGAAGTCGCGCCAGGCCCCGTCGTAGAAGTACTGGCCCGGGCGGTCTTCCGCCGTCCGCAGGCGGAACAGGTCGGCCTGGTCGGCGCCGAGGGCGGTCGCGCCCCAGGCGACGTGCCGGTTGAAGCCGATCAGCACCAGGGGGCAGCCCGGGGTGCCGATGCCGCGCACGTCGAGGGCGCCGGCGGAGAGGTGGAACTCATGGAACAGCGGCGGATCGCTGACCGGTGTGCGCGGATCGCTGACCAGCACCGCCGCGCCGTCCGCGCTGCGCGCGGCGGACAGGGCCCAGGCGTGGGAGAAGCGCGGACCCTCGCCGGTGTCGGCCGGAACCGGCCGTGTGAGGAGCGCCTCGACCCGCTCCAGCCAGGCGTCCGTGACGTCGTCGCGGCCGACCACCGCGACGGAGTCTTCCTGGAAGGTGCGGACGGCGATCCCGCGGGCCAGGGCGCGCTCGGCGTTGAGATCGCGCGTGCCGTCGGGGCCGAAGAAGCGCGCCATGTGCCACCAGGCGAGCAGGCAGCGGGCGGGCGTCCAGGGCTGGGGCTCGAGGCCGACCGCCTGCCAGGTCTCCGGCAGGGCGCGGCCCGCGAACCAGGCGTTGACCCCGGCGCAGTAGGCGTCGAGCAGGGCGCGCTCGTCTTCCGGAAGCAGCGCGACCGCTTCCTCCGCCCTCTCTGCCCAGCCGAGCACGCGCATCTGGCGGTCGTGGTCGAGGATGGTGTCGCGCCGCCCGAGCCGCTGGCCGTCGCCGAGCAGCTCGGCGACCCGGCCCTGCATCACGCGCAGCTTGAGCTGCATCTGGAAGCCGCGATCGGCGGCCTGGCACCAGCCGAGGCCGTAGAAGGCGTCGGCCTCCGTGGCGGCGAAGACGTGGGGGACGCCCCAGGTGTCGCGGACGATCTCGATCTCATCCGCGCAACAGGCGGCGGCAGCGACGACGAGCCAGCACCAACGCATCGGCGGGCCTCCGGGAAGAGTGACGGAGCCTTCAGCATAGACCAGGGTAGCGGGGCGGGAAGAATCTCGCGAAACTTCGAGGGGGGTCGACGCCGGAATCTCGCAGATGGGGTGGACGGCCGACAGCGGACAACCGGCAGGAGGAACCCCGATGTCCACGATCAAACGCCAGCTCGACCTCGTCACCAAACAGATCTCCGGCGCCCACGACATGATGAAGCGCAACGAGGCGATCATGAACAGGATCGGCGCCGCGAGCTTCACGAGCCGGATGTTCGAGAAGATCGGCATCGGGGCCCTGTTCACGGCCGCCGGGCTCAAGCTCGCCCGGGTGATCGCCGTCGCGATGAAGAACGCCCTCCCCGGCTTGATCCACACCACCCATCTCGGCATGAGCAGCGCCGAGGCCGCCGCCGCCGAGGCGGCGTTGAAGGTCAGCTACGCGTCGACCTGCGATCTGCTCGCTGCCGCGATGTCCACGACCCTGATCGACGGTGCGGTGCGCCAGGACTACAAGGGCCCGTTCAGCGGCCTGGTCAAAGGCCTGGCCAGCAGCCCGCTGACCCCGGGCACCGCCCCGGACCTGGTCGTTCGCGTGATCGACCTCGCGGTCACGGTCGCCCTCGAGCAGTCCCGCACGGTCACCGAGAAGATCTCGACGCGCGCCGCGGGCCAGGCGGCTGTCGACGCCGCGAAGTGGTGGAAGGAGAACCAGGGGAAGCTCGCGAAGATGGTGTTCAACGCCCGCGCCATCAGCGGCGGCGAGGACATCGCCTTCGCCTTTCAGTTCGCCGCCTTCGAGCGGGCCCGTTGGAACGGCATCCGGACGGGAGCGCACAACCTCAAGAGCTTCCTGCTCGACATGCAACAGACCCGTATCCGCGCCGCGAAGGCGCTACGCGCGGCGGCGGCGAAGGCGGCTCCCGGCAAGCGCCTGAAGATGTTGCAGGCGCTGAAGGCCGCGCAGGGCAGCCCCGGCTTCGCCGACGTCGCGCACAGCCACGGCCTGTCGGTGCACCAGGCGAACCGCGTGCTCCACTTCCCGACCGACCTCGAGACGGGGAAGGTGCAGGGCAAGATCGCGAAGCTGCTGACCCGCGAGCAGAAGGACGCGCTGGTCCAGGCCTTCCGGAGCTCGAGCTGGGAGGGTCTGCGCGCGCAGGAGCGGGCCTTCGGCATGCATCAGGACGAGAGCCTGCCGGCGATCATGAAGGAGCTGTTCAAGGTCGGGCAGTGATTGCTTCCGCTGTGCCAACAGCAAGGTCTCGGCACCGAGGAACCAGGAGCAGAGGGCGCAGCGGCCGAACACCGACACCGCGAGGTACGAGGGGTGGCGGTGGAGGTGGATGAGGCAAGTGGCGAGGGGAGGTCAGTTCCCGAAGTACGACGGGAGGGGGTAAACCCCTCCCCTACATGTTGTCCTATGACTGCTCGAAAGTCCTGTAGGGGCGGGGTTTACCCCCGCCCGCCGAGCCAGGACAGGTCGTACGCTGAGGTCACGCCCTTCCGGGCCCTCAGCCGGAGGCGAGCAGCTCCTGGCCCTGGGGAACCCGCGCCCACAGGATCAGGTCGCGCCGCGCGTGGTACTCGCCGCGCCAGCCGTTGCCGAGGTCGCTCAGCGCCCAGCGGTTGGTCAGGATCTCCCGGTAGGTCGCGCTGTGTGGCGCCTTGAGCCGGCGCCGTAGCCGTGTCTTCTGCTGGGGGCTGAGGTTCATGATTCCACCGCGGGCCAGAGTCGGTCGGGAGTTTCCCTACCCATAAGACGTTGCCAGGCCCGCGATCTGCCAAGAAAAATTGCGTTTGCCGCAATTTAAAATTCGGTGACAGGCGTGAAGCCCCTCAGTCCCGGGGCTCCGCCGCTTCCGCCAGACTCTTCGCCTGGTGGGCGAGGGACAGGAATCCGGCCCGGCTTCCGTCCGGATCGAAGCGCAGGCCGTCCCCCGCCAGCTCGATCACGGTCGCGAAGGTCGCGCTGCCCCGGTGCTCGGAGTCGCGCAGGAGCATGCCGAAGGCGGCGACCGCGGCGCTGAACACGAAGTCGGTCGAGGCCTCGTCGAAGTGGGCGCCGCCGTCGACCAGGGGCACCTGGAGCAGCTGGCTGGTGCTGTCCTCGGGGTGCTTGTAGCGCATCTTGACGGTCAACAGCTCCGGGTTGGCGGGATCGACCGAGGGGCGGGCCTGGTAGCGCAGCGGATCGACCTCCGCGCCCGCGACCGGCAGCTCGACGCCGGGCGGCGCGATCTGGTACAGGGCGCAGACCGTGTGGCCGACGCCCATGTCCCCGGCGTCCTTGGTGTCGTCGTTGAAGTCCTGGGCGGCGAGGATGCGGTTCTCGTAGCCGATCAGCCGGTAGGCGCCGACGCGGGCGGGGTTGAACTCGACCTGCAGCTTGACGTCCTTGGCGATGGTCCAGAGGGTGCCGAGCAGCTCGTTGCTGAACACCTTCGCCGCTTCCTTGAAGCTGTCGATGTAGGCGTAGTTGCCGTTGCCCTTGTTCGACAGGGTCTCGAGCAGGGCGTCGTTGAGGTTGCCGCCGCCGAAGCCGAGCAGGGTGAGGAAGACGCCGCTCTGCGCCTTCTCCTCGATCAGCCGGCTCAGGCCGCCCTGGCTGGTGTTGCCGACGTTGAAGTCGCCGTCCGTGCACAGGATCACGCGGTTGATGCCGCCTTCGATGAAGTGCTCCTGGGCGACGCGGTAGGCGAGCTCGATGCCCTGGCCGCCGTTGGTGGAGCCGCCCGCGGCCAGGCCGTCGAGGGCGGCGTGCAGCGCCTCCTTGTCCGTGCCCGGGGTCGGCTCGAGCACCAGGCCGGCGGCGCCGGCGTAGACGACGATCGCGACCTGGTCGCGCTCCTCGAGCTTGTTGCTGAGCAGGTGCATCGCCTTCTTGAGCAGCGGCAGCTTGTTCGCGCGGTTCATCGAGCCGGACACGTCGATCAGGAAGACCAGGTTGCTGCCCGGCCGTTGGTCGAGCTCCATCTCCTTGCCCTTGAGGGAGATCCGGACCAGCCTATGACCCTCCTGCCAGGGGCAGGACGCGGTCTCGACGCCGATCGCGACCGGGTGCTCGGCCTCCGGGGAAGGGCCGGCCTGCTGGTAGGGGAAGTAGTTGAGCAGCTCCTCGATGCGCACCGCGTCCGGCGGGGGCAGCTGGCCGCTCTCGATGAAGCGCCGCACGTTGGCGTAGGACGCCCGGTCGACGTCGCTGGAGAAGGTCGAGAGCGGCTGGTCGAGCGGCGACAGGAAGGGGTTGTCCTCGATGCGGTCGTAGGCTTCGCCGGTCAGGGCCTCGCCGTCGAAGGTGCCGACGGGCCGGCCCTCGACCTCCGCGACGGGCACGGCCGCCCGCCGCCCCCGGCCCGCCTCCCTGCCGGTCGCTTCGAGCCGCAGCACGGTGGCGTCCAGGCGTTCGCCGGGCAGGGCGGGGGACAGCGGCGGAGGCGCCCCCGTCGCCGGCGGCATCGGCTCGGCCGGGGTCGGCGCGTTGCGGTGGTCGAGGACGGGCGCGGGGCCTCCGGCGATCTCCGGCGCGGGGTCGGCGACCGGGCTGTCGCCGGGGGACGCGAGCGCCTCCGGCTCCTCCTCGGCGGTCTCCTCGCCGTCGGGGGCTTCCGCGACGGGAGGACCGGACTCCGCCGGGGGACGGGTGGTGAACCAGTAGGTGCAGCCGGCGGCGATCAGCAGGGCCGCGGCGACGGAAAGCCAGCGCATCGGGTGACTCCTTCGGGGCTGGTCCGCCACCGGCCGGGGGGCCGGCGGACGGGCGCGGGGGGATTCCTCTGAAATGGCGGCCGTCACCCTGGCGAGCAGCCCGGGAGGAAGCGGAAGATCCGCCGGCAGCGCCGCCTCGAGGGCGGCCTGCTCGGCGCGCAGGGCCTCGAGCCTCTGGCGGCAGGCCGCGCAGGAGCCGAGGTGGTCGCGGGTCTCCTGCGGCAGCGGCACGTCCTCGGGGTCGAGGGCGTGGGCGAACAGGAGCTCTTCGTCGGGATGGCTCACGACATCACCTCCCGCAGCCGGCGGATCGCGCGGTGCAGACTGACGCGGACGTTGCTCGGCGTCAGGCCGAGCTCCTCCGCGATCTCCCGGGTCCGGAGACCGAGCGTGTAGCGGTAGTGGACGAGGGTGCGCTGCTTGGGGCTGAGCACCTGCAGCGCCTCGTGGAGGGCCTCCCGATCGACGCTGCTCAGGGGCGGGCGGCGCTCGTCCTCCTCCCCTCCGGACAGCGGCGCCCAGGTCTTGCGACGGCGCAGGGCGTCGTAGCACAGGTTCCGGGCGATCGTGAAGAACCAGGCCCGGAAGCGGCGGGGGTCGGAGCGCTCCAGGCTCCGGTAGGCTTTCACGCTCGCTTCCTGCACGACGTCCTCCGCTTCGTTGACATCCCCCAGCAAGCCCGCGCAGTAGCGGTACAGGCCGGGGGTGTGACGACGTAGCAGCTCCGTGAAGGCCTGGTCCTCGCCGGACACGGCCCTCGGTACGAGCTGGGCGTCGGGTGTCGTCGTCACAGCTACCATTTCACCCGAAGGACGGCGTCGGCCGCGAGGGTGTTACACCCCCACGCGAGAAAAAGTCTGCGGCCAGGATCTTCCGACGTGCGCGTTGTCGGCTGCTGGAGGAAATGCTAGTTTGGGGGGCCTGCGTTGGTTTCACGCAGCAAGAGAGGGCGGCGCCGTCACTCCTGAAGAGAAGCGATACGAGGCCCTGTGCGCGCGGCTGGAGGCGGCCCTGCGGGGCGATCCGCCGCCGCCCTCCGGCACGGGGCCGTTCCTGCCGGTCCGGGCGCGCGAGCTGACCCAGCGGCTGGAGCGCCGGCTGCGCGAGCTCGAGCGGGCCCGCAGCGAGGCCGAGCAGAACCTCGGGGACACCGCCGCCTTCTACGACTCGGTCTTCGAGAACCTGCCGGACATGGTCTTCGTCAAGGACGCGGACGACCTGCGTTTCATCAAGATCAACCGCGCCGCCGAGCGCATCATGGGGCACACCCGCCAGGAGATGCTCGGCCGCACCGACCACGACTTCTTTCCCCCCGACCAGGCGCGCTTCTTCCAGCGCAAGGACCGCGAGGTGCTCGACGCCGACGGCGTCGTCGACATCCCCCGCGAGCCGATCAGCACCCCGGAGGGCGAGCGCATCCTCCACACCCGCAAGGTGACGATCCCCGACCGGGAGACCGGCGCCCCGCGGTACCTGCTCGGCATCTCCTCGGACATCACCGAGCAGGTCGAGGCCGAGCGCGCGCTGCGCACCGCCCAGCAGATCGAGGCCGAGCTGCGCGCCGAGAAGGAGCTCAACCAGCGCATCCTCGAGTGCGTGCCGGGCGGCGTCGTCCACGTCACGCCGGACGGCCGGATCCAGTCCGCCAACGAGCGCGCCCTCGCGATGCTCGGCCTGAGCCAGGAGGCCCTGCTCGCCCGCGAGGTGCTCGACTTCGGGGGCACGACCGTGTTCGAGGACGGCAGCACCTGCCGGGTCGAAGACTACCCGGTCAGCCGTGCGCTCGCCTCCGGCCAGCCCCAAGGACCGGTGACCCTCGGCGTGGTCCGCCCGGACGGCGAGACCACCTGGGGCATCTACTCGGCGATCCCCACCTTCGAGCCGAACGGAGCGGTCAGCGGGGCGGTGGTCACGATGCTCGACATCACCGAGCGCAAGCGCTCCGA
This sequence comes from bacterium, assembly GCA_030428695.1. The sequence continues at coordinate 9,852 of JAUIEM010000182.1, forward strand.
AGAGGAGCGGCTGAAGCTCGAGAGCGGCCTGTGGCAGGCCCAGAAGCTCGAGAGCCTCGGCCTCTTGTCGAGCGGGATCGCCCACGACTTCAACAACCTGCTCGTCGCGATCATCGGCAACGCCGGCCTCGCGCTGCTCGAGCTGCCCGAGCACACCCCGGTGCGCGACACGGTGCGCCAGATCGACCTCGCGGCGCGCCGCGCCGCCGACCTGACCCGGCAGCTCCTGGTCTACTCCGGGAAGGGCCAGCTCCAGGTCGAGCCGGTCGACCTCGGGGCCCTGGTCGGGGAGATGCGGGGGCTGCTCGACTTCTCGATCCCGAAGCACGTGCGCTACGTCAACGAGGTCGAGGAGGAGCTGCCGCTCGTGCGCGGCGATCCGGCGCAGCTGCGGCAGGTCTTCATGAACCTGATCACCAACGCCGCGGAGTCGATCGATCCCGCCCGCGGCGGGCAGGTGGTGGTGCGCACCGAGCGCCGCGAGCTCGGCGTCGACTTCCTGTCCCGCGCCCGCGGCGTCCGCGAGCTCGAGCCCGGACCCTACGTGTGCGTCGAGGTGCGCGACACCGGGCGGGGGATGGCGGAGCGTACCGCGGCGCGGATGTTCGACCCCTTCTTCAGCACCAAACGCTCCGGCCGCGGGCTCGGCCTCGCCGCCGTGCTCGGGATCGTGCAGCGGCACGGCGGGGCGATCCGGGTGCGCTCGGCCTCCGGCTGGGGCACCTCGATCGTGGTCGCGCTCCCGGCGGCGGCCGACGCCTCGCTGCCGGCCCACGACGCCGAGGAGTCGGGGGGGCTGGCCGCGCCCGCCGGGGTGCTGCTGGTCGTCGACGACGACCCCGCGGTCCGTGACATCTCGCGCAAGACCCTGACCCGCAAGGGCTACGTGGTCGAGACCGCCGAGGACGGCCAGCGCGCGATCGAGCTCTTCGACCGCTGTGGAGGGGCCGTCGAGGCGGTGCTGCTCGACCTGACGATGCCGCGCATGGACGGCGCGCGGACGCTGAACGCGCTGCGCGAGCGCGCTCCCGACCTGCCGGTGCTGATGACCACGGGCTTCAGCCGCGAAGAGGCGCAGCGCGCCCTCGGCCCGCTGCGCATCGACGCCTTCCTGCCCAAACCCTGGGGCCCGCGCGAGCTGCTCGCCGCCGTGCGGGAGCTGCTGCGCAGCTAGACCGTCAGCCCCTGCAGCGGCCCGGTGCTGTCGCCGAAGCGCGGGACGCGCACCCCGGCGAGGTCGAGCAGCGTCAGGTAGAGGTTGGTCAGCGGGGTGTCCCTCGGGAAGCGCACGTGCCGGCCGCTGGCCAGCCGTCCGGCGCCTCCGCCGAGCACGAGGACCGGCAGGTCGTGGTGGTGGTGGCGGTTGCCGTCGCCGATGCCGCTGCCGTACACGATCACCATGTTGTCGAGCATGCTGCCGTCGCCCTCGCGCACCGAGGCGAAGCGCTCGACCAGGGCCGCGAGCTGCTCGACGTGGAAGCGGTCGATGCGGCGCACCTTGTCGATCTTCTGCTCGTCTCCCCGGTGGTGCGAGACCGAGTGGTGCCCGTCGCTGACGCCGAGCTGCGGGTAGCTCTTGTTGCTGCCGGCGTTGCCGAACATCAGTGTCGCGACGCGGGTCGCATCGGTCTGGAAGGCGAGGGTCAGAAGCTCGCCCATCATCTGGATGTGCTCCGCGCGGTCGCCGGGCTTGCCGGGCCGCTCGGCCTGCGCGCCCGGGTCTTCCTGCGGCTGGCCGAGCCGCGCCTCGAGCTCGCGCACCGCGTGCAGGTACTCGTCGAGCTTGGCCCGGTCATCGCGGCCGAGGCGGCGCGCCAGACCGTGGGCCTGCTCGCCGACCAGGTCGAGCACGCTGCCGCGCAGGAGCTCGCGGCGGGCGCGCTCCTCGGGGCTGAGGCGCCGCTCGTCGCCGAACAGGCGGTCGAAGACCAGCCGCGGCTTGACCTCCTTCGCCATCGGCTGCACCGCGCTGCGCCAGGAGATGTTCGACACGTAGGCGCAGCTGTACCCCGAGTCGCAGCGCCCCCGCCGGTTCCCCTCGATGCCGAGCTCGAGCGACGGGAAGCGGGTGTGCTCGCCGAGCTTCTCGGCGGCGACCTGGTCGACGGAGATGCCGTTGAGGATGTCGTCCCCGCCGGTCTTGCGCGGATGGGCGCCGGTCAGGAAGGCCGCGCTGGCCCGCGCGTGGTCGCCCGGCCCGTCGCCGTGGGCGCGGGCGCCGTCGAGGGTCAGGCCGGACAGCACCAGCATGCGCTCGCGCTGGCTCTCCAGCGGCTCGAGCAGATAGGGCAGCGTGAAGTCGGCGCCCTCCTCGGTCGGCGTCCAGTCGGGCATGATCTTGCCGTTCGGGGCGAACACGAACAGCATGCGCAGGGGCGCCCGGGCGCGGCGCTCATCGGCGAAGGCGCCGGGCAGGCTGGGCAGGAAGGGCAGCGCCAGGCAGGCGCCGAGGTTGCGCAGGAAGGTGCGCCGGTTCTGATCGCTCATCGGTCCTCTCCACTTCGCCTGCTGAAGGCGTCCAGCTCGACCAGACCCGTCACCAGGGCCCGGAATCGATAGTCGGGGCCGAGCCCGGCGACCAGCTGGTCGATCGCCGCGCGCTCGGCGCTGTTCAGGTCGCGCCCGAGGGCGTAGATCAGGAGCTTGCGGGCCAGGCAGACGACGAAGTCCGGCCCGCGCCCGCGCAGATAGCGGCGCAGGTCGGCGGCGCCGTCGAGGTCGACGCCCTTGTAGGTGCCGCTCGCATCGATCGGCAGGCCGCCCTCTTCGAGCCGGTAGCGGCCGACCGCGTCGTAGCGCTGCAGGCTGAAGCCGAGCGGGTCCATCAGCTGGTGGCAGGCCGCGCAGGTCGGCTCGGTGCGGTGCAGCTCGAGGCGCTCGCGCAGGCTCTGGGGATGCGCGCCGGTCGGCTCGGGGAGATCTCCCGCGCCGGGCGGGGGATCGGGCGGAGGCGCGTCGAGCAACGCCTCGAGCAGCCACTTGCCCCGCTGGGTCGGCGAGGTGCGGTTCGGGTAGGAGGTCAGCGTCAGCACGCTCGCGTGGGTGAGCAGCCCGCCGCGCTGGTCGGGCAGGCGCACCCGGCGGAAGCGCTCGCCGCGCACGCCGCCGAGGCCGTAGTGCTCGGCGAGGCGCTCGTTGACGAAGGTGAACGGGGCGTCGAGCAGGTCGCGGACGTCCCGGTTCTCGCGCATCACCGCCTCGAAGAACATCTCGGTCTCGACGCGCATCGCCTCGCGCAGGGTGTCGTCGAAGGCGGGGAAGAGCACCGGATCGGGCCGCATGTCCTCGAGCTCGCGCAGGCCGAGCCACTGGCCGGCGAAGCTCTCGACCAGGGCGACCGCGCGGGGGTCGTCGAGCATGCGGGCGACCTGCTCCGGCAGGGAAGCGCGCAGGGCGCCGCTCGCGGCGAGGTCGAGCAGCGCGTCGTCCGGCGGGCTGCTCCACAGGAAGAAGGCGAGCTGGCTGGCGAGCTCCCAGTCATCGAGCGTGTAGACGCCGTCGTCCGGCGCGTGCTTCTCGACCTTGTAGAGGAAGTGGGGGGAGACGAGCACCGCCTGCACGACGATGCGCATCGCCTCCCCGTAGGCCAGGCCCTGGTCACCGGCGCGCTGCAGCAGCTGCAGGAGCGCGTCGACTTCCTCCTGCGCAGCCGGCCGACGGTAGGCGCGGCGCAGGAAGGGCGGGAGCACGGCGCGCGCGCTCTCCTCCCAGTCCTCCGGCTCCTCCGGCTGACCGGGGAGCAGGACGCGCTCGGCGGCCGTCGGCGTCGGCAGCGTGGCCGGCCCTTCCACCGCCAGCCAGTCGATGCCGAGGTTGCGGTCGCGGTAGTCGCGGTCGGGATGGTCGCCGTCGTAGAAGTCGTTGCGGAACGAGACCGCGAAGGTGTGGCGCCCGGCGGACAGCTGCACCCGCTCCTCGAGCACGATCGGATCGTCGATCTCGGCCGCGACCTCGATGCTGCGCACCAGCCGCCCATTGACGGACAGGCCCACCTGCACGAGATCGGGCCCGCCCTGGTCGCCGTAAACCCGCGAGCGGAACAGGTACTCCCCGTCGCACGGCAGCTCGATCGCCGTCTCGGCCGCGCCGCTGGTCACCAGCACGACGAACTCGCCGGAGACCCGAGAGCGCGCGGTCTTCTCGCAGTCTTCGGCCTCGATGCGGGCGGCGAGCGGGCGCACCAGCGGCAGCGCGGCTGCGGTCGCGCGCTCGGCCGCGTCGAGGTACTTCTCGAGCAGCATCGGCGGCAGGCTGAGCACGTCGCCGATGGTGTCGAAGCCGTAGCCGGCATCGTCCGGCGGCAGGTCGCGCTCCAGGCGGAGATGGACGCCGAGCAGCGCGCGCACCGCGTTGCCGTACTCGAGGCGGTTGAGGCGCCGCAGGGTCGCGCGGCCGGGCGTGCCCTGGGGGGCCGGCGCCACGGCGAGCGCGCCGCCGATCGCGGCGATCGCGCCGGCGCGCTCCTCGGGGCTCGGGTGCAGGGTCGCCCGACGGGGCGGCATGTCGCCGTCGACGAGGCGCTGGCGCACGTCCTGCCAGAGCTCGCGGGTGGCGGGCAGCTCGAGGTCGGGCGCGAAGCCTTCGAGGCTGAGCTGGCCGGAGGGCTCGTCGCCGCCGTGGCAGCTGATGCAGTACCGTTCGATGAAGGGCAGGATGGGCGCTGGGGCGTCGTCGTCGGGCGGAGCCGCGGCCAGCGGCCCACCGTGCCAGCTGACGAGCAGGCCGACGCTCGCGACGACCGCGGTCAACGCGGCCAGGGGCTTCCTCACTGCGGGCTCCCGGCTCCTCGGAGCCGACGTCGCGGGGCCCGCGACGCCTTCCGCGGAGCTCTCTCCCTCGCGGGGTTCCCTCCGAGTCTAGCAGACGGGGGGCGTCGGGACGAGCCCGCGGCGTGTTCTGGTCCCGGGCTCCGAGACCAATGGACTGTGTGGTTTCCCGAGCCGAGCAGGGGAACCGTCACCGTCGACTTCCGCGAAAGGAGACCGGGTCGCGTTGCTGGTCCTTCGTGTCGAAGGGCGCGCGCGGAGGGACCCGGCACGAGCCAGCGCAGCCGATCGACCGGGCGTCGGCCGGGGGCCTCTTGGCTTCCTCCGACGGAGCCTCTATCATGCGCGCATGTCGACATCCTCCAGCCCGGTGATGGGAATCCTCGTCCTGCTCTTGCTCGGCTGCGGTCACGAGCCGCCAGGAGCCGCGCCCGTACCTCTCGCGCCCGGCGAGTTCCTCAGCCCGTTGGTGCGCTTGCAGCGCCTGCAAGGCGAAGAGGACCATCTGCACATCGACGAGCTGCGCCTGCGGGAAGACGGGCTGCTGCTGCAAGCCAGCTACACCTTCGGGGTCATCGACGCCCGCGAGCCGCACGCGATGCGGTACCTCTCCCAGGGCCTGCGCCACGAGATCCCGGGCGCGCGACGCCCGCCGGGCGCGATCCACCTCGCGTCGCGGGGCGACCTGGTGTTCACGACCCATCGCGGCACCATCCGCAACCCCGCCTTCCTCTCCGGCTGGGACATCCGCGACCCCGCGGCGCCGGTCCAGCTGCCCGTGCTGCAGGAGCCGGGTATCAGCTACGAGGGCATCGATACCAGCGGGGATGCGCTGTTCGTGGGGTTGCACGAGGATGGCCTCGGCGTCTACCGCTTCGATCGGCTGGCGGGTTTCCGCCGCACCGCCGCGCTCTCGGGCTTCCACAACGCTTGGGGCGTGTGCGCTCGGGGCAGTCGGGTGTTCGTCGCCGACGGAGAGGGCGGACTGGTCACGGTCGACGCCGACGATCCGGACGCGCCGCGCATCGCGGGCCGCGTGCAGACCGGCGGCCTGGCCACCGACGTCGTCGTCGACGGAGACCTCGCCTATGTCGCGGCCGGCTCGGCCGGGCTGGTCGTGGTCTCGGTCGCCGACTTCGCCCGCCCGCGGATCGTCGGCCGCGCCGCGATGCCGGGCGCCGCGGTGCGGGTCGCGTACGCGGACCAGAGAGTGTTCGTCGCCGCCTGGAACGACGCCCGGGTGTACGACGTGTCCGAGCCCTCGAGGCCCCTCTTCGTCGGGGCCGTGCGGCTGACGCAGCGGGACGACGACATCGCGGACGGCGACCGGCCGGCCTCGACCTCCCGCGTGCTCGGGATCGCGGCGCGGGGCGACGACGTGTTCGTCGGCAACTGGCATGTGCTGTACTCGTACCGACTGCACGCCGAGCGGCGCGCGCCGAGCCTGCACCTGCCGGAGATGGCGGCGTTGGTCGACTTCGGACCGCTCGCGCCGGGCGCCTCCCGCACCCTGCCTTTCGAGCTGGTCAACCAGGGCACCGCGCCGCTGACCGTCCTCCGCGCGTGGGTGGCGGGAGCGGGGAAGTCGGCGTTCGAAGTCAGTCCCCAGCAGCTCCGCATCGAGCCCGGGCAGGCCGCGACCCTGTCCCTGCGTTTCCGCCCCGGCTCCGAGCAACCCGTGGAGGCCAGCCTGGTGCTGCTCTCCGACGACCCGCTCGAGCCCCGCCGCAGCGCCTATCTGGTCGGCAACCGTCCGGGCATCGGGGTCGGTCGGCAGCTCCCGGAGACACGCGCGCGGTTGCTGGATGGGAGCGCCTGGTCGTCGACGGAGACCGCCGGCCAGGTTCTCCTGCTCAGTTACTTCGCGACCTTCTGACCTGTCTGCAGTCTGGAGTTGCCAGACATCCAAGCACGGTTTGCCGACAGATACCGCGAGCAGGGGTTGGCAGTCGTCGCCCTCGACGCCCACGACGACTGGGAGGAGATCGCCAAGCTGCGGCGCTACCAGGCCGCCCTCGGCCTGCGTATCCCGGTCGGCCTCGAAGAGACCGGGACCTACCAGGAGCTGACCCGGGCCTTCGAGGGCATCAACCCCTTTCCGGTCAACGTCATCGTCGGCAAGGACGGCCGCATCGTGTACGTCGCGCGGGAGTACGACGCGCAGACGATCCACCGGATCGTCGAGCGGGAGCTGGCCCGGAAGCCGGACCAGCCCGACTGAGCCCCCCGCGAGCGAGAGGCCGGGCAGCCGAGGTCGAGGCTGGCGGTCGGGGCTCGGCGAAGCGGGGCGTGGGGAACACGCCTTCGGCCAGGACGAGCGTCCTTCCGGGCGCCCCCACCAGGGCGTACACTCACGATCCCTCGCCAGCCCCTCCGGAGGCAGCATGCGCCCCCGCGCGATCGCGATCCAGACCGCCGACGGCTGGACCCTGCGCGCCTCGCTCTGGCTTCCCCCGAAGCCGCGGGGCGGGATCGTGCTCGGCCACGCGATGCTCGCCAGCCGCGCCGCCTTCGACCGGCCCGAGGGGCTGGCGGCCCTGCTGCACGCGCGCGGCTTCGCGGTCCTCAACGCCGACCTGCGCGGCCACGGCGAGAGCGCGCCCCTGCCAGCGGAGGGCGCGCGCTGGACCCTCGAGGACATCGCGCTCCGCGACCTCCCCGCCCTGCTCGAGGCGCTGCGCGCCGCGGTCGACGGGCCGCTGTTCGGCGCCGGTCACAGCCTCTTCGGCAACGCCCTGTTGCTCGCGGCCGCCCGCGACCGCCTGCCGCTTCGCGGCTTCGCCGGCCTCGCCGCGAACCTGTGGCTGCCCTCGTGCACCTTCGGCCTGCGCCGCCGCCTGCGTCGCGCCGCACGTCTGACGGCCTTCGCGGCGCTGGCCTGGCCCCGCGGCTTCGTGCGCGGCAGCCTCGTCGGGCTCGGCCGCGAGGCCGTGCCGTACGCCTTCCTCGCCCAGATGCGGGACTGGTACCTCCGCGACGCCTGGACCGCGCCCGACGGCTTCGACTACCGCGCCGCGCTCGCGGCCGTCGAGCTTCCCTACCTCGGGCTGCACAGCGCCGCCGACGACGCCTGCCCACCGCAGGAGGCGCGCGCCTTCCTCGGTCCCCTGCGGCGGTGGAGCCAGGAGGTGCTGCCGGCCCGCGCCGGGGTCTCGCACATGGGCGTCGCCGCGAGCTCGCGGGCGCGTCCGCTGTGGGAGGCGCTGGCGCGGTGGATGGAGGAGCGCAGCTGACCGCGGTCTGGTATAACGGTGCGACCGGGGGGGCGCCGTGGCAAGGAAGGTCCTGATCACTGGAATCAACGGCCAGGATGGCTCGTATCTGGCCGAGCTGCTGCTCGCGAAGGGCTACGCGGTCCACGGCATCGTCCGCCGCCTGGACCGCGCGACGCCGGAGCAGCGGCTGTGGCGCATCGCCCCCGTGGTCGAGCGCCTGACGCTGCACTCCGCCAGCCTCGAGCGCGACGCGAGCCTGGAGGAGGTGGTCGCGGAGGTGCAGCCGGACGAGTGCTACCACCTCGCCGGCCGGAGCTTCGTCGGCTCCTCTTTCAACGATGCCGCGGCGACGCTGGACGCGAACATCCACGGGACCCTGCAGCTGCTCTCTGCGCTCCGTCGGCACGCCCCCGCGTGCCGGGTGTGCTTCGCGGCGAGCGGCGAGATGTTCGGGAACGCCGACGAGCTGCCCCAGGTCGAGACGACCCGCTTCCAGCCCCGCACGGCCTACGGGATCTCGAAGCTCGCCGCCTTCCACCTGGTCCGCAACTTCCGCGAGACCTTCGGGATGTTCTGCTGCAGCGGGATCCTGTTCAACCACGAGTCCCCGCGCCGCGGACCGGAGTTCCTCACCCGCAAGACGACCCGCGCGGTCGCCCGCATCGCCGCCGGAGACGGCGCGCCGCTGCAGCTCGGCAACCTCGACACCCGGCGCGACTGGGGGTTCGCCGGTGACTACGTCGAGGCGATGTGGCGCATGCTCCAGCACGAGCGCCCCGACGACTACGTGATCGCGACCAACACCAGCCACGCGGTCCGTGACTTCGTCGCCGCGGCCTTCGCGGCGGCCGCTCTCGACTGGCGCGAGCACGTCGTGATCGACCAGGCCCTGTGCCGTCCGGCGGAGGTGGTGCACCTGCGCGGCGACTTCGCGAAGGCGCGCCGGGAGCTCGGCTGGGAGCCCAGGGTCGACTTCGCCGCCCTCGTCACGATGATGGTCGACGCCGACCGCGCACAGCTTGCGAACGACTGAGCCTCCACGAAAGGACACACCATGACCACGCCGACGCTCGAGCTCTACATGTTCCCCTCCTGTCCGTACTGCCAGCGCGTGCTGCGCGTGATCGATGAGCTCGGGGTCGAGATCCCGACGGTCGACATCCACGCGAGCCGCGAGGCCTACAAGGCGTACGCCGAGCGCACTGGCGGGAAGACGATGGTGCCCTGCCTGTTCATCGACGGCGAGCCGATGTGGGAGAGCCTCGACATCG
>JAUIEM010000626.1 GCA_030428695.1 bacterium
GCGTGCAGCGCCGCGTCCTCGGGCAGGCGCGCGGCCTGCTCGGCGGCGAGGCCGAGGTCGCCGCGGTCGAGCGCGCGGCGGGTCCAGGCCCGGCGCGCGTCGCGTTCGCCCTGCCGGGCGGCGGGGTTGTCCGGCCACAGCCGGCGGGCCTCGCGGAAGCCGGCGATGACCTGCGCGAGCTCTTCGTATTCCTCGCGCTCCCCGCGGCCCGGCGTGGCCCCCAGGCAGGCCTCGAGCCGGTCGCGGGCAGCGGTGCTCAGCGCGAGGCTGGCGCGGTGCTCGAGGAAGGATGCGAGCTCGGCCCGGAACTCCTGGACGCTGGCCGGCCTGTCTTCCGGTCGGGGAGCCAGCGCCCGGCTGCACAGCGCGCGCAGCTCGGCGGGGTGCGCGGGGTCGAGCGCGGGCACCGTCCCGCTGCGGGCGAGCACCTCGAGGAAGGAGCCGCCGGTGTGCGGGGGTTGTCCGTGCAGGATGCGGTACAGCACGCCCCCGAGCAGGTAGACGTCCGTCCAGGGCCCGAGCCGCTCGCCCTCCCCGTCCGCGAGCTCGGGGGGCATGTACGCGGGGGTCCCGCAGCCGTGACGGATGTCGCTGGCGTGGCGCGGCACGGCTCCCCGGCGCGGCCCGTAGGCGACCGCGAGGCCCCAGTCCATCAGGAAGACCTCGCCGAAGGCGCCGAGCATCACGTTGCTCGGCTTGAGGTCGCAGTGCAGCACGCCGCGGCTGTGGGCATAGGCGAGCGCCTGGCTGACCTGCAGCAGGATCTCGAGCTGCCGGCGCAGGTCGCCGTCGTCCTTGCGCAGGGCGGCCTCCCAGGTCTCCCCCTCGACCAGCTTCATCACCAGCACCGGGTGGCCGTCGTTGTCGACCGCGAGGTCGTGCACCGGCACGATGTTCGGGTGCTCGAGGCCGCCGTGGGTGAGGGCTTCGTAGAGAAAAGCGGTGCGTTCTTCCTCATCATCGGGCCGGCGCTGCAGCTTGAGCGCGACCTCGCGGTCGAGGCTCTCCTGGCGGCCGCGGTGGACGATGCCCATGCCTCCGCGGCCGAGCTCGTCGAGGGGCGTGCATAGCGCGCGGCGCGGCCCGAGCGCGGGAAGCTTCCCGGGATGGCGGTAGGTCGCCTCGGTGGACAGGGCGGTCGGGACGTCGTGGACCCGGAGGGTCTCACGCCAGGCAGGGGGCAGGTCGGGCATCGGAGTCTCCGGAGCGGTCGGGCCGGGTCCAGGATAGTGTGCGGAAGAGCACGCGGCCAGCGGGGCGACCCGCGCTCCCCTTGCTCGGCCGGGAGAGCGGTCGCGATGCCCGAGGCTCGAACGCGAGGACCGTTGCGTTCCGGCTCGCGAGCGGATAGGATCCCCGCTCACCGTGGGGGAATCTCGTGGCGCGGGACGCCGATCTCTTCTCCATCCAGGAAGCGCGGACGCTGCTGGCGCGCGCGGCCGAGGCCCAGCGTGCCCTCGCCCGCCTCGACCAGGCGCAGACCGACCGCATCGTCGCGGCGATGGTCGAAGCCGGGGCCGCCCAGGCCGGCTTCCTCGCCGAGCTCGCCGTGCGCGAGACCGGCTACGGCCGCGTCGACAGCAAGACGGCGAAGAACCTGTTCGCGACCGAGCACACCTGGGAGCAGCTCGCCACCGAGCAGACCGTCGGCGTGCTCTCCCACGACGAGGCCCGGGGCGTGACCGAGCTCGCCGAGCCCTTCGGAGTGGTCGCGGGGGTGATCCCCTGCACCAACCCGACCTCGACCGCGCTGTTCAAGTGCATCATCGCGCTCAAGGCGCGCTGCGCGATCGTGATCAGCCCGCATCCGCGCGCCGTCGACTGCATCGCGAAGAGCTGCGAGGCGGTCTACGAGGCGGCCCGCAAGGCCGGCGCCCCGGACGGCTGCATCGGCTGGATGCGGCAGTCGACCATCGCCGGCACCCAGGAGCTGATGCGTCACCGCCTGTGCAGCGTGATCCTCGCGACGGGCGGCGCCGGGCTGGTCACGGCGGCGTACAGCTCGGGCAAGCCCGCGTACGGCGTCGGCCCGGGCAACGTGCCCTGCGTCGTGCATCCGTCGGCCGACGTCGGGGCGGCGGCGCGGGCGATCGTCGAGAGCCAGAGCTTCGACTGGGGCACGATCTGCTGCTCGGAGCAGTCGATCGTCGTGACCGAAGAGCTCTGGCCGGCCCTGCGCGCCGAGCTCGAGAGCGCCGGCGCCTACCTGTGCTCGGCCGACGAGACCCGGCGCCTCGAGCGGGTCGCCCGGCGCGGGACGTTGATGAACCCGGACATCGTCGGCCACTCCCCGCAGGCGATCGCGGGCAAGGCGGGCTTCGAGGTCGGCCCGGGGGTCAAGGTGCTGCTCGCCTTCCAGGCCGGGGTCGGCGACGACCATCCGCTGAGCATCGAGATCCTCGCCCCGATCCTGTCGGTCTACCGCGAGCCCGACTTCGCCGCCGTCGAGAAGCGCGCCGAGGAGGTGCTCGCCTTCGGCGGCGAGGGCCACACCTTCTCGCTGCACGCCCGGGACGAGGCGGTGATCGCGCGTCTGGCGGCGCGCATGCGGGCCTTCCGCATCCTGGTCAACGCGCCCTCGACCCAGGGCTCGATCGGCCTGCTGACCGGGCTGGTCCCGTCGATGAGCCTCGGCTGCGGGAGCTTCGGAGCGAACATCTCCTCCGACAACATCTCCGCCCGGCACCTCGTCCAGCGCAAGCGCATCGCCCGCCTGCGGCGCGGAGCCCCACCGGCCCCGGCGGCTGCGACAGCCGCGCCCGCGGCCCGGCCGGCCCCCGCGCCGGCGGCCGTTTCCTCCGCTCCGCCCCCGGCTCCGTCCGGCGGCGGCCTGACCCCCGAGATGATCGACCGCATCCTCGCGTCCTCCCCCGCGGGGGCGCGCACCACCACCACCGGCCAGAGCCCGCTCACGCCATCGGCTGTAGAGGCCATCCTGAGCGCCGGCCTGGACACCCCGTAAAGGAGACTGTTCGATGAACCAGTCAGCACTCGGACTGATCGAGACCAGAGGCATGGTCGGCGCCGTCGAGGCGGCGGACGCGATGGTCAAGGCGGCCAGCGTCGTGCTG
>JAUIEM010000627.1 GCA_030428695.1 bacterium
CTTCTCGACCGAGCCGCTGAACAGGCAGGCGGCGTAGGCGTAGTTGCCGTCGTCGGCGGTGATGTTGATCGGGCCGAAGCCGCCGGTGATCGGGAGCTGGTAGGCGGTCTGGTTCGGCAGGACGGCGTACACGGAGTTGTCCGCAATGCAGCCGACGTAGGCCTCACCCCAGGAGGTGACAGCCACGCCCAGGGGCAGGATGCCGGTGTCGACGGTGTCGACCTGGTCGCCGGTGTCGCTCTCGAGCACGGTCACGTTCGAGGTCACCAGGTTGGTGATGTAGGTGTACTGCGAGCCGCAGGCGACCTTCGCCGCGCCGAGGCCGTTGATCGGGTTGGACAGCGCCGAGGTGATGTTCGAGGTGCTGCCGCCGAGGCCGATCCAGTTCAGGACGCTGTTCAGGGCCCAGTTGCCGAGGTTCGAGAACAGGGTGCTGAAGGAGTTGTCGATGATGTAGTCGATGCTGCCGCTCAGCCCGTCGTACTGCGCCGTGAACAGCAGGCAGGTGACGTAGACCTTGTCGACGCCGGTCGCCGTCGTGTGGACGTCGACGCTGGTCGGCAGGGTGCCGTACCCGATGACGGTGTCGAGGAAGCTCAGGAAGCTCGCGATGTTGCCGAAGAAGTTCGGGCGCAGGTCGACCGAGGTCGCCGTGCCGGTCGTGGTGTCGACCACCCACAGGGAGTTGTCGCCGATGCAGCTGACGTACGCCTTGGTGCCGGCGTCGTTGTAGGCGCAATCGGTCGGATAGGAGCCGACGGGGATCGTGTTGACGACCGCGTTGGTCGCCTGGTTGATCTCGACGACCGCGTCGTTGGCGCCGTCGGTCACGAAGACGGTGCCGCTGGCGGTCGAGCCGGTGTTGTTCGAGTTGTTGCCCTGGCCGGTGCTGCCGGTGTTGTTGCCGGTCGAGCCGGTGTTGTTGCCGGTGCTGCCGGTGTTGTTGCCGGTCGAGCCGGTGTTGTTGCCGGTGCTGCCGGTGTTGGTGCCGGTGTTGCCGCCCGGGGTGATACCGCTACCGCCGGTGATCGGCGAGCCACCGCCCGAGGACGAGGATCCGCTGCTGCTGCTGCTGCTCTCTTCGCAACCCACCAGGCCCAGGGCGAGGACCAGGGGAATCACCGCGATCGCAGTCCTGAAGTTCTTGAACATTGCTGCCCCCTCTGAAACGAAAACGGGTGTGTTTCTGAACGCCCCACCTAGTGCAAGCGACATGCCAGATGGATGGAATCGGTCAAAAAAGGACCGATGGGAACCCCCAGAGCGCGAGTGAATCTCCGTTCATTCACGCAACCGGCCTTTCAGGCCGATGTCCGGTTGTCGATGCAGGTGATGCCCAGACAAGGACTTGCGATGGATTCATAGGACTCGGATCATCCACCCGCCAGAACGAAACGGAAAAGAGACGGTTTCCTATTTTCCGATACAGAAGCCCGCGAAGATCCGGTCGAGTAGATCCTCCGCGAAGTCCTGTCCGCTCAGCGCTCCCAGGCCTTGCACCGCGGTGCGCAGGTCGAGGGCGAGGCAGGCCGAGCCGAGCCCCGCGTCGAGCGCTTCGATGCCCGCGGCGAGCGCTTCGTCCGCGCGCAGGAGCTGCTCCCGATGCCGGCGCAGGACGCGCCCGCCCTCGCTGGCGGAGGCGACGCGCGCCTCGATGGCTCGCGCCAGCTCGGCCAGGCCCTCCCCTCGATGGGCCGAAACGCCGAGGCTGCCCGGATGGGGGGCGGCAGCGTCGAGATCGAGCTTGGTCGTGACCGCGAGCGCGCCGGGCAGGAAGGGCTCTCCGCGGTCCGCCGGACGCACCGAGAGGACCAGGTCCGCCGCGTCGACGCTGCGTCGCGAGCGCTCCTGGGCGGCGCGCTCGAGCGCCACGTGCGCCTCCTCCCGGCCCGCGAGGTCCTGCAGGAGCACGCGCATCGATGGCAGCTGCAACACCTCCTCGACGACGTCGCGCGTCGTGCCCGCGCGGTCGGAGGTCAGCGCCCGCTCGCTGCCGAGGAGCGCGTTGAACAGGCTGGACTTGCCCGCGTTCGGCGGACCCTCCAGACAGACCCGCGCGAGCGGCTGGCTCGCGCGCTCCTGGCGCGACAGCTCGGCGAGCCGGGTCCGGGCCGCCGACAGCACCCGGCGGGCCTCGTCTTCGTCGAGCAGGTCGATCTCGTGGTGGCCGAAGTCGAGCTCGGCCTCGAGATGGCTGAGCAGGCGGAAGAGCGGCGCGCGCACGCTCTCGATCTCGGCGGCGAGGCCGCTGTGGGCGAGATCCCAGGCCTGCCGCAGCTCGCCTTCGGCCCGGGCGGCGATCAAGGCGCCGACGGCCTCGGCCCCCGCGAGGTCGAGCTTGCCGGCGAGGAAGGCGCGGCGGGTGAACTCCCCGGGTCCGGGCAACACGCCCCCGCTGGCGAGCAGGCGACCGACGAGCTCTTCGACCAGGGCGCCGCCGGGAAGATGCAGCTCGATCAGGTCCTCGCCGGTGGAGGACCGCGGCGCGCGGAAGCATAGCGCCTGTGCGGGCAGGGGGGGAGCGTCGGGCAGCAGCCGCAGGCGCAGCGGATGGAGGCCCGCGCGTTGCGGCAGCGCGCCATCGACCAGCGGAGCGAGCACCTGCCAGGTCTCCGCTCCGCTGATCCGGACGACGGCCCGCGCCGCGGGTAGCGGCGCCGTGCCGGGCGCGACGATGGTCTCATCCACGTCGGGCCTTCTAGCGCCGCTTCTTCTTCTTTTTCTTCTTCTTCTTCGGGCTGGGCGGCACCTTCTCCGGCACCAGCGGCCCCGACTCGGTCGGGGCGGCGGTCGCGGCCTCCGCCGCGGCCCCTTCGCTGCTCTGCGCGAGGGCGCGCTTGACGAAGAAGGACTCGCCGAGGCCGATCAGGGAGCTGGTGCCCCAGTACAGGAGCAGCCCGCTCGGCAGGTTGTAGAACATCACGCACAGGAAGAGCATGAAGAACTTCATCATCTTCTGCGTGGTCGCCTGGGTCGGATCCTTCGGCTTCGGGCTCATCGTCTGCTGCACGAGCATGATCACCATCACGACGATCGGCAGCAGGTTGAACGCGTAGGTCTCC
>JAUIEM010000628.1 GCA_030428695.1 bacterium
TGTCAGGCAACAAATCCTTGCTTTTCGGTGAGGCATCGTCGTCGATGGCAAGGAGCGAGGAGCTCGCATACGGGCTGTATTCGGGCGACGAGCGACGCAGCCAGCGGCGGCGAGGGCCAGCGAAAACAAGGATTTGTTGCCTGACAGGCCCTTACACCTTCTCGAGGCGGCGGAAGCCCTTGCGGTCGAGCACCAGCCGCAGGTGCTCGTAGCGCGGCAGCGGCGACTTCGGCCCGTGCAGGGCGACGACCAGCGAGACGTGGTAGGTCTTCCGGTAGCGGGAGGGCACGGTCTGGTCGCGCTCCGGGTCGTAGCGGGGCAGGGTCTTCACCGGATCGCCCATGCGCTGCAGGAAGGGCGAGATGTTGAAGCGCAGGATCTCGTTGATGTCGTGCAGGCGGCCCTGCAGGTGCGTGATGCGCTTCCCCCGGAAGTCGATCACGCGCCGGTAACGCAGCACGTTCTCGCGCGCGCCGCGCGGGCCCGCGGCGCGGCGCAGCTGGACGATCTCCGGCGGCACCTGGGCGGGCTTGAGGAACGAGACGGTCTCGCGGCCGCGTCCGACGTTCGTGCCGTGGTCGAGGTCGCGGATGTCGACGTTGTAGTCCCATAGCCAGCGCGAGGCGCGGTTGGACAGGACGTGCTTCAGGGTGTCCTTGACCCGGTCCTTGAAGACGTACGTCAGGCACAGGGCGAGCACCAGCGGCACACTGTTGACCGCGTACATGTCGTACCAGAAGAAGGCCGAGACGGTCGAGACGAACATCGCGATCGCCGCGGCGATGCCCGCGGTCAGGTTCTTGACGCGGCGGCCGCCGCGCTGGCGCAGGATCTCGAGGAACAGCACCGAGGTCATGCGCTTCTTGAGCGCCCCGAGGTGCTGCAGCAGCCCCTCGTCCTCGTCGTCCCGCACCGCGAGATAGCCGGCCGCGACCGAGTGCTCCCGCGCTTCGCGCAGGGCCTCGACCACCGGTTCGCGCAGCGTGCGTAGGCGAGGGCTGGCGTCGAGGCGGGCGAGCAGCTCGGCGACGAAGGTCTCGAAGGTGAAGGTCACGTACTCGTCGACGCCGAGGTAGTCCTCCTGGCTGCGCTGGGGGATGCCGTCCCGCACGATGTCCCGGCGCAGACCGTGCAGCCGGGAGAGACCCGCGCGGCAGTCGGCGAGGAAGGCCTCGAGCGCGTTCTTGAAGTCGACGAGGGCGAGGGCGTGGTCGTGCTCGGCGAGCGCTTCGATGCGGGCGTCGAGCCCCCGGGCCCGGTCGCGGATCTGCCCGCGCAGCTGGCAGCCGAACAGGCGCAGCTCGCGGTGCAGGCGCGTCCGCAGCGCGGCCTTCGTGGGCTGCCTGAGGAGCTGCGGGATCACCGCGGCGATGCGGGTCAGGGGGGAGCGCTCGACCGAGGCGTCGAGCAGGCTGGGGATCGACTGCTCGGGGGTCTTGTAGCGGGCGTAGGTCTGCAGGTCGCTGTAGAAGTCCTCGAGCGCGTAGGTGCGCTCGCAGACGCCGAGACTGTGGGGCAGGAAGAACCAGGCCTCGAGGCTGTAGCTCTCCGACGCGAGCTTGGGGTCGACGCGGTAGTCGAGCTTGATCTCGAGCTGCTTGCGGTCGTGGATCGCGAAGCGCGCGCCCAGACCCTGGGGGCGCACGGCGCCGGACTGTTTCAGCCCCCCGTCGCGGGGGGTGACCGAGGGCAGGACGCGCGACCCCATTCTGCCCCCTTTAATCTTTCTTTACGGATTCTTTACCTTGCATGAGAGTAGACCCTGGCGGCGGTCGGATCAAGTCCGAGCCGGCCGCGGGGCCCTGCGGTGCGCGGTCGCGTGCGGCCTGGCGGGCGGAGTCGACGCGGGTGTGCGGGGAGGCCAGGGAGGGGAACCGCGCCTTGCGCCTCGAGGCTTCGCCTCCCCGCAGAGCGGCCTCCTCCCCCCTGGACAATGCCTCGACATCTCTCGTACGCTCGGGCAAGCTCCACCCTGGAGAACCCCGTGCGTGCGCTCCTTCTGTGCCTGTTCGTCACCCTGCCCGCCTGCGCCGACACCCTCCGCGTCGCCACCCGGCACGTCCCCCCGTTCGCGATCAAGGCCGGCGACGGCAGCTGGAGCGGGCTGAGCATCGAGCTCTGGCGCAAGGTCGCGCAGGATCTCGGCGTCCCCTTCAAGCTCCGCGCGATGAGCCTGGCGGACATGCTGCGGGGGCTCGAGACCGGCGAGGTCGACGTCGCGGTCGCCGCCCTGACGGTGACCCCGCAGCGCGAGGAGGTGTTCGACTTCACGCATCCCTTCCACGCCTCCGGCCTCGGCATCGCCGTCGGTCCCCATCCGGCCGGCAGCAGCTTCGGAAGCCTGCGGGCGCTGCTGAACCAGGAGGTCGGGCGGCTCGCCGCGATCCTCGGCGGGCTGGTGATCCTGACCGCGCTCTTGATGTGGTTCCTCGAGCGCCGACGCAACAAGCAGCAGTTCGGGGACGGGGTCGGGGGCGCGGTGTGGTGGTCGCTCGTCACGCTGACCACCGTCGGCTACGGCGACAAGGCGCCGGTGACGCCGGGCGGCCGCGCCCTCGCCAGCGTGTGGATGCTCGTCAGCGTCGTGCTCTTGTCGGTGTTCACCGGGACGGTCGCCAGCGCCCTGACGGTCTCCCAGCTCGATGCGGGCATCGATGGTCCCGAGGACCTGATCGGCGTCCGGGTCGGCACCGTGTCGTCGTCGACCAGCGAGCAGTGGCTGCGCAGCCAGGGGATCGCCCCGAGCGGCTACCAGGAAGTCGGGGACGCCCTGCGCGCGCTCGCGGCCGGCGAGCTCGACGCGGTCGTCTACGACGCGCCGATCCTGCGTTACCTGTCGACGACGGCGAACTCCGGCTTCCAGGTGCTGCCGGGCTTCCACGAGCGCCAGACCTACGCCTTCGGGATGCCCGAGGGGCATCCCCTGCGCGAGCCGATCAACCGCGCGCTGCTGCGACACACCAGCTCCGATCACTGGAAGGTGCTGCTGCAGGGCTACCTCGGGCTGTAGGCGCGCCGCCCTTGTAATTATACCCCCTGCTATGTATCGTGCGAGCCTC
>JAUIEM010000629.1 GCA_030428695.1 bacterium
CTGGGAACCGGACTCGCTCGCGATCCACGTCGGCGAGGTGCGCACCATCGACCAGAACATGGTCGGCGTCACGGTGCAGATCCACGAGTCGACGGGGCTGATCGCGGAGGCCTTCCAGACCGCCTTAGGCTATGCCCTGCTCGCGGTCGCCCTGCTGCTGTGGGTCGACCTGAAGAGCCCCTTCAAGGCCCTGCTCGCCCTGGTTCCGCTGGCCGTCGGCATCTTCTGGCTGCTGTGCGCGATGCACTACCTCGAGCTCAGCTTCAACCTCGCGAACTTCTTCGCGGTGCCGATCCTGGTCGGGATCGGGGTCGACGGCGGCGTGCACCTGATCCACCGCTTCGGCGAGAAGGGCGAGGTCGACCTGACCGGCAGCAGCACCGGCACCTCGGTGCTCGCGGCGGCGCTGACGACGGTGTTCGGCTTCGGCAGCCTGACGACCGCCTCGCACCGCGGCCTGTCCAGCCTCGGCGCGCTGCTCGGGATCGGGGCCTTCACCTGCCTGCTCGCGGCGCTGTTCGTGCTGCCGGCGCTGCTGCACCTGTTCTACGTCTCGCTGCCCCGGCTGCTGCGCCGTCGCGCGTCCGCCGGGTCGGAGGAGTGAGCCTCAGCCCGCCGCCCGCACCGCCTCGGCCAGCTCTGCCATGCTGAAGAAGATGAAGTCGATCGCGGGCATCGCGTCGACCGCCGCGGTCGCCCCGCTCGAGCCGCCGGCGGACTGGCGCCGGCGGTCGATCCAGCAGTTGGCGAGCCCCGCCGCCCGGGCCGGGACGTGGTCGTGGAACAGGCTCTGGGCGACGTGCAGCAGCGCGGAGGGTTCGACGCCCAGGTCGGCCTGGGCGCGCTCCAGGAGGAAGCGGAAGTTCGCCGGGTCCGGTTTGTAGCTGCCTACGTCCTCGGCGGTGTAGACCGCATCGAAGGTCACCCCGAGCCGCGCCTCGCTGCGCGCGAAGCTGGCGCGGTCGACGTTGCTCAGCACGATCAGCTTGTACCGGGACTGCAGGAAGCGCAGCGCCTCTCCGGAGTCCGGGAAGGCCGGCCAATCCCCGACCGAGGCGCCGAAGGCGGCGTCCTGTTCTGGCGTGGAGGGGCGCCCGAGCTCCTGCGCCAGGGCGCGGTGCACGCGGGCGAGGAGCGCGGGATAGGGCAGCGCGGGATGCGCCCGCTCGGTCGCGAGCTCGAGCCTTCCGAAGCGCGGCAGGACCTCCTCGAGCGCGAGCGTTCCCGCGAGCAGGGGCCGCAGCGCGCGGCCGAGGCCGGTCTCCCAGTCGATCAGCGTCCCGTAGCAGTCGAAGCTCAGGGCCTCGAAATCGGTGAGGCGGGGCATCGCGGCCTCCTACGAACAGCGCCCGGCGGGGCCGGGCGCGAGAGGTCGAGGTTTCGGGACGGCGTTCAGCGGATCTCGAGGTTCGACATGTAGTCGACGAACTGGTTCTGCAGGGTCGGCAGGTCGACCTCGAGGTACTCCTGCAGCGAGTCGTTCTCGAGGTGCCCGGCGTAGTAGCCGGAGACGACCCGCACGAAGTCCTCTTTGTAGAGCTCATCGTCGAAGTGCATCAGGAAGTGCGAGAACGCGCAGGCCAGCGCGTAGTGCAGGCCGCGGTTCGGGGTCTCGTGGAAGCCGTCGTGGTCGAGGGAGACGAAGCTGCGCAGGTTGAAGTTGCCCTGCTCGAGGTAGCGCTTCGCCATCATCATCTTGTCGACCCGCGTCTTCTGCCCGGGGTACCACCGGCCGTCGACCTTCTCCCAGGTCTCGCAGTAGCTCGCGATGCCCTCGACGACCCAGTTGTTCCCCTCGCTGCCGCCGCCGCGCGGCTTGGTCTCGGCGAAGAGCTGGTGGGTCACCTCGTGGTAGAGGGTCGACAGCGTGTCTTCGACGTCGGCCCCCCAGTAGAAGTGCGAGCTCTGGATCGAGGAGCTGTAGAACCCCGCCGAGTTGACCAGCAGCTGGTCGTTGCCGTGCTCGGCCTTGACGTAGCGCAGGTAGCGGTCGCGGCTCGGGTACAGGTGGACGAGATGCTTCTTCTCGGCCTCGGCGGTCTGGAAAGCGAGCTTGGAGCCGCGCTTCTGGTCGTAGAAGCCGATGAAGACGCGGAAGAACTCGTAGTAGTAGTCCTCGAGCAGCTGGCAGAACTCCCAGCCTTCGGCGCGGCCGAGGTTGGTCTTGACGGTGAAGTGCTCGCTCTCGACCTCCCAGGCGCGGTAGTCGTTCTGGGAGCGCTTCTCGCGCTCTTCCTCGATCGTCACCCACTCGCCGGCGAAGGGACGCAGGCCCTCCTCCCACTTCTCGATGTCGTCCTCGGGCACCCAGCCTTCGTCCCCGTACAGGACGTAGTCGTCGCGCATCTCCTCTTCCCACTCGCGGATCCACTCATCCGCGCGGCGGTCGTAGACCCAGCCGAGGATCTTGCGTGCCTTCTTGTTGTCCGGGTCGGCGACCATCGCGGCGTTGACGAGGTCGTAGGCGCGGGTGAACAGGCCGGCCTTCATGCACTTCTTCGCGAGGTCGAAGAGCTCTTTACCGTTCTTCTTGTTCGCGTCCTCGACCTTGCCGGCGTAGTCCTCGAGCAGCTCGGCGAGCTCTTCCTCATCGTGCTCTCCAGCCGAGGCCTCCGCGCGCTCCTCGCGCAGCTCGGCGAGGTCTTCGTATTCCGGCAGGAGGTCTTCGATGACCGCGATCTGCTCGTCCGCCTGGTCGAGCAGGCCCTTCTTCAGGCACCACTCGACGATGTCCTGCACCTCTTCGCAGTGCTCGGAGTAGACCTTGTGCATCGCGGCCTTGAGCGCGCGCTCGAGCTCGTCGTCCTCTTCGTCGGCCAGCGTCGGCGCGACGAGCAGGCCGAGCGCGAGCAGGGGGGTGATCCAGCGCATCGGTGTGTTCCTCCTCAACGTCCCGTTCCCAGGAAGTCTTTCAGGTCGTCGTTGAATCGCTCGCTCTCCTCGCACTGCGGCATGTTCGAGCTGCCCTTGTACTCGAGGAACACGGCGCCGTACTCCTTGGCCATCTTCGAGACGTCTTCGCTGCTCGAGTACATGCTGAATTTGCCGTTGATGA
>JAUIEM010000183.1 GCA_030428695.1 bacterium
AACGGGGCGCTGACCGTCGGCACCCTCGACGGCGCGAACATCGAGATCCGCGAGGCGGTCGGCGCGGACAACTTCTTCCTGTTCGGCATGAACGCCGAGGAGGTGCGCCAGCGCAAGGCCGCGGGCTACGACCCGGCCGCCGCGATCGCCCGGAGCCCCCGCCTGCAGGACGCCCTGAACGTGATCGGCTCGGGCTTCTTCTGTCCGGACGACCCCGACCGCTTCCAGCCGGTGGTCGACCACCTGCGACACAAGGACACCTACATGCTCTGCGCCGACTTCGAGAGCTACGTCGCCTGCCAGGAGCTGGTCGCCGAGACCTACCGCGATCAGGAGCAGTGGACGCAGATGGTGATCCGCAACATCGCCAACGTCGGGCGCTTCTCGAGCGACCGCACGATCAGCCAGTACGCGAAGGAGATCTGGGGCGTCGAGCCGGTCAAGATCGAGCTCGACCCCTACGACGGCAACGCGGGCCTGTACGCGCGGCTCAAGAACGGGAAAGGCTGAGCCGTGGCGGGAGAGTCTTCGGTCAAGGCGATCGTCTACGCCCTGTTCGCCAACCTCGGCATCGCGATCGCGAAGAGCATCGCGGCCTGGTACACCGGCTCGGGCAGCATGCTGGCGGAGTCGATCCACTCCTTCGCGGACGTGGTCAACCAGCTGCTGCTGCTGGTCGGCATCCGCCGCTCGGGCCGCGCCCCGGACGCCGAGCACCCGCTGGGCTACGGCAAGACGATCTACTTCTGGAGCCTGCTCGTCGCGATGCTGCTGTTCCTGCTCGGCGGCGTCTTTTCGATCTACGAGGGCGTGCACAAGTACCGGCACCCCGAGCCGATCGACGCGCTCTGGATCGCGATCGTGGTGCTGGGCGTTTCGATCGTGCTCGAGCTGCTCAGCACGCTCGGTGCGCTGCGCGAGATCAAGAAGCTGCGCGGCGACCGCAGCCTGTGGGAGTGGATCCAGACCTCACGCAGCGCCGAGCTGGTCGTCGTGCTCGGCGAGGACATCGGCGCCCTGGTCGGGCTGATCGTCGCGCTGATCTTCGTCGTCCTGGCGGGAGTGACCGGCGAGCCGACCTACGACGCCCTGGGCTCGGCGAGCATCGGGGTCGTGCTGATCCTGATCTCCGGCTTCCTGGTGCTGCGGGTCAAATCGCTGCTGATCGGGCGCTCGGCCGATCCACGGCTGGTCGGCCAGCTGCGGGAGGCGATGGCCAACGAGGAGCACGTCCGCGAGGTCCTCAACGTCCTGACCCTGCAGCTCGGCAGCCGGGTGATGGTCGCCGCCAAGCTGCGCATCGCGCCGGGCATCCCGATCGAGGACGCCGCCGCCGCCATCAACCGCATCGAGCGGCGCCTGCAGCAGGCCTTCCCGGAGGTGCACTGGACCTTCATGGAGCCCGATGTCGCGGATTGAGGCAGCTCACTCTTCCGCTTCTTCCAGCTCTTCCCGCGGCAGCACGGGCAGATGCAGGACCGCCGGCGTGTCCGGACCGACATGCAGGGAATGTTCGGTCGCGGCCCGAGGATGCACCGCGTAGCGCGGGCTATTGCTCGAGGTCAGGATCACCCGCAGGCGATGCCCCGGCTGCAGCGTCCAGGCGGTCGGGCTGGTCTCGACCTCGACCGCGTAGGGGCCGCCGTCGACGGGCTGAAGGCGGGAGCGCCCGCCGCGCAGGCTCAGGCGCTGCGCGCCGTCGGTGATCAGCACGGCGCGGCCCTCGGGGTCGACATCGCAGACCCGCAGGTGCAGGTCGGCGTCCTCGCCCACCGTCGCCAGCCACGCCTGCAGGCGCACGCTGCCCGTCAAGGGTCAGGGGCGCGCGGAGCGGCGCGCCGCTGAACACCAGCACGTCGTCGCGCGCCTCGACCTGCCGCTGATCGGCGGGGCCGTGGAGCAGCTCGGGGCTGAGGTTGTTGCCACCGAGGGTCGGTGAGGGGTCGGCGGGGCGATGGGGCAAGCGCAGGCGGACCGCCTCCGTCGGCTCCTCCTCGCGCAGGGCATCGCCGACGAGGTGCAGCGCACGCGGCTCGACCGCTGCCGGCGGCCAGCTCGCGCATTCCAGCCAGACATCGGAGTGGATGACGTACACGCAGATCGGCGCCGGGCCGTGGGGCCCCTCGCCGCCGCGCAGGTGGAGGTCGAACCAGCGCCGCACCTCGCGGCGCAGGATCGCGGCCTGCGGAAACGCGAGCTCGCCCTGTTCCACCTTACCGAGGTTCATGTGCTCCCAGGGCCCCACCAGCAGCCGGTGCTGCTCGCGCACCGCGGGATCGGAGCGGGTGCGCAGGAGCTCAAAGCTGCGGAACTGCTCCGCGGCGTGGATGTCGAACCAGCCGCCGACGACCAGCGCCGGCACCTCGATCCTCTCCGCCTGGTGCGCGCTCTCGACGACGCGCCAGAACACGTCCCGGCGGGGATGCTGGCGGAAGATGTCCGAGATCGAGTAGAGCCGGTCGAGGGCGTCGAGGTACTCCAGGCGCTCGACGCCGCCGGGAAAGAACAGGCCGTAGGTCCAGGTCAGATCGCGGACCATCGGCACCATGCACACCAGCGCCGGCGGCTGGGCCTCGGCGGTGCGGTACTGCACTCCGCCGAGGGCCGAGGGTCCCCAGGTCGCGACCTGGCCGTCGGACCAGGGCTGGGCGGCGATCCATGCGACTGTGTCGAAGCCGTCCTCCCGTTGCTGGCGTCCGCCGGAGGCCCGGCCCCGACCGCCGCCACGGCGGGGGACGTTCGCGCCGGTCCGCCAGTCGACGACCAGCACCGCGTAGTCCCCGAGGCCGGCCAGGTCCGGCGTGTCCTCCCGGCCCGGATCGGCTCCGAGGATGCCCTCGGGCAACGAGCGTTCCTTGCCGTACGGGGTCTGGACGAGGATGCAGGGCCAGGGCCCCTCGCCCTCCGGGACGTAGAGCAGCGCGTCGAGGCTGCCGTCCCGGGTCGGGACCTGGATCTCCTCGCCGGTCTGGGCGGAGAGAGAGCTGAGCGTCAGGAACAGGACGAGCGGGACCGTACCGGCGTTGCGCATGATTCCTCCTGGGCGGTCCGACGCCTCCTCCAGACCACTGTCCAGGGTACAGGCCCTGGAAGGAAACAGGTACTCGTTTCGCTGGCCTCGCCGCCGCTGGCCGCATCGCTCGTCGCCCGGATACAGCCGTATGCGAGCTCATGGCTCCATGCCATCGACGAGGATTCCTCGATCGCGCGCCTCGGTTTCCTTCCAGCCCGGTCTTTCGGGAGTCGGGACGCGCAGCTCTCAGGGCCTCACTCGAACACCGCCGTCTTGTTCCCGTAGACCACGACCCGGTTCTCGAGGTGGGAGCGCACGGCGCGGGCGAGCACGACGCGCTCGAGGTCCTTCCCCATCCGCACCAGGTCGCGGACGCTCTGGCGGTGGCTGACGGTGGCGACGTCCTGGGCGATGATCGGCCCCTCGTCGAGGTCGGCGGTCACGTAGTGCGCCGTCGCGCCGATCAGCTTGACGCCGCGGGCGTGGGCGCGGCGGTAGGGGGAGGCGCCGGCGAAGGCGGGCAGGAAGCTGTGGTGGATGTTGATCGCGGGCGGCAGCGACGCGACGAGCTCGGAGGACAGGATCTGCATGTACTTCGCGAGCACCACCAGATCGATGTTGCGCAGGGCGATCAGCTCCCGCTGGCGCTCCTCGGCCTCGGCCTTGGCGCCCTTCTTCACCGGGATCCACACGAACTCGGCGCCGTAGCTTCGGGCGCAGGCCTCGAGCTTCTGGTGGTTGCTGATCACCAGCGGGATCTCGCAGCGCAGCTCGCCGGCCCGCTGGCGGTAGAAGAGGTCGACCAGGCAGTGGTCCTGGCGCGTCACCCACAGGGCGAGGCGGGGGCGGCGGTCGGAGAAGCTCAGGCTCCAGCGGGCGCCGAGCTCCTCGCCGAGGGGGCGGAAGGCGTCGGCGATGGCGGGGCGGTCGACCGCGAAGCCGTCGAGCTCCCACTCGAGGCGGCTGAGGAAGATGCCGGCGGCGGAGTCGGCGTGGTGGTCGGCGTGCAGGATGTTGCCGCCGCGGTCGAAGACGAAGCCGGCGAGCCGCGCGACCAGACCTTTCTGGTCCGGGCACGACAGGAGCAGGGTGGCGGTGGCCATCGCGGATCCTCGGTGGGGGATGCACGGATCGTACGGGACACCGGCTACATCTTCACGTACCGAGAGTCTTTTCCGCGAGGTTCGCCATGTCCCGCCTCCCGCTCGTGCTCGTGCTCGCCCTGTGCCTGGCCGCGGGCTGTGAGAAGAGCTCGTCCTCTTCCTCCGGCTCCTCTGGAACGACCGCCGCGACCGGGTCCTCGGGCGGGGGAAGCTCGACGGCCACGCCGGCGATGCCCGCGATGCCGTCGACGCCCTCGACGCCTTCGACGCCTTCGACGCCTTCGACGCCTTCGACCCCCTCGACGCCCTCGACGCCCTCGACGCCTTCGACTCCGCCTGCCACGCTGCCGGCGGGAGTCCAGGCCGTGGCGATCGACGTGGCCTCGAGCCTCAACCTGCGGCTCGGCCCGGGCACGGGCAACAAGGTGCGCGCGACCCTGGCGGCCGACGAGGTCTACGTCGTGGTCAAGGCCGACGGCGACTGGCGGGAGATCTGGTACGACGACACCTCGGGCTGGCTGCACTCGGCCTACACCAAGGCGCCGCCGGCGGGCACCGTGGTGCGGGCCGTGCTGCCGGACATGCTGGTCGTGCGCGCCGGTCCGGACCCGAGCTACCAGGCCATCGGCAGAGTCTACGGCGGCTCGCTGCGGGCGGTGCTCGAGGAGCAGAGCGGCTACAGCCGCATCGACTGGGGCGGAGAGGAAGGCTGGGTCGCGAGCGTGCAGCTCGGCGATGCGAACGCGGCGCCGACGACGGCGACCCTGCTGCCCGGGCTGAGCCAGTCGTCGGTCGGCTTCCTGCAGTGGCCGGCCTCGACGCCGGGCATCTACTCGTACAAGACCCTCGGCAACCAGTGGGGCACCCAGCGGATGATGTACGGGATGCTCCGCATCGGCCGCATCTGGGAGCGCGACCACCCGAGCTGGCCGCGCATGGGCCTCGGCGACGTCAGCCTGCAGAACGGCGGGCCGATGCCGGGCCACGCGAGCCACCAGAAGGGCGTCGACTGCGACGTGCGGCTGCTGCGCGACGACACCGTCGAGGCCTACGTGACGACCTTCGACGCCGAGTACAGCCAGCCCCGCACCGCCGCGCTGATCGGGCTGTTCCAGGAGCACATGCCGATCGTGTACGTGTTCTTCAACGACAGCAGCGTGCCCGGCGTGACGAACTGGCCGAACCACGACAACCACTTCCACGTCCGGACCACCGAGTGAGACGGCTCCTCGCCGGCTTCGTCTGCGGCCTGGCCGCCGGTCTGGGGCTCGGCTGGGGGCTGACCGGAGACGCCGCCCCCGCGCCGCCTCCCTCCCGGCCCCGTCCGCCCGCTTCCCCCGCTCCTCCGCCGCCGCCCTCCGCGCTGCCCGACGCCGTCGAGCGGCCGGTCAGCGAGCTCGCGGCGGAGGTGGAGGAAGCGGACCGCGCGCCCGCCTTGCCTGGAGCCCTCGCCGCCGCGATCGGCTGCAGCCATGAGGACCACGGACCGGAGGCGCATCCCGAACAGCTCGCCGCCCTGGTCGCCGCCGACCCCTCCGAGCTGGAAGCGGCACTCGCACAGGTGCCCGGCGCCTCCATCGAAGAGCTCGAGCTGCTGGTGCTCGCCCTCGGCTTCGTGCGCCGGCCGGAGGTCGAAGAGCTCGCCGCCGGGCTCGCCCTCGACGACCCCGCGCCGGAGCGCCGGGCCCTCGGCGTCGAGCTGCTCGGCCGGCTCGGGACGCCGCGCGCCCTGCCGGTGCTCGACCAGGTGCTCGGCCAGGAGTCCGCGACCCCCGTCCTGCGCGTCGCCCTCGGCGCCCTGCCGCGCCCGGTCGCGGTCAGCGAGGCGGAGGGCGCCCGCCTGCGCGGCAAGCTCGAGGGCTTCGCCGCCAGCCCGACCCCCGAGCTGCGGCGCCGGGCCCTGATCGCCCTCGCCGACTGGAGCCCGGACACCGGCCTCGCCCGCGCCGCCCTGGCCGGCGACCCCGACCCCGCCGTGCGCGCCGGCGCCGCCTACGCCCTCGAGCTGGCCGGGGGCGGCAGCGCCGCCGACCGCGAGCTGCTCGCGCGGGTGCTCGAGGATGTCGGCGAGCCCTTCGTCGTCCGCGACAACGCCTGGCGCGCCCTCGGCGCCGCCGGCCCCCTGCCCGCCTCGATGCACGCCGCCTGGCATCGCTTCGCCCGCGAACGCGAAGGGCTGGCGCTCGACTGAGCGTCCACGGCCGTTTGCGTGAAGAGCACCAATTCTGCATAGTCAGGACGGGCTCTTTGAAGGAGATCGGTTCCTCGTGTCGGACTCGCGCCGCCGGTATCGTGGCGACATGCTCCCCTTCGAGGAAGCTCGTGCCTTCGCCCGCAGCCTGCACCTGTCCTCCTCGACGGCGTGGCAACGCTACTGCTTTGGTGATCCCGAGGGAAGACCGCCGCGTCCGAAGAACGTCCCGTGCCAGCCGCGTGCGGTCTATCGTCACGCGTGGAGAGGCTGGGCGGACTGGCTGGGGGAGAGCTACGAGCCGCGCTGGAAGGGACCGCGCAAGTATCGTCGGTTTGAAGATGCACGCACCTGCGTCCACTCACTCCGGCTGCGCTCGCGGGAGGAGTGGCGTGCCTTCCGCGAGGGCCTGCTCCCCGAGCTCGGTGAAGCCCCTCTGGACCTCCCGGACAAACCGGACGTCAGCTACATGACCCAGGGCTGGGCAGGCTGGGCCGACTTCCTCGGACCCGATGCCGGCCGGGCCCCGCAGGCGGAGGAGGCGGAGGAAACGCTACGGCTGCTGCTCCGCCACCTCCCGGACAGCACCGTGGTCGAGCTCGCGATCGCCTACGGGGTCGCCGATGCCGGGGAACCACGCGAAGCGATCGCGGCGAGCCCGCAAGGCTCGCCGCGGCTGCTCATCACCGAGCTGCTCTTCGAAGACGAGCTGCGTCGACTGTGCGCGAGCCTCGGGATCGGCGACCGTCCCACGCCCGAGGAGCTCACCCGCTCACTGATCGCCCGCTACGGGCTGTGGCGGCCCTTTGCGTCCGCGCGCAGCTTCGCGTGTCGCCTCGACCTGCGACGCCGCGCGGACTGGAGCCGCTACTGGGCGGAACACCCCGGGGATCTGCCGAGGTTGCCCCCGGACATCCCGCGCGACCCGCGCCTCTACCCGGAGTTCACGAGCTGGCAGCGGTGGCTGCGGGTGCCCGGCAGCCCCAGAAGAGCCGACCGCTGGAGCTTCGACATGGCCCGTGCCTTCGTCCGCAACCTCGGCCTGCGCCACACCCGCCAGTGGCATGCCTACAAGCGCGGAGAGCTGCGCGACGTGCTCGGCCTGCTGCCCGCCGGGATTCCGCGCGATCCGCGCGTCGCGTACCGCGGGGACTGGCAAGGCATGCGCGACTGGCTCGGCTCCCACCAGTTCGTGCACGCGGGCTTCCTGCCACCGAAGAAGGCACGCCACGCGATCCGCGCGCGCGGTCTGCACGACCTCGACGCCTGGCGCTGCTATCTGCGTGGCCGCCGCGGGCCGCACGCCTTCGGCGTCCCCGTCCACCCCTCGGAGAGCTACGCGGGGTGGTGGAAGGGCTGGGCGGACTGGCTCGGCAGCGGTGGCGTCGGCCGGCCGAGCAAGCGCTGGCGACCGTTCGAGAAGGCCCGGACCTTCGCTCGCTCCCTCGGCTTGCAGAGCCACGCCGAGTGGAAGGACTACTGTGCCGGGAAACGGCCTGACCTGCCCGCGCGGCCGAAGGACATCCCGGTCACGGTCTACGCCGCCTACGGCGGGCCGCTCTGGCGGGGGATGGCGGACTTCCTCGGGGCCGGTCGCACCGACAACCGCGCCCGACACTATTCGCCGCTCGAGCAGGCGCGGGCCTTCGCCCGGACGCTCGGCCTGGACAGCGCGCGAGCCTGGCAGGTCTGGGTCCGCGAACACCTGGAGGAGGTGCCGGACGGGCTCCTGCTCCCCGCGTCCCCGGACAGGGTCTACGCGGACTTCGGCTGGGTGTCCTGGCCGGACTTCCTCGGCTACGCCTTCCGTCGCTTCGAGGACGCCCGCCACTACGTCCGCACGCTCGGACTGCGCTCGAAGCGGCAGTGGCGCGCGTACGCACACGGCAAGCGACCAGGGTGTGAGCCCCGGCCGAAGGACATCCCCTCCCAGCCCGAGAACTTCTACCGGGAGCGTGGCTGGACCTCGTGGCCGGACTTCCTCGGCGTCCCGGAGCGGCTTCCCTTCCTCCCCTTCGATGAGGCACGGGCCGTCGCCCGGACACTCGGGCTGCGCTCACGCAAGGAGTGGCTGGCCTGCTGCCACGGCGAGCTGCCAGACCGGCCGCGCCCGCCGCGCCTCCCCGTCCAGCCGCGCGCCCACTACCGGGGTCGCGGCTGGACCTCATGGGCGGACTTCCTCGGCGCGAGCTACGCCCCCGAGGCCACGCGGGCGCACCCGGCGTGCCGGAAGTGGCGACCTTTCGAGGAGGCGCGTGCGTTCGCTCGCTCCCTCGGTTTCGTCAGGTCCGACGACTGGAAGAGGTTCTGCACCGGCCGGATCGACGGCTGTGGGGAGCGCCCTTTCGACATCCCCAGCCAGCCTGACAAGGTCTACAAGAACCAGGGCTGGCGCGGCTTCGGCGACTTCCTCGCGCTCCCCCGGCCGCGCTCGGCTCGCGGGGTCTGGCGGCCATTCGAGGAAGCGCGGAGCTTCGCCCGCTCGCTGGGCCTGGACGGAGCCCGCGAGTGGATGCGCTGGGCCACCGCGGGGATCCCGGGCAAGCCACCCCGTCCACCGGACATTCCGACCCATCCGGAGCGCTGCTACCGCGACGCTGGCTGGCAGGGCGTCGAGGACTGGCTCGGCGCCGGTTCTCCGCTCGACCTCGGGCGCGTGGCCGGGCTCCATACCACCGAGGAGCTCGTCGGCTGGGTGGAGACGGAGGTCCGGGAAGGCCGTCTCCAGCCCGGGGCGAAGCTGCCCGGCACGAAGACGCTCGCGGCGCGGCTCGGCGCCCCTCTCTGCCGGGTCGTCGCCGCGTTCAACCGGCTGCGGGCCGACGGCGTGGTGGTCGGCGTGCAGGGGAAGGGGACGTTCGTCGCCCCGGGCGATTCCGCCTCCGCTTGAGCCCGAAGCCGGGGCGTGCCCCCCGCACGGCGCGCCCGGGGCGGCTTCCCGAGAATTCTCCCGAACGTTCCGAGACAAGCCCCGGACGACTTGGTAGGCTCTCGACCCCATCGGGACTGTCAAGAAACTACACGGCATTCGGGCCCGCCTGCATGCACAAGTCTGGCACCTGCCTCACTCCGAATAACACAGGTATGCGTCACTCGCCAGGCACCAGACTTGCACATGCATCCGCGCCCTCGGTGCTCGCGTAGTTTCTCGACAGCCCCTTACAGACGGAGGAATCCCGGATGTTGCGAACCCATACCTGTGGAGAGCTGCGCGCGAGCGACGTCGGCTCCGATGTGACCCTGTGCGGCTGGGTGCACGCGCTGCGCGACCAGAAGAAGGGCGGACTCTACATCGACCTCCGCGACCGCTACGGCCTGACCCAGGTGCGGATCGAGTACGAGAGCCAGCTCGAGCTGTACGAGCAGCTGCGCGGCCTGCACCGCGAGTCCGTGCTGCGCATCGACGGCACCGTCGGCCCGCGTCCGGACGGCATGGTCAACGACAAGCTCGCGACCGGGGCGATCGAGGTCGCCTGCCGCGAGGCCGAGCTCCTGAACACCTGCCGCGACCTGCCCTTCGAGATCCGGGCCAAGGAAGACGAGCTCGCCGGCGAGGACGTGCGCCTGAAGTACCGCTTCCTCGACCTGCGCCGGCCGGACATGCAGAAGAGGATGATCGCCCGCTACGAGATCGTCGAGGCCGTGCGCGCCTCCCTGCGCGACGACCGCTTCATCGAGCTCGAGACGCCGCTGATGATGCGCAGCACCCCCGAGGGCAGCCGCGACTTCGTCGTGCCGAGCCGCATCTACCCCGGTGAATTCTACGCCCTGCCCCAGAGCCCGCAGATCTACAAGCAGCTCCTGATGGTCTCCGGCTACGACCGCTACTACCAGATGGCGCGGTGTTTCCGCGATGAGGATGCGCGCCGCGAGCGGCAGCTGGTCTTCACCCAGATCGACCTCGAGATGAGCTTCGTCGAGCAGGATGACGTCTTCGGCGTGGTCGAGCGCTTCCTGTCGCGGGTCGCCAAGGACGTCTTCGGCATCGAAGTCGAGACCCCCTTCCCCCGCTACTCCTACGCCGAGTGCATCCGGCGCTGGGGCATCGACAAACCCGACCTGCGCTTCGGGCTCGAGCTCTGCGAGCTGCAGGATCTCCTGACCGGCTCGCCCCTCGAGCTGCTCGCCAACGCCCAGGCCGAGGGCCGCATCAGCAAGGCGATGCGCATCCCCGGCGGCGCCGCGGGCGTCAAGAAGAAGCAGCTCAAGAAGTTCGAGAAGGTCGTCCGGCACAACGGCGCCAAGGGCCTGTTCACCGCCAAGTACAAGGACGGCGCCTTCGCGACCGGCGCGGCCAAGCACATCCCGGCGGACGCCGTCGCCGCGATCGTCGAGCGGGTCGGCCTCGAGGACGGCGACCTGTTGTGCTTCGTCACCGACAAGCCGAGCATCGCGAACAAGGCGGTCGGCAACCTGCGCAACGCGGTCGGCGACTTCCTCGACCTGCGCCCGGGCGATGTCTGGAAGCTGTTGTGGGTGGTCGACTTCCCGCTGTTCGAGGAGATCGACGGCGGCTGGACCGCGATGCACCACATGTTCTCCCAGCCGCGCAAGGAGTTCATCGGCACGATGCGCGAGGACCCCGGCGCGGTGATCGCGACCCTCTACGATGTCGTGATGAACGGGGTCGAGATCGGCAGCGGGAGCATCCGCGTCCACGATCCGAAGCTGCAGCTCGAGATCATGGACATCTGCGGCATCCCCGAGGACGCGGCCCAGGAGCGCTTCGGCTTCCTGCTCGACGCCCTCGCCTTCGGCGCGCCGCCCCACGGCGGCATCGCTCTCGGCCTGGACAACCTCGCGATGACGATGCTCGGCGAGACCAACATCCGCGAGGCGATCGCCTTTCCGAACGCCTCGAACGGCCGCTTCCCCTGCGACGGCTCCCCCGCCCGCCTCGAGCCGGACCAGCTCGAGGAGCTCAGCCTGCGCCTCGCGCTGCCGAGCGAGGTCGGCGCGGGCGAGGACGGCTGAGATGCCGCGGGACACGCTGCTGGTGTACGACGAGCGCATGCTCGAGCACCGGCCGGGTCCCGGCCATCCCGAACGTCCCGAGCGGCTCTCCGCGATCGTCAGCGCCCTGCGCGAGCGGCCCGTGGCCGGGACGCGCTGGCAGGCGGCGGCGGAGATCGCCCCCGAGCTGCTGCTGCGCGTCCACCCCGAGGAGCACATCGCGTCGATCGAAGCGGTACGCGGCAAGCGGGCGCTGGTCGACGGCGACACCGCGCTCTCCGTCCGCAGCGTCGAGGCGGCCTGCCTCGCGGCCGGCGCGGCGGTCCAGGCGACCGAGGCGGTGGTGCGCGGCGAGGCGGAGCGGGCCTTCGCCCTGGTGCGGCCGCCGGGGCACCACGCCGAGCGGGTGCGGGCGATGGGCTTCTGCGTGTTCAACAACGTCGCGGTCGCCGCCGCCCACGCCCGCGCCGCCCTCGGCCTCGAGCGGGTGCTGGTGGTCGACTGGGACATCCACCACGGCAACGGCACCCAGCACCTGTTCGAGAGCATCCCGGAGGTGCTGTTCTTCAGCACCCACCGCTTCCCCTTCTACCCCGGCACCGGCTCCCTCCGCGAGCACGGCCACGGCGACGGCCAGGGCTACACGGTCAACGTGCCCCTGCCCCCGCGGCTGGGCGACGGCGACTACGGGCTGTTCTTCCGCGAGCTGCTGCGGCCGGTGGTCGAGAGCTTCAAGCCCGAGCTGATCCTGGTCTCGGCGGGCTACGACCCGCATCTGGACGACCCCCTCGGCGACATGCTGGTCAGCGCCGACGGCTTCGCCGCGATGTGCGGCGAGCTCGACGCCCTCGCCGAGGAGCTGTGCGGCGGCCGACTGGTGCTCGTGCTCGAGGGGGGCTACGACCTCGCCGGCCTCGCCTCCAGCGCCCGCGCCTGCGTGCAGGTCCTCGCTGGTGAGACCGCGCCGACCCCGCGGGGAGCGCGGCCGGAGGGGGAGGCGGTGCTGCGCGCCTGCCTCGCCCACCAGCGGGAGTACTGGCGGATCTGATTTGTACAACTCTTCCTGTTGCGGCTTCGCCTCCCTTCGGCGAAGACCGACGGCAGCGGAAGCGCGGCGCGCCGCGCCGGCCTGCGGCTTGTGTCGGGCCGAACGATCCCGGATGATGCTTCTCCGGAGGAGGTCCGCATGCGTCTGATCACAGCCCAGGTCACCAACTTCCGCTGCGTCGAGGACTCCAACGAGTTCAGCCTCGACAACCTGACCTGCCTGGTCGGCAAGAACGAGTCCGGCAAGACCGCCCTGCTGCAGGCCCTCTACCGCGTCAACCCCCACGACATGCACGACGCCGCCCTGCGGGTCGACGAGGACTACCCGCGCCGCTACCTGCTCGACTACGACGCGCGCCACGCCGATGCCGAGGCCGTCGTCGTCCGCACGGTCTGGCGGCTCGAGCGGGATGACATCGCCGCGGTCGAGGAGCGGCTGGGTCCGAACGCCCTGCTCAGCGACCAGATCGCGATCACCCGCGACTACGCGGGCTCGCAGCTGTGGGCGGTCAAGGTCGACCGGCTCGCCGCCTTCCGGCATGTGCTCGAGCACTCCGAGCTCGACGAGCTCGAGCTCGAAGAGGTCGCCGCGCTCGCCTCGGTCAAGCGCCTCGTCGGCTTCCTCGAGGAGCAGGAGGAGGGGCTGTCGGAGCGCCAGCAGCTGCTGCTCGACACCCTGCACGCGCAGTTCGAGGACGGCTCGGCGGTCGCGGCGGCGATCGACATCCTCAGCCACCGCGCCCCGACCTTCCTCTACTTCTCCTCCTACCATTGCATGCCCGGCCAGGTGCAGCTCGAGGCCCTCGCCCAGCGCCGCGAGCAGCGCCAGCAGACGCCGGAGGACAAGGTCTTCCTCGCCTTCCTGGCCCTCGCCGGCATCTCCCTCGACACGCTCCTGCGCATCAACCAGTTCGAGCCCCTCTTGTCGCGCCTGGAGTCGGCCTCGAGCCGCATCTCCAAGGAGCTGTTCCAGTACTGGACCCAGAACCCGCGGCTGCAGGTCAAGTTCCGCCTCGACGTCGGCCAGCC
Source organism: bacterium (assembly GCA_030428695.1). Next base: position 13,337 of record JAUIEM010000183.1, read on the forward strand.
CGGCGACCCGGCGCCGTACGACAGCGGGCGCATCCTGCGCACCCGCATCTACAACCCCGACCACGAGATCAGCGTCTCCTTCGGCGACCGCAGCTCGGGCTTCGTGTGGTTCTTCTCCTTCCTCGTGCTGTTCTCCCAGTTCCGACGCAGCAACGGGGAGCGCGTGGTGCTGCTGCTCGACGAGCCGGGCCTGAGCCTGCACGCCAAGGGGCAGCGCGACCTGCTCCGCTTCATCCGCCAGCGGCTGCTGCCTCATCAGCAGGTGATCTACAGCACCCACTCGCCGTTCATGGTCCCGGCCGACAACCTGCGCTGCACCCGCACGGTCGAGGATGTGATCGAACGCGACGAGAGCGGCGTGCGCGTGCACGGCACCAAGGTCCACGGCGACGCGCTCAGCAGCGACGCGGACACCCTGTTTCCGCTGCAGGGCGCCCTCGGCTACGAGATCGTGCGCAGCCTGGCGATCCGCGAGCACACGCTGCTCGTGCAGTCCGCCGCCGAGCTGGTCTACTTCCGGGCGCTGGCGCTCGAGCTCGCCTACCGCGACCGCCAGGGGCTCGATCCGCGCTGGCGCATCTGCCCGCTCGGCAGCGTCGAGCGGGTGCCGGCCTTCCTCGCCCTGCTCGACCGCAACAGCCGGGACGTCGCGGTGTTCAGCGACTTCCCGGGGGAGATGGACGTCGTCAGCGTGTGCGGGGCGCGGGCCCTCAAGCAGAACCGCATCTTCGCGGCGAGCATGTACACCGGCCAGGCGGAGTCGAGCGTCGAGGACATGCTCGGCAAGGAGCTGTTCTTCCTGCTGGTCAACAAGGCCTTCGGGCTGACCAAGAAGAAGAAGCTCAAGGTCGCCGACTGCCAGCGCCCGGCCGGCATCGCGGGCTACGCCCGGGACGCGCTGCGCAGCAGCGATCCCGACACGCTGTTCGACCGGCTCGCTCCGGCGACCATCCTGCTCGAGCGGCGCCCGAAGCTGCTCAAGGGGCTGAAGGGATGCGGGGAAGCCCTCGACCGCTTCGAGGCCCTGTTCGCGGACCTCAACGCCCTGCTCTGAGCTAGCAGCCCTTTCCCGTTGACATCCTGTACACGTTTTGCATACCATCTGTCACGGTCTGCGAGAGACCGGGAGGAACCGATGGAAACGCTCGTGCACTGGGTGACCCTGACCGCGATCGACAGCGCCCGCTACGACCTGTTGCGGCTGGCGGAGGCGCAGGGAGCCGACGCCCTCGCCCGCGCCCTGGCCGCGGGGCGCTACCACCTGTCCGGGGCGGACCAGGTCCTGCTCGCCGACCAACGCGAGCTGCCGGCCGCCGCGCTCCCCCTGCGCCTGCGGCAGGATCCCCGCACCTGGGCCGAGCCGACGGCCGACTGGCTGGTCGAGCAGCCGCGTGCCGTGCGGGAGAAGGTGCTGCTCGACCTGGTCAAGCTCCCCGACGAGGAGTGGATCTCCCACGTCCGGCTGGTGCTCGCCTCGGTCAGCCCGAGCTACGCCGAGGACTTCCTCGCCGACCGCGAGCCGACCTTCTACGACGCGGAGCCCGCGCTGTACGAGGCGCTCGGCAAGGCCGCGGAAAACTGCGTCTACGACGCCGGCCAGGTCGCCTCCCTGACGGAGCGCCTGCACGCCCTCGAGCTGACGGAGATCCCGCGGGGGGAGACGATGCGCCTCGCCCGCGCCTACCTGAAGAGCTTCCTGCCCGGGCTGCCGGTCGAGGTCTCGTACTTCCGCTGGCTGCGGGCGCACCTCCTGCGCCTGCGCGACTTCTACGACTTCCTGCGGGAGCAGGGCCACGGCGTGTGCCTCGGGCACTTCCGGCGCGCGGGCGCGCCTTCGCTGACAGGGCCTACGTTCTGAAGGAGGCCTGGCTAGCGGCCGCGCTTCTTCAGCTCCTCGCACAGCGGATCGATCGACTCGAGCAGCAGGTCTCCGATGATCGCGATGCTCTCGGCGGAGACGTTCTTGAGGTTGTCGTCGGACGTGTGCCAGTGTTCGTTGTCCGGCCCATAGTCGAAGTCGATCAGGTCGACCGCCGGCACGCCCCGTTGCAGGAAGGGGATGTGGTCGTCGTCGACGCGGGAGGCGCTGCCGCTGAACAGATTCTCATAGCCGAGCTCGAGCGCCCGCCGCTCGAAGAAGGCGAGCAGCCAGTCGGTCGAGTTCAGCTCGCGCTTGAGGCCGAGATCCTTGTCGCCGATCAGGTCGGCGATCACGTCTCGGCCAGGTGGGTCGAGCCGAGCAGGCCGTCGAACGGCGGATTCCAGTCGACCTCGGCCTCCTCGGCGTCGAACAGCACGAGCCTGATCGTCAGCGGCGGGGGCTCCTCCCGCTGCATCAGCTGCCAGGCGAGCTCGATGATCAACCCGCACATGCTCGCGCTGTCGTTCGCGCCGACGAAGTCCGGCAGATCCTTGGTGTCGTAGTGCACCCCGATCACCAGCACCTCTTCGCGCGCGCCGGGGACGGTCGCGATGATGTTGATGCCGGCGCGCTGCCCCCGCGGATACTTCGCGTCGAAAAAGTCGAGCTCGACCTCGACGCCGGTCGAGTCGAGCTGCGCGAGGATGTAGTCACGCGCGCCGGCGAGCCCCATCGAGCCGGTCGGTCGCGCCCCGAAGCCGACCACCTTGACCACGTGCGCGAAGGCCTTGTCCCCCCGGAAGCTCATCCCCGCGCGGGGCTCGAGAGGCGGCGGCGGAGGCGGCGGGCGGTGGCCGTTGGTCGGCACCGTGTCGCCGCAGCTCAGGGGCAGCACCAGCAGGGCGAGCCCGAGGAGCAGGCCGAAGACGGTCAACCAGCGCATGTTTCCTCCGTGGAGAGCGGCGACGTCGCGCCGAAACGGCGCTCGCGGCCCGCGTACTCGCAGAGGGCGGAGGCGAAGTCGGCGCGCGTGAAGTCGGGCCAGGCGACGTCGGTGAAGCACAGCTCGGCGTAGGCGATCTGCCAGAGCAGGAAGTTCGACACCCGATGCTCTCCCGAGGTGCGGATCACCAGGTCGGGATCGGGCATGGTCCCGGTGTCGAGCGCGGCGCTGACCCGCTGCTCGTTGACCTGCGCGGGTGTCAGATCGCCGCGCGCAACGGCTTCCGCGAGGCTCCGGAAGGCCTTCAGCAGCTCCTCGCGCCCGCCGTAGTCGAGGGCGAGCGTCAGCAGCATGTCGGGGTTGTCGGCGGTCGCTTCGCACAGCTCGCGGACGGCCGTGCGCGTCGAAGAAGGGAGCCGCTCGAGGCTGCCGATCACGCCGAGCCGGATGCCGTTCTTCATCAGCGTCGGCCGCTCCTTGGCGCAGTACTCCTCGAGCAGCCGCATCAGCCCGGCGACCTCGGCCGGCGGCCGGCGCCAGTTCTGGGCGGAGAAGGAGTACAGCGTCAGGTAGCCGATGCCGAGCTCACGGGCGTAGGTGGTGATCTCGCGCACCACGTCCGCGCCCCGGCGATGCCCGTCGAGACGGGTCAGGCCACGGCGACGGGCCCAGCGGCCGTTGCCATCCATGATGATGGCGACGTGGCGCGGGCGGGACGCGGGAGGAGGAAGCTCGGGCTCGGGGGACATCGGGACCATCGGGCTCTGCCAGCGTGCATTGTAGACGCCGAACGTCGCCGATCAATGGCTTCGAGGGCAGCCCCGCCGATGGCGTCCCGGGTCGCCTGGCACGCGGCCCCCGTGGCGCTTCGTCGATCTTGCATTCTCCAGGCGGGCCTGCTAGAGTCGGCGGCTGGCGAAGCGCGAGGGCGAGCCGTGCTGTGTGAATCCTGCGGACAGAATGCAGCGACAGTCCATGTGACGAACATCGTCAACTCCAAGAAGCGCGAGACGCATCTCTGCGATGGCTGCTACAAGGAGAAAGAGACCTCCGCGTTCAAGACCCAGGAGGTCAGCATCGCCGAGGCCCTGGGCGGCCTGGTCAGCATCAAGGGCGAGCTCGAGGAAGCGCCGAGCAACTGCCCGAAATGCGGCATGTCCTACGAGGAGTTCAAATCCCAGGCGCGGCTCGGCTGCTCCCTCGACTACGAGCACTTCAAGCCGAAGCTGCTCGGCCTGCTCGAGAAGCTCCACAGCGGCGCGACCAGCCACACCGGGAAGATCCCGCGACACCGCGGCGCGCGCGTCGAGCGCCAGAAGCGCATCGAGCTGTTGAAGACCGACCTGCAGAAGGCCGTCGCTCTCGAAGAGTACGAGCGCGCGGCCGAGATCCGGGACGAGATCAAGGCGCTGAGCGAGGCCGAAGCGTGAGCGAGATGAACCGTTGCGGAGAGTGGTTGTCCGGCGAGGGACCGGAGTCCGACATCGTGATCAGCACGCGCATCCGCCTGGCGCGCAACCTCGACGACCAGCCTTTCCTCTCCCGCACCAGCCCCGAGCAGCGCACCGCGATCGAGCGCGGCCTGGCCGAGGCGATCCGCAAGCGCTTCGGCGAGCGCCTCGAGTACCAGAACCTGTGCGAGCTCAGCCCGGTCGATCGGCTGTGCCTGGTCGAGAAGCACCTGATCAGCAAAGACCACGCGAGCTCCGACGGCGACCGCGGGGTCGCCTTCGACGACCAGGGACGGGTCAGCATCCTGGTCAACGAGGAAGACCATCTGCGGCTGCAGGTGATCCGCTCGGGCCTGAACTTCGACGAGGCCTGGGAGCAGATCGACCGCATCGACGACGCCCTCGAGAACGACGTCGCCTACGCCTTCTCCTCCGACTTCGGCTACCTGACCGCCTGCCCGAGCAACGTCGGCACCGGCGTCCGGGTGTCGGTGATGCTGCACCTGCCCGCCCTGGCGATGACCAAGCAGATCGAGAAGGTGTTCGTCTCGGTGCAGCAGCGGCAGCACGCGGTGCGCGGGCTGTACGGCGAGGGTACGCACCCGCTCGGCGACTTCTACCAGATCTCCAACCAGGTCACGCTCGGGCGTTCCGAGGCCGAGATCCTCGGTATCGTCCGCGATCTCGTCAGCCAGATCATCGACTACGAGCGCGACGTGCGGAAGAACCTGATCAAAGAGAAGAGCGTCACCCTGGCCGATCGGGTCTGGCGCGCGCTCGGCATCCTGAAGGCCGCGCGCCTGATCGATTCCGAGGAGACGATGGACCTGCTCAGCGCGGTCCGTCTCGGCATTCACACCGGCCTGATTCCTGACATCGAGACCACTCTCGTCAACGAGCTTTTTGTCTTGATTCAGCCCGGGCATTTGCAGAAGCTGGAAGCGAGAAAGCTCGAAACGCCGGAGCGCGATATCGTTCGGGCCAACCTGATCCGCGACAAGCTCGCGTCGGTCACCTGAGCTCCCCGTCCCGTCAACACCGGAAGATGAGAAGCGTACGAATCAATGTTTGACCGTTTTACAGACCGCGCCCGGAAGGTGATGAGCATCGCGCGCCAGGAAGCGCAGCGGCTCAATCACGAGTACATCGGCACGGAGCACATCCTGCTCGGTTTGATCCAGGAAGGCTCCGGCGTCGCGGCCAGCGTGTTGAAGAACCTCGATGTCGACCTCGAGAAGATCCGCCGTGAGGTCGAGAAGATCGTCAAACACGGACCCTCGATGGTCACGATGGGCCAGCTGCCGTTCACACCGCGTG
>JAUIEM010000184.1 GCA_030428695.1 bacterium
CGACGAGGGTCAGGTCACCGCCGTCGTCGAGGATCATGTTCGGACCCTTGCCGTCCTTGAAGGCGGTCAGCTGCTGCTCGATGCACCAGTCGTACTCTTCCTCGGTCTCGCCCTTCCAGGCGAAGACGGGCACGCCGGTCACGGCGATCGCGGCCGCGGCGTGGTCCTGGGTCGAGTAGATGTTGCAGCTGGTCCAGGTCACCTCGGCGCCGAGCTCGGTCAGGGTCTCGATCAGGACCGCGGTCTGGATGGTCATGTGCAGACAGCCGGCGACGCGGGCGCCCGCGAGGGGCTTGCTCGCGCCGTACTCGGCGCGCAGCGCCATCAGGCCGGGCATCTCCTTCTCGGCGATCTTGATCTCTTTGCGGCCCCACTCGGCGAGGCTGATATCGGCGACTTTGTAGTTCGCGGTCGCGGTGTCCATCGTCGTCTCCTTGGTTCCCGTTAAAGGGCGTTCGCTGTGCGTATTATGCACAGTTCTACGATTCGGCAAGGTTTTCCTGGCGGGACCCCGGCTACTGCTCGAGCAGCCGGAGAATCTCGGCATCGAGCTCTACATCCCGCGCCTCGAGCTGCTCGCGGAGGGTGCGCAGCACCTCGGCCGCCGCCTCGGGCAGCGCGTCGCCGTCCTCGGCGCCGGTGGGGCTCTTCTCCGCCTGCAGGCGGCGCAGGTGGGCGGTGTCCTCGGAGGCCCCCTCCCCGCTCTGCAGGGCGTAGCGCACCAGCGCCCGGCGCCGCCGCAGAGGCAGCTCGGGGGCGCCGCAGGCCAGCGCCTGGGTGTAGGCCTCCTCGGCCGCGTCCAGCTCGCCCTCGAAGACCAGGACGTCGCCGAGCAGCAGGTAGCCGCGGGGGTCGTGCAGGTCGAGCTGGAGCGCGACGTGGGCCGCCTCGAGGGCCTCACCCAGGCGCTGCTGCAGCAGCAGCTGTTCGCCCTTGCCGACCTCCCAGCGCATCACCGCCGTCAGCTCGTCGGCGTCGACCGTGTGGTCGGCGGAGCCGGTCGTGGCGAAGCTCTCCCACAACCGCCCGTAGACCTGCCCGTCGGCCGCGGTCTGCACCGCGCCCTCGGGCGGGGGCGGCCCGGGGAACGCCGAGCCCGCGACCGCCTCCGGCGCGGGCGGACGACCCATGAACAACTCCTTCAGCTCCTCGAACAGCCCGAAGGCCGCGCGGTCTTCGAGCTCGCGCTCCGCCTCCTCGAGGGCCGCGTCGGCCGTCGTCTCGACCACGCCCCCGCGGCTGCGGGCCGCCATCTGCACGCGCTGGAAGCGGTCGCGGTCGTCCGGAGCGGACTTTGCGAGGTAGTCGGCGCCGGCGAGGACCTCGGCCCGCATCTTCTCCTGCGCGACGCCGTCCAGCGCGGCGAAGAGCATGTCGAGCTCGCCCTTTCCAGCGCCTCCTCCGGTGTCCGTGTTGCCCTGCTCGGCGAGCAGCTCGTTGCAGACCTGCATCTCCGTCCGGGCCGACTCGACCCGCGCGAGGTGGAACGCCTCGTTGAGGGCGACCGCGTGGTCGAAGGCCTCGACCGCGTCGGCCCAGCGGCCGGTCTCGCGCAGGGCGAGCGCGGTGTAGAAGTGGGCCTCGGCGAAGTCGGGCTTCAGCGAGCGCACCCTGTCGAAGTCGGCGAGGGCGAGCGCGGCCGCGCCGCGGTCGAGGTGCAGCTGGCCGCGCCGGTGGTAGGCGAGCCAGTAGTCGGGCTTGAGCCGGATGGCCGCGCCGTAGCTCGCCAGGGCCCGCTCGGCGTGCCGCGAGTGCGGCGCCGGGCTGGCGTCCTCGAGGTACTTGCCGAGCAGGAAGTGGACGCGCGGCTGCGCCCAGTGCAGGCGCAGGGAGGCCTCGAAGTCGGCGATGCTGTCCAGCCGCTCGTCGAGCGGCCGGGCGAGGCCGCGCAGCAGGTAGAAGGCCTCGCTGCGACCGCCGTTCGCGATCTGCTCGGTCGCGCGGGCGACCGTCTCGAACAGCTCCTGGCGGTTGAACTGGATCCACAGCTCCGCCACCGTGCGCGGCACGGCGGGCAGGTCGCCTTCCCCGGCCAGGCGGAAGTCCTCGAGCATGCGCTCGACGACGCGGTTGATCTCATCGGCCACGCCGCTGCCTTCGACCGCCGCCTCCATCATCAGGTCCTGGACCAGCCGCAGCTGGGCCTCGGCCCGCCCGAAGTAGGCGAGCGGCTCGAGGTGCGGCCAGTGGCCCTCGCTCCCCTCCAGCGCCGCCGCGAACTCCTCGACGGCCCGCGCCTCCTCCTGCAGCAGCAGGTAGGCCCGGGCCCGCAGGTAGCGCACGGCGCCTTCGGCGGGATGCGCTTCGGCGAGCGTGCCGAGGCGCTCGGCCAGGCCCCGCAGGTCGGCGTAGATCGCGCCGAGGTCGGAGTCGCGACGGGCGAGGGCGTCCTCGTGCAGGCCGAGCTTCTGGGCGATCTCGTGCAGCTGCCCCTGCAGCCACAGCCGTTCGCGCTCGCGCTCGAGCTTGCGGTACTGCTGCTCGAGATCCTGGTTCGCCGCGTCGAGGGCCGCGGCCTGGCGCTCGAGCTGGTTGTTCTTGTAGAGCAGGGTCGCGAGCTCGAAGCCGGTGCCGAGCACGAGCAGGAGCAGCAGCAGGGCGACCAGCGGCCGGCGCTGGATGCGCTTGCGCAGGCGGTAGATCGCCGACGCCGGGCGGGCGTGGATCGGCTCGTTGTCGAGGAAGCGCTGCAGGTCGTCGGCGAGCGCGGCGGCGCTCTCGTAGCGCTTGGCCGGTTCCTTCTCGAGGCACTTCATCGCGATCGTGACCAGGTCGGCGTTGCCCCCCGGGCTCGGCGGATCCTGCTCGATCACCTTCTTCAGGATCGAGTAGGTCGTCGCGCCGTTGAAGGGTGCGCGCCCGGCCAGGATCGCGTAGAGCGTGCCGCCGAGGCCGTACACGTCGGTGCGCGGACCGATCCGCTCGGTCTCGCCGTTGGCCTGCTCGGGCGCCATGTAGCTCGGCGTGCCGAGCAGGTCGCCGGTGCGGGAGATCGCGGTCAGGTCGCCCTTGACCTCCCGCGCCAGCCCGAAATCGAGGACGAAGGCCTGACCCTCCCGGCTGACCATGATGTTCGCGGGCTTGACGTCGCGGTGCAGGATGCCCTGCTCGTGGGCGTAGTGCACGGCCCGGGCCGCGTCCCGCAAGGCCGCGATGCGGTCTCCGGGGGCGCGGTCGATCGAGACGCCGTCGATGAACTGCATCGCGAGGAAGGGCGGGTCGGTGTGGAAGTCGTAGAGCGGCGCGATGTGGGGATGCTGCAGCTTGCCGATGATCTGCGCCTCGCGCCGCAGCCGGGTCAGGTCGGCCCCGCTCGCCCACGGCAGCCGCTTGACCGCGACGGTGCGCGACAGCTCGGTGTCGGTCGCGCGCCACACCTCACCCATGCCGCCGCGGCCGACCATCTCGTGCAGCTCGTACTTGCCGAGCCGGGAGCCCGGGGCGGTGTGCGAGCTGTCGCCGGCCTTGAGCTGCGAGTGCTCGAGCCCGGAGTCGCTCGGCGGCACCAGGGTCGGGCTGTCGTCCGCGGGGATGGTGCGCAGGTCGACGGTCGGGGAGTCGGACTGTACCTCTGCCGGCGATCGCGCGCTGTCCGTCACCCTTCCTTCCCCCTGCTCACCCGGCCTGCCGTCCAGTATGGCGCGCTCCGGGCGCGCTCGCCAGGCGGGTCCTCCGTAGAGTAGCACCCGCGCCGGCCACGGACGGTAAACTGTTCGTCACAAAGCTTCCACGCCTGCGGGGCGCTGCTATAAACATAGACGCACCCGCGCCGGAAATTGTTCTCGTGGCCTCGACGAAATCTTCCCAACCGCTCCTCCCGACCGCCCGCAAGGTCGCCCAGCGCCTCCTCGACGCGGGGCACGAGACCTATTTCGCCGGGGGCGCCGTCCGCGACGGCCTGCTCGGCCGGCCGGTCAAGGATGTCGACATCGCCACCGCCGCCCTGCCCGCCCAGGTCGGCGCGCTCTTCCCGAAGGCCCGCAAGGTCGGCGCCGCCTTCGGCGTGATGCTGGTCCGTCAGGCCGGCCACTTCTTCGAGATCGCGACCTTCCGCAGCGACGGCAGCTACTCCGACGGCCGGCGCCCGGACGCGGTGACCTTCGGCAGCCTCGAAGACGACGCCCGGCGCCGCGACTTCAGCATCAACGGGCTCTACCAGCATCCGCAGAGCGACGCGATCATCGACCTCGTCGGCGGCCGCCGCGACCTCGAGGACCGCGTCCTGCGAGCGATCGGCGACCCCCGCGAGCGCTTCGGCGAGGACCACCTGCGGCTGCTGCGCGCGGTGCGCTTCGCCTGCCGCTTCTCGCTGGACCTCGAGCCCGCGACCGCCCGGGCCCTGCGCGCCCTCGCCCCGAAGGTCGCCGGCGTCGCGGCCGAGCGCGTGCTCGCCGAGCTCGAGCGCTGCTGGCTCGGCGCCGATCCTGCGCGGGCCCTCGCGCTCCTCTCGCGGCTCGGTTTGCTCGAGGCGCTGCTGCCCGAGGTCGCGGCGGCCCCGGGCTGGGGCGAGCGGGTCGCCAGCCTCGGCGCCTGGGCGCGGCTCGACGAGCGCACGCCCGCCGAGGGCTGGGGGCTGGTCCTCGACGGTCTGTGCCCGCTCGACGTGGCGCGGCGCGACGAGATCTCCGCGGCGATGGCCGAGCGGGCGCTCGCCCGGCTGCGGGCGAGCAACCGCCTGCGGGCGGACGTCTCGGGCCTGATCGATGGAGTCGCCCGGATGCGCGCCTTCGCGACCCTGGGTCGGCCTGCGCGGCGGCGGCTGTTCCGCGCCCCCCTCGGCCCGACGATCCTGCGCCTCGCGGCCTTGCGCGCCCGGGTCGAGGAGCGCTGCTTCGGCCCGGTGCGGGCCTGGCGGCGGGAGCTCGAGGCGCTGCCGCGGACGGCGCTCTTTCCCCCGAAGCTGATCGACGGCCGCAAGCTGGCGGCCCGCGGCTACCCGCGCGGCCCCCGGCTCGCCACCATCCTGCGTGCGGTCGAGGACGCGCAGCTCGCCGGCGAGCTCGACGCCGCCGGCCTCGACGGGTTCCTCGCCGCGCACTTCCCCCTCGGAGAGCAACCGTGAGCCGCAAGCGCAAACGCGACGTCTGGTACAAGGAGTCCGGGCTGCACTTCAGCTGCACGGGCTGCGGGCTGTGCTGCAAGGGGCCGGGCCACGTGTGGGTCGGCGAGCACGAGATCGCGCGCCTCGCCCGGCATCTGAAGATGGACCATCAGAAGTTCACCAAGACCTACGTGCGCCTGGTCAACATGCGCCTCGCCCTGACCGACAGCCCGCAGGAGAACTGCATCTTCCTCGGCGAGGATGACCGCTGCACGGTCTACGAGAGCCGCCCGGACCAGTGCCGGAAGTGGCCCTTCTGGAAGAAGAACATCGCCAGCCCGCGGGCCTGGCGCGAGACCGAGAAGGTGTGCCCGGGGACGGGCGAAGGCGAGCACTACACCTTCGAGCGCATCCAGAAGATCCTGTTCGGCAAGGGTCGCACCGCGCGCGGGGACCATCCCGCCGAGCCATAGCCCGGGAACGGCGCGGGCTGCGCGCGGGCGGTACAATAGACGGAACACCTGACCGAGGAACGCACGTGGCCGATCCGATCGTCCTCTCCACCGGCCGTCACAACCGCCGCCGGCTGCCGATCCCCGCCCACGGCTGGGAGCGTCGGGACGTGCTGAACGGGCGGCTCCTGCCCTGCGACCTCTCCCGCCTGCGCGAGGACGAGCTGCTGCTGTCCGGGAAGGCGGCGCTGTATCCGCTCGGGCGCTTCCGCAACGACTTCGACCGCGGGCGCACGCCGCTCTTGTTCGTGCACGGCATCAACGGCGACCCGAAGGGCCTGCAGCCGCTGGTCGACCACTTCCGCGGCAAGGGCTTCCAGATGTACGCCCTGTGCTACGACGACTCCGGGCGCAGGACGAGCCTGAACGGCTTCGACATGGCCGGCGAGCTGCGCAAGCTGCCGCGCTTCATGAACGGCACGGAGATCGGCATCATCGCCCACAGCATGGGCGGCATCGTCACCCGCCAGGCGCTCAACGACCTCGAGTGCGCGCGCGATCGCGGCATCCAGCGCTACACGAGGGTCCACTTCATCGCGATCGACACGCCCTGGCACGGCTACGGCGGGCCCTCCGACGGCTTCCTGATGGCCCTGGCCCGGCCGTTCATGTCCGACGGCTACGAGGACATGCGCGCGCAGTCGGGGATGTTCCTCGGCGACGAGGACGCGCCCCGGCTGACGGCCCGCCAGGGGCTGCTCCGGGTGGCGCTGCCGCGGCAGGTGCGCGTCGACCTCGTGTTCGCGAAGCGCGGCGACGTGGTCGAGGACTACACCGAGGGCGACATGGCCGAGCTGGTCGAGAAGCTCGTCCCCTTCCTCGAAGGACGGGAGAACCTCGAGGGCTCCCAGCAGTTCATCAACTTCTACGACGCGCTGACCAGCGCGCGGGGCTGGAAGGACTTCCGCAACGAGCTCGGCCCGGCGATCCGCGCCCGGCGGCTGACCGCGCGGGCCGTCGGCAAGGGCCTCGCCCGGCACTTCCCCCGCTTCGCCGGCGACCACGTCAGCGTCCTGCGGGACGCGGCGCTGCACACTTGCCTCGAGCGCTATCTCGCGCAGCCCTGAGCCGGTCCGAAGCACGAGGCTGCGGGGGTGGCGCAGCCCAGAACCTCGACAAAATCTAGACGCCCGCTCAAAAATCGGCTAGGCTTCGGGCAGCCATCCACCGAGGAGATCACGATGCGCGCTCTTTCTCTCGTCCTCTGTCTCACCGCGCTGCTCTGCGCCCAGGACAGCGAGGACGCCCCGACCGGTCCGCTCGACTTCACCGTCCTCGACGCCGAGGGCAACGAGGTCGACCTGCGCGACTACGAGGGCAAGGTCCTCTTGATCGTCAACGTCGCCAGCCGCTGCGGGCTGACCCGCCAGTACACCGCCCTGCAGGAGCTCCAGGAGACCTACGGCGAGCGGGGCTTCACGGTGCTGGCCTTCCCTGCCAACGACTTCATGGGCCAGGAGCCGGGCAGCAACGAAGAGATCCAGAACTTCTGCCGGACGAGCTACGGGGTCACCTTCCCGGTGTTCGCGAAGATCGCGGTCAAGGGCCGGGACCAGCACCCGCTCTACACCTGGCTGACCGAAGAGAGCCCGGAGGGGATGCGCGGGAAGATCCGCTGGAACTTCGACAAGTTCCTCGTCGGCAGCGACGGCGTGCCGCTGGCACGGTACTCCCCGCGGACCGCTCCGGACGATCGGGAGCTGACCCGCGCGATCGAAGGCGCCCTGCCAGAGTAGCGTGCGCTTGCCGCCGCGGATCTGCCGGAACCGCTGCGGCATCGGCTCCGTTTCTCTCCTCGGAGGGACGGACCGATGACGCGCGAAGACACCCTCGAGACCACCGCGACCGCCCCCGAGGAGGCCCCCGGCCTGCGCGCCGGCCCGACCCGGCTCGGGGAGTTTACCCTGCTCGAGAAGCTCGGCGCCGGCGGCATGGGCGCGGTCTACCTCGCGGTCCAGGCGTCGCTGCGGCGCAAGGTCGCGCTCAAGGTCATCCGGGTCGACGGCGACGACGAGGAGCTCTGCAGGCGGCTCGAGTCCGAAGCGCGCCTGCTCGCGACGCTCCACCACCGGCACGTCGTCCAGGTGCTGACCGCCGGGCGCGACGCGGCCACGGGGCGGCTCTACTTCGCGATGGAGTACGTCCCCGGCGAGAGCCTCGAGGCGGCGATCGAGCGCGGGCCCCTGCCCTTCGGACGGATCGTCGCGATCCTGCGCGCCCTGACCCTCGCCCTCGAGCACGCCTGGGACGAGGCCCGCCTCGTGCACCGGGACGTCAAGCCCGGCAACGTGATGCTCGGGGCCTCGGGCGCGATCAAGCTCCTCGACTTCGGGCTGGCGCGCTCGGTGCAGGCCGTGACCCGGCTGACCGCCGAGGGCATGACGCTCGGCACGCCGGAGTACATGTCCCCCGAGCAGGGCGCAGGGGCGGACGTCGACTTCCGCACCGACATGTACTCCCTCGGCGTGCTGCTCCACCGGATGCTCGCCGGCAGCCTGCCGTTCACCGCGCCGACCATCGCCGGCATGCTGTTCCTGCACAACTACGCCCGGCCGCGCCGCGTCCACCACTACCGCCCCACCCTGCCCGGCGCCTTCCAGCCGCTGCTGCGCCGGCTGCTCGCGAAGCGCCCGGAGCGGCGCTACGCCAGCCACACCGCGCTGCTCGCCGCGCTCGACGCGGTCGAGGCCGAGCTCGTCGCGAGCGGGCGGGAGGACGCGCTCCCTGGCGGGGCCGCGGTGCCGCCGCGCAGCTTCGAGGAGGCGCGGGACCAGGTGGACGCCGGGGACCTGCTCGAGCTCGGGCCGGTGGTGCGGCTCCGCCAGCCGCTCCGGCACGGCCGCCTGGCGGCGCTCGCGGTCGCGATGCTCGTCGCCCTCGGGGTCCTCGCCTGGCAGCCGACGTCCTGGAGGATGGCCCGGGACGCGACCGGCGCCGCCCCCGCCGCGGCTCCCGAAACACCCCCGGCCGCGCCGGTCGTCGAGCCGGCCCCGCCGCCCCGCTGGGGGCCCGCCCGACCGGTGTGGCGCACGGACGAGGTGATCGCCAGCGGCGACGGCAGCGTCTGGGGCTTCGACCCGCTCAGCGACCACCCCGACGTGCTGATCGGCGGCGGCATGGGCGCGCTGCGGCGGGAGGTCTCCGGCGGGAGCTTCCGGCTCGAGGGCAGCCTGGTCGACTTCGGCGCCGCGGAGCTCGGGATCTACCTGACCGGCCCGCACGGGCTCGGCCTCGGCGTCAACTTCCAGGACTTCGGCGCCGGCTACCTGCAGGCGCTCGAGTGCTGGAAGCCGGACGGCCGGCGGGAGCGGAAGCCGCCCGCCGCGAGCGCGCTGCGCGACGGCAGGCTCGACTTCACCGTGACCGTGGCGGCCGGCCGCGCGCAGATCGTGCTCGGCGACAGCCCCCTCGTCGACGGCGCCATCGGCCACGAGGTGACGGGCTTCGCCCTCTACGTGCACGGCCCCGCCGGCGGCAAGGCCGGCTACCGCGTGCGCCTCGCGATCCCGCGCTGAGCCTGGATCAGCGGGCGCAGGAGCCGGGGCCGCGCGGATCGCCGCAGGTGCCGCAGGAGCCCGGCGCAGGCAGCGGAGCCGGCGCGCGGCTGCTCGCCGTGAAGCGCGAGAGCTGTTTGGTCAACGCGGTGCTCGCGCAGGTCGGGCAGGCGGGGGTCTCGGCGCCGCGGACCAGGGTCTCGAACTGATGGCCGCAGGGATCGCAACGGTACTCGAAGATCGGCACGGGCCTTCCTCCAGACTAGCACTTCTTGCATTGTAGCCCGTGCGCCCGTGGCGAACAGCGCCCGGCCGTCAGTCCCCGCTGGCGCTGCGCACCGGACGCGGCTCCGCGCGCTCGGCCTCGGGGACGAGGAGCGGGATCACCACCCGGAACAGGCTGCCCTTGCCGGGCTCGCTCTCGACCGAGACCTCGCCGCCGTGGGCGAGGGTGAGGTGCTTGACGATCGACAAGCCGAGGCCCGTCCCCCCGAGCTCACGCGAGCGCGCCTTGTCCGCGCGGTAGAAGCGCTCGAAGATGCGGGCGTGGTGCTTCGGGGCGATGCCGATCCCGGAGTCCCGGACATCGAGCCGCGCCTGGCCGTCGACCACCGCCAGGGTCAGGTCGACCCGCCCCCCGTCCGGCGTGTAGTTCAGCGCGTTCTCGAGCAGGTTGTTCGCGATCTGGCGCAGGCCCTCGGGGTCTCCCATCACCCGCACCGGCTCCTGCGGCACCTCGACCCGCAGAGTGACCCCCATGTGGTCGAAGTTCGGCACCTGGGCCGCCGCGGCGTTGCGGTACGGCACGCGCAGGTCGAGCTCGATGCGCTCGGTGTCGGCCTGCGACTCGATGCGGGACAGGCTGAGCAGGTCGCTGACCAGGGTGCTCAGGCGCAGGGACTGGTTCTGGATCTTGGTCAGGAAGCGGCCGCGCGTCTCCGCCGGCATCGCCTCGTCGTCCAACAGCGTCTCGACCAGCCCGCGGATCGCGGTGATCGGCGTCTTCAGCTCGTGGGAGACGTTCGCGACGAAGTCACGGCGCATCGCCGGCAGCTGGCGCAGCTCGGTGACGTCGTGCAGCACGAGCACCGCCCCGGCGCGGCGCCCCGCCGCGTCGAGCAGCGCGGCCGCGCGCAGGTTGACGATCTGCTCGCGGATGCGGTGGGACATCCGCAGCTCGGCGCTGTACTGGCCGGTGGTCAGCGCGTGCACCACCGCGTTGCGCAGCTCGGCGACCCCGCACACCTCGGAGATCGGGCGGCCGAGGTTGGGCTCCGCCTCGACGCCGAGCAAGCGCCCGGCGACATCGTTCATGTGCAGGACGCGATGATCGCGGTCGACGGCGATGACCCCCTCGACCATGCCGCCGAGGATCGCGAGCAGCTTGTTCCGGTCGGTGGTGATGATCTCCATGCGGTCCCGGAGCTGGGCCGCCATGTCGTTGAAGGTGCGGGCGAGATGCTCGACCTCGTCGAGAGGCGGGGGGCGCACGGGGTGGGAGAGCTCCCCGCCGGCGAAGGCCTCGGCCGCGCGCGACAGGGCGAGCAGCGGCCTGGCGATGCGGCGCCACACCACGTAGCCGATCACCAGGGCGAAGAAGGCGGTGATGACCGCGACCAGACCGACGAGGTTGCGCAGCTCGGTGACCCGGCTCGCGATGATCGAGATCGGCTTGGAGCAGCGCACGTAGGCGACCAGCACGCCGTCGATGCACAGCGGGCGGGCGACGTACATCAGCTCGCGGTCGACGGTCACGCTGTGGCGTACCGCGACTCCGTAGCCGGTCTGCGCCGCTGCGAGGACCTCCGGGCGGGAGCGGTGTCTGTTCATCGAGGTCGGAGCGGCCTCCGAGTCCGCGACGACCGTGCCGTCCTCGAGGATCAGGGTCAGCCGCGTCCCGCTGGCGACTCCGAGGGCCTCGGTGCGGACCTGCAGGCCCGGAGTGATCCCCGCCCGCAGGTCGGCCTCCGCGATCGCGCTGAAGAGGTGGACCTTGTCGTCGAGCTCGCGCTCGAAGTCCGCCAGCGACGCCTCCTCCAGGCGCCGCGCGACCAGCACGCCGAGCGTGGCGGTCGCGAACAGGATCAGCAGCGCGTAGCTGCCGTACAGCCGCCACAGGAAGCGGGAGCCCGGCAGCCAGCGGCTCCAGTGGCTCTTCTGGGCGTTCTCGGGGACCAGGATCTCGGTCGAGGAGGAGCTGACCCGTTCTTCGGAGGGGCTCACGGACGGGGCCGATCCCGGAAGCGGTAGCCGACACTGCGGACCGTCTCGATCAGGTCGCGGTGGTTGCCGAGCTTCTTGCGCACGGCCCGGACGTGCACGTCGATGTTGCGGTCGATCACGACCGCGTCCTCGCCGATCACCCGGCTGATCAGGTGGTCCCGGGTAAAGACGCGCCCGGGGTGGCTGGCGAGGAAGTGCAGAAGGCGCAGCTGGGTGGCCGTGAAATCGACGACCTTGTCGTCGACCTGGACCTCGTGGCGGCTCTTGTCGATGACTACCCCATCGACCTCGATGCGCTCGCCGTGCACCTCCTTGGAGGTCATCTTGCCGCGGCGCAGCACCGCCTTGACGCGGGCGACCAGCTCGCGCGGGCTGAAGGGCTTGGTCACGTAGTCGTCGGCGCCCATGCCGAGGCCGAGGACGACGTCGCTCTCCTCGCCCTTCGCGGTGACCATGATCACCGGCACCGGGCGGGTCAGCGGGTCCTGCTTGAGCTGCCGGCACAGCTCGATGCCGTCGAGGCCCGGCAGCATCAGGTCGAGGAGCACGAGGTCGGGGTCGCTCTGGCGTACCAGGTCGAGCCCGTCCCGGCCGTCCCTGCAGGAGCGGACCCGGTACCCTTCGCGGTTCAGGTTGTATTGCAGGACCTCGAGGATGTCCGGCTCGTCCTCGATCACGACGATGGTCTCAGCGCTCATCGCTTCTCCCGACGGCTCTGGTTGCGGGACGGTAGCGCATGGATGTGAACCTCGTGTAAAGAGCCGGCCAGCACGCTCAGAACCAGGCGTGCAGCGAGAAGGGCCGAAGGGGATGGGCGTCGAGCAACGCCGTGGCGTCCGCGCCGCAGTGCTCCTCCAGGAGGGCGGCGTACACCTGCCGGAAGTCCGTCGTGCTCGCCAGCTCGCGCCCCTCGTTGAGCTGCGCATCCGCGAGCCCCGGCCAGCTGCCGAGCAGGCGACCGCCCGCGACGCTTCCGCCGAGCACGAACGCGCAGTTGCCATGGCCGTGGTCGGTGCCGCGGGTGCCGTTCTCGGCGGCGGTGCGCCCAAACTCGGACACGACCAGCACGCACACGTCGTCGAGCCGCGGACCGAGGTCGACCGCGAAGGCCGCCAGTGCGCCGGCGAGCTCGGCGCAGCGGCCGGCGAGGGCGCCCTCCGCCCCGCCCTGGTCCTGGTGGGTGTCCCAGCCGCCGAGCTCGGCCGCGACGACCTCGAGCCCGATGTCGTGCTTGATCAGCTGTGCGGTCTCCCGCAGCTCGCGGGCCAGACGCGTCGCGGGGTAGGTCGCGCCGTGCGCCGGGCGGTAGGCCTCCGGATCGACCGCGCGGAGCACCTCGAGCGCGGCGAGGGCCTCCTGCCCGGCCCGGCTCAAGGCCTCGCCATCGCCCCCGGGATACAGCTCGTGCAGGGTGTCCGCCAGGCGCGGATCCCGCAGCAACAGCGAGCCGAGGCTCTCGATGATCTGGACCGGCGCCTCCCCCGAGAGGATGCGCGGCAGGGTGCGGCCGAAGCCGAGGGCGCGCACCGGACCGCGGCCTTCGCGGCTGGCGAGCAACCGGTTGAGCCAGCCGTCGTAGAGGGGCCGCGCGACGCCGGCGGTCTCCCAGCGGTCCTGCTCCTCGAAGTGGCTGCGGCCGGCGCCCGGGTAGCCGACCGCGTGGATCGGCGCCAGCCGCCCGGCGCGGTAGAGGGGAAGCCAGGGAGCGAGGGCCGGGTGCAGGCCGAAACCCTCGCCGAGGTCCAGGCAGCCCCCCTCCGCGCCGGGCCGGGGGATCGCGATGCGCGGCCGGCGCCGGTAGTAGTCCGGGTCTTCGTGCGGGACGAGCAGGCTCAGCCCGTCGGCGCCTCCGCGCAGGAACACGCAGACGAGCACCTTGCCGTTGGTCTGCTCCTCGGCCGCGAGCGGCGCCCCCGTCCAGCACAGGCCGAGCGCGACGCTGGCGGCGCGCGCCAGGAAGTCCCTCCGTCCGATCCCATCGCGCATGTCAGTGCCTCTGCATGTCCGGGGTGAGCAGGATCGCCCGCGCCACGCGCCGCAGGCCGGGCTCGTCGAGCTCGAGCTCCGCGCAGGCCGCGCGCACCGCCTCACGGCTGCGCGGCGCCAGGGGCCGGCCGAGCAGCCCCAGGCTGAGGTCGTCGAGCGCGAGGTCGAGGCCGAGACCGTCCCGGGAGCGACCGAGCAGCCGGTCGAGGTCGAGGCGTGCGGCGACGAACTCCGCGAAGCTCCAGCGGGCGAGCAGCGCCGAAGAGTGCAGCCAGGCCTGCTCCTCGTCCGGATAGCCGTCCGGTGTCGGGCAGCCGAACGGCGACTGCCCGAGCCGGGTCAGCCAGCCGTCGAGGCTCTCGATCTCGAGCGCGGTCAGCGGCACGCGGTGCAGGCCGATGACCAGCGCGAGCGGATCCTTCACCTTCGTGCCGACGTGCGCCCGGTCGAAGAAGACCGGATCCTCGACCAGCGCCCGCACCGCCCCGTCGAGCTTCCCCTCCCGCCCCAGCGCGTCGGCCAGCCGCGCGACCAGCGCCGCGGGAGGCTCGTCGCTCACCAGGCCGCGGACGAGCTTGCGCGCCCAGTGCTCCGGCGTCGACGGGTGCGCGCCGAGCACCGCGAACAGCCGCCCGAGCTCGGCGCTGCCCGCGCCGGCGGGGAAGGGAACGCCGAGGATCTGCTTGGCGCCCCCGTCGTGCCGGTTCCCGTAGAAGGCGAGCTCGAACCAGGGCCAGGCCAGCGTCGTCGTGCACCCGCTGAGCACCCGGGCGACCTCTTCGACGTCACGCTGGCTGTAGCCTCCGCGGACGCCGAGGCTGTGCAGCTCGAGCAGCTCGCGGGCCAGGTTCTCGTTGAGGGCGCCGGCGCGGTTGGCGGAGTTGTCGAGGTAGTCGAGCATCGCGGGCGACAGGGTGCTGAGGGTGAGCAGGGTGCCGAGCTCGTCGAAGGCGGCGGCGCGCAGGCCGAGGTGCGAGAACCACTCGCGCCAGGCGTCGGTCTTGCCGAGCCAGGTGTTGAAGTGGTCCTCGAGGAAACCCGTCAGGCGCTCGCGCACCACCTGGCGCGTCAGCACCGCCCGCGCCAGCCAACCCAGGCGCAGGCCCGCGCCGTTGTTCGGGTCGTTGCGCAGGAGCGGGAAGAACAGGAGCTCGACGGGCTCCCCTGCCGCGGGCGCCGGCGCGAGCTGGGCGTCCAGCCAGGCCGCCTCCCCGCGCCGCAACAACGCGACCAGCGCGGCCTCGCTGTAGCCGACCCCGAGGCGCTGGAGCAGGTGCACCCCGCGCTCGCTCGGGTTCAGCGCTTCTGCGGGGGGCAGGATGCGGACCCGGACGGGCGCGGTGCGACTCTCGTTCCCGTAGCGGTCGACGGCCCGCAGCTCGAGGGCGCGTTCTCCCTCCAGCCCCGCGGGCAGCCACAGGCCGACCCGCCCCGCGTCGCCGCTGCGGGCGACCGGCGCGCCGTCGACCAGCAGCTCGACGCAGGCGACCTCGCTCTCGTCGGAGACCTCCGCGCACAGCAGCGTCGGCCCACGCAGCGCGTCGCCCTCCGCCAGCCCGAGCCAGCGCAGCCGCGGCGGATGCGCCTCGCCAGCCGGCCACAGCGCGAGCCCCGCCAGCCACAGGTTGCGATCGCCGCCGGTCTCCGGGTCGTAGCGGTCTCCCCGCAGGGCGATGGTCAGCGTGCGCTTCCCCGGCTCGAGCTCGAGGGCGAGGGGCCCGTGCCGGACGTAGCCCGTGCTCGGCACCGTCAGCTCTCCCCGCTCTTCACCATCGACCATCACCAGCGCCCGCGGCGCGCCCTCGAACAGGTCGGCGCGGGCGAGCAGCTCGAGCTCGTAGCGGCCCCTGTGGCGCACGGGCAGCTCGAAGGACACCGTCTGCGTCTCGCCGTACAGCCCCCAGGCGTAGCGGCCCGGGGCCGCGGGGGCGACGCTCGGGCGCTCTGCCCCGAGCGCGTCGAGGGCGTAGCGCACCTGGGGCGCGACCGGCACCCCCTCACAGGGGAGGCGCCGGACCCGCACGGGATGGCTCTCGCCGGGGTTGCCCGCGAGGTCGTAGGCGACGGCCTGCAGGGTGTGCGCCCCCGGCGGCAGGGAGACCGAGGTCAGCAGCCGATCCCCCGGCCGCCGGAGGAGCTCTTCACCGTCGCAGAGCAGGCGGATCTCGCGCACCGCGGTGTCGTCGTAGGCGAGCACCGTCACCGTCGCCGCACCGCCGAGCAGCGCCCCGTCCGCGGGGCTGAGCAGCAGGCTGAGCGGGCGCGCGACCTCCCCCTCCCCCGGCCCGAGCCGCAACAGCTCGAGGCGCTCGACGTGGAGGTTGCGGTCCTCCCGGGTGTCGGGCTCGTAGGCGTCGTTGTAGAAGACGACGGTCAGCACGTGCTCCCCGGGGGACACCGCGAAGCTGCCGCCGAGGGCGACCCGGCCCAGGCCCTCGGAGACGGCCACCGGGCCGGCGGCGACCGCGGCGGCGTCGAGGTGCACCCGGACGTTGGGGAACGCGTGGAAGACATCCGCGCGCATCCGGCCGAGGAGCTGGTAGGAGCGCTCTTCGGCGGCCTCGAAGCGCAGCTGCACCATCTGGGCCTGGGAGAAGATGCCGGCCAGCCGCCTCCCGTCGGCATCCTCGTACAAGGTCGGCGGCTGCGGATCGAGCGCGCCCAGCGGCGCGACCGCGGCGATGCGCTCCGCCCCGGCGACGGTGAGGTCGCCTTCGGCGGGCCGCACACAGCGCACCCGCCGCACGTGCTCGGCCCGGTTCCCCGAGGCGTCGACCGCCTCGACCCGCAGCGCCCGCGTGCCGGGCATCGACGACGCGTCGAAGGCGACCTCGAGCAGCGGCCCCGGCCCCTCGGCGAGCAGGGTGTCGTCGGCGAACAGCCGCATCGTGACCGGCTCGAGGTCCAGCGCCCGGGCACAGACCTGCACCGCGCCCCACAGGCTGGCGCCGCGCGCCGGAGTCAGCAGCGTGACCCCGGGTCGCAGGCGGTCCGCGACCACCTCGAGCGCGCAGCGGGCCTCGCCCCGCGCGCCGCGCACGACGAGCTCGCAGCGCCCAGGGGCGAGCGGCGTGAAGAACACGTACCCGCGCCGCGCCCCGCCGAGCACCACCGCCTCCGGCTCGACGGTGACCACCCCGGCGGGAGCGGCCTCGAGGGTCAGGGCCAGGTCCCCCCGCGCGGGCTGTTCCAGCTCGACCGCCAGGGCCTGGACACGGCCGAGCGCGACGCGCTTCTCCGGCTCGACGAAGCGCACGGGCCCGGCCGTCAGGGGCAGGGTGAGCGCCAGCAGGCCCAGCGCGCCGAGGACGTGGCGACGGTGTGCGGGGAGGAACGGGGCGGAAGCTACGTCGGGGCTCATGCGCGGCCACCCTCGCTGGCTTGGGATCGGGGCTCTACAGTGCCTACGGGAGTCGGCGCGGACTGTTGGATGCACCTCAGGAGTGAACCCGCCCGAGCTGCGGACGAGATCTCCGCCGCACTACGGCCCGCCGACCCCGCTGCTGTCCGCGGCCCCGGCGAGGACCCGGGCGCGCAGGGTCTCGAGGGCGTCCTGGAAGTGCCGCTCGAGGGCGGGCTCGATCACGAGCACCAGGAAGCCGCCGGCGGGCGGCATCCCGACATCGCAGCGCTCCCGGTAGACGACCCGCGTGCCCTCGGGGGTGCGCTCGTAGTGCACCGAGGTCTGGGCCTCCAGGCTGCCTTCGAGCAGGGTGTCGAGCCACACGCCGCTGTCCGGGTGGCTGCGGGTGATCACCATCGAGCCCGAGCCGGACTCCTCGCTGCGCCAGGTGCGCCGCGCCCCTACCCCGGAGGATGGGCCTTCGTAAAGGAGGACCAGGCTGGTGTCCTCGGCGATGCGGCGCCCGGCCCACGGCTCCCACATGCGCAGGTCGCTGACGTGGGGATGGATCGCGGCGCTCGGCGCACCGATCAGGATGCTGTCCTCGACCAGGTAGGACGTCGGCAGGGCGAAGCCGACCGCGACGAGCAGGAGCGCGACGCCGAAACAGCCGAGGCCGATCCACTTGAACGTGCGCACGTCAGGACTCGACCGGATGGCCGGCTTCCCGCCAGCCCCGGATCCCGCCCCAGACCGAGCGCACCCGGGTGTAGCCGAGCTTGAGCAGGCTCTCCGCCGCCAGGGCCGAGCGGTACCCGCCGCCGCAGTACAGGACGAGGTCGTGGTCGCGCGCGGGAAAGCGCGTCTCGACGTCCCGCTCGAGGATCCCCTTGCCGAGGTGCACCGCGCCGGGGATGCGCCCGGCCGCGTACTCGCTCTCCTCGCGCACATCGACCAGCGTCGGGGCGTCCGCGCCCGCGCAGAGAGCGGCGAGCTCGTCGATGCTGCACTCCTCTACGCGTGCGCGCGCGGCCTCGACGAGCGCCAGGAAGCCCGGATTGTGCCGCTTGCCCATCATCCCTCCCTCGTCTCGGTGTTGTCCGGCTGAAGATCCTCGCTCCAGGCCGCCTCCTCCGGCGCGGGCGGCGCCTCCGGGAGGTTCTTCTCCAGCGGCGGCTGGTGCAGTCCGTAGCGGCTCGAGAGGTCGACGAAGGCGCTGAGCCCGCTCTCGGCGAAGCGCCAGCCGTCGTCGCTGACGATCGCCGGCAGGCGCCCGTCATCGGCGAGCTCAGCGACGAGCGTCGCGGAGATGCCGAGATAGCTCGCCGCCGTCGCCGCATCCCAGGACTCTCCGTCGTCGCTCGCGCGCGGGAAGGTCCACAAGCGGGCGAGGTAGCTCCGCGTGCGCACGCTGTCGATCGAGTACGCCGCGTCGAGCAGCGAGATGAAGGACTTGCCCTGGAAGGCCCGGGCCTGCGCCATCTCCATCAGGGCGCCGAGCAGCGGCGGCGCGCCGAGCATCCGTCGGTAGTTCGCCTCGGCCTCCTCATAGCGCCCGAACTCGAGCAGGGTGTCGCCGTACTCGAAGCAGGCCTCGAAGCTCGCCCCCTCGGACTCGCGCCAGCGCTGGATGTGCTCGAGGGAAGCCCGCTCGCCTTCGTGGCGCAGGAGCAGGCCGAGCCACTTGCTCGCGCCGGGGTGGTCGGGTTGACGCTCGAGGAAGGCCTTGAGGTTCGAGCGGGCCGAGCGCAGGTCCCCCTTCTGGATCGAGGCGACGATCGGGTCGAGGGCGGGATCCTGTTCGATGACGCAGGTGACCTCGCTCGGCGGCGCGGCGTCCTCGTCGAGCGGATCCTCGATCCTGCCGCTCCCGTCCCGCGACGGATCGAACTTGATCCAGGATGACCAGACCAGATCGGACGCGCCGCCCCTCTCGCCGGTGTCAGTGGCCACTGTACGACCCCCGGCGCTCGACATCGATCTGGTTCACGCGCGACATGCCAGTCTTCACCCAGCTGTCGATGCGCGGGATGTTGGTGCCCCCGTGGTCCTCGTAGAACACCGAGAAGCCGAGGCTGTTCGTCGTGCTGAGGCTGAGGGTGGTCGGGATGCCATCGAACACCCGGTGGTGCAGCAGCAGGTCGGGGTCGAAGACCTGGCCGCTGCCCCCGCTGCCGAGCCGCCATTCGGTCACCGCCCGGTCGAGGTAGCGGAGCTGATCGACCAGGATCGGTGCGCCCTCGACCCGGGTCGCCGCCCGCAGGTCGTCGCGCAGACCGGAGCAGCCGATCCACAGCGGGC
>JAUIEM010000185.1 GCA_030428695.1 bacterium
GTCCGTAATCGCCGCAAGATCCTCCGTTCGTTCTTCTCGTGCCTTGGTTAGGAACTTATGCGGAGGTCAGTATTCCCATCCACGAAAGGGTGATTCCGAGTTATGTGATAAATATACGCGGCCGCTTGCTCAAGAAGATTTTCGTGGAAGAAAGCGTCGGAGCTTCCTGCTTGCGGCATCGCAATTGCCGACTCCAATAGTCCAAGATCCCGCACACCTTCAGTGCCGCCGTAGAGTTCGAGTTGGTTCGCGTGTGCCCTGAGGACTTCACGAAGGTTAAGGAACTCTGGCTTCATGGCGGATCACTCGGCCAGACGCTTGAGCGCCTTTCCGTGGCGCGCATTCACGCGGCTCAACGACTCTTCGAACTTGCGCATCCGCTCACGGTCTTCGGCGGACTCCCGAACGGGGACGATGATGAGGGCCTTCCCATCGGTGGTAATCTCCAAAGGGGTTCCTGCATCGATCTTCAGCAGGCTCAAGATCGCCTTGTCAATCACCAGCGCCAAGCTGTTTCCATGCCTCGAAAGCTGCTTGATCATGTTGCACCTCCGTTACTACCGACGTTATCACATTGTAGCAACGCTCAGACGGCGATTCAATGCCAGCGCAAGCCCTTGGGTTGGAAGGCCGATCAGGCCTGGCTTGCCCTGGTGTCCCACTGCCCCATCGGCGAGCCTCATCCGCCGGACGAGCTCGACACCCGCGTCCAGGCCGCGGGCAACTTCCTGGAGCTGCGGCCACCGGAACACGAACGCGAGTCGGCCGACGGCGTCGGGCTGGTGGTGCGCCTCCTGGCGACGCCGGTCACCGTGGCCGCCGACCTCGTCACCCTACCCGTGCAGGCCTCTATCCTGATCTGGCTGAGCACACAGAGGATCATCCCGGGGAAACGCTGATCGCACCCGAGGGCCCGTCACACACTCTCGTGCCCGATCAACAAAACAACACGGGGAGGGTCGCCCCTCCCCGGTCCGGTCACTGCATCAGCCCGCCGTCAACGGCGCATGCTGTTCTGCATCGATTCGAGCTGAGCCTGCGCGGCCGCGGCGATCTGGCTGTCGGGAGCCTTCTTGATCGCCTTGGCGAAGGCGGCCGCCGCCTTCTCCATCTGGCGCTCGCGCTTGAAGACCTTGCCCATCTCGAAGAGCTCGCCCGCGTCGATCAGATCTTCGATCGCGTCGTCGTCCTTCCAGGCGTCCAGGGTCTCTTCGGCGGTCTCGGCCGCCTCCATGTCGTCGAAGTTGTCGGCGAGGAACTCCAGCCGCTGGGCGGCCAGGAAGTAGTTGTCCTGCGACGCGAGGGCTTCGGCCTCGGCCTGGAGGGCCGCCGCCTTGCCGTTGATGTACTCGACCAGCTGGTTGGCGTGATCGATATCGGTCTCGTCGTCGGACTTCTCGAGCAGCTTCTCGAGCCGCCCCATCGCCTTGCCGTACTTGTCCTTGGTCAGATCCTTCAGGATCGACTTGAAGGCCTTCGAGTAGTCGAGGTCGGGCAGCATGTTGACCTTGGCCAGCTCTGCCTCGATGGTGGCGTTCGTCAGACCCGAGGGATGGCCCTGCCAGACGACGGTGCCGTCGGCGCCGACGAGGTAGGCATCGGGGATGCCGGACACGCCGTAGGGGGAGCGGTCGCCGTAGCCGACCATGTAGGGCATCGCCTTTTCGGTCACGAACGGCTCGAGCGTGCCTTGTCCTTGGCCACTCAGAGCGAGAACAGTCAAACCTTGCGGACCGTATTTCTCATGGATCTCCACGAGGTGAGGAATCAACCTCACGCACGGGCCTCACGTGGTGGACCAGAATTCGATCAGCACCACCTGGCCGCGCAGGTCTTCGAGGATCGGGCGGGATTCTCCCAGCAAGGGATTGACCTTGTTCAGCCACCCCCCGACCTGGACCGCAGGGGGCACTTGCCCCATGAAGTCGTCACCTGCGACAGCCGGAAACATCAGGGCCGCGAGAACGACCGCGATTCCCAGCACTCTCGGCATGTCTTCCTCCGTTGTTGGAGCTCCCCGTAGCGGAATTCCATACGTACAGACTACGGGGTGTATAGGGATGACGTTGGGTGAGGAAAGATCCTCACGCGATTAATTTATTTTCCGATCGGTGACTTCGCAGCCTTGCCCGGCTTGCGCGGGAAACGCTCGGGCGTCGGCTTGCGCTTGACCAGCCGCAGGATCGCCCGCGGAATCCCGTCCGCCAGCCGGTAGGCCGCCCGCCCCTGCGTCGCCCAGCCGAGGGTCTCGGCGGCCGGCAGGGCCTGCAGCAGCTCGTCGTCCGCGCGGCTGCCCTTCCACGCGAGCAGCAGCCCGTTGAGCCGGGTCAGGGGCGCCGCGAGCTCGAGCAGGCTGGCGAGCGGGGCGAGGGCCCGCGCGCTCAGCTGGCCGTAGGCCTCGCGGTGCAGCTCTTTGCGGCCCAGGGACTCGGTGCGCTCGTTCAGCACGTTGACGCGGTCGAGCTCGAGAACCTCCGCCGTCTTGCGCAGGAAGCTCGCCTTGCGCTGGCTCGCCTCGACCAGGGTGACCGGCAGGAGAGGGATGCAGCAGGCGAGCACCAGACCGGGAAAGCCCGCGCCGGAGCCGAGGTCGAGCAGCGGTAGCGTCTGCAGGGCCTGCAAGCCCTCCAGCGAGTCCGCGATGTGGCGCTCGATCACCCGCTCGCGGTCGTGCCGCGAGACGAGGTTGTGCGGCGCCGCCCGTACCCGCTCGGCGTAGGCTTGGAGGCGTTCGGCGACGCCGGGCTCGAGGCTGTGTTGCTCGGCGAGGGCCGCCAGGGAAGGCTCAATCATGGGGCGCCAGGGTGTCAGCGGGCGGGGCGGTCCCACCCAGGGTGTCGGCGGGCGGCCGGAGCCACCCGCGTTCGGCGAGCTGCGTCAGGCCGCGCTCGACCGTCTGCTCGCAGCGCTCGATCCAGCCGCCGAGCGAGCCCTGCCGGGCGAAGCCGTCGGCGGGCAACGTCCCCGCGAGCAGGGCGCCCGCGAGCGCGAGTGGCAACACGACGGCGATGATCAGGAGCACGCGCGGCCAGCGCCGGCTCCGGGGAAGCGGAGCGAACGCGGCGTCGCTCGACTCTTCGGGGGCGGACTCCTGCGGAAGGTCCTCACTCTCGGGCGCCGGCGTCGGCTCGGCGCGCGCGGCCTTGCGCTTCGAGGAGATCCCGCGCCGGGTCGGCGCCTTGCGCCGCGCGACCGCCTGCTTCGTGCGCCCGCTGGAGGGGGCCGGCGGGGGCTGCCGCTCTTCCTCCGACGACTCCTCGAGCTCGAGCTGCAGATCCTCGCCCGCCAGGTACTCGTCGACCTGCGCCGAGCTCCCGTCGCCGGGATCGACCGGGCCCGACGCCAGGGCCTCGGTGCGGCCGTCGGGATGCAGGGTCTGCATCGTCTCGCAGCTCGGACACTTGATCGTCTTCGCGGTCGCGACCCGTTTCCGCCGGAGCTGCCGCTTGCAGCCGATGCAGCCGAACTTCACGTCCTCGCCGAGGGCGCCCTGGCGCTTCATCTCCAGCCCGGAGTCGGAGCCCGAGGCGACGACCGCCTTGCGGTTCTCGAAGCAGCGCGGACAGATGAACGCGAAGGTAGCATCGGCGCGGCGCGCCTCCTTCGCGGGGATCAGGGCTCCGCACACCTCGCAGTAGCGCAGCGCCATCAGCCCCCCAGTCCCAGCGCGAGGCTGGTGCCGAACAGGCCGAGCGCGAGGGCCTGGCACAGGCTGGCGGGGACGAGCAGGCGCGCGGAGCGCTGCTCCTGCAGCCAGGCCCAGAGCAGGCAGAGCAGCCCGGCGAGCGCCTCGCCGGCGCCGACGACATAGACCGGCAGCACCCAGGCCGCGAGGTCGCCGCGCTGCCACACGTACAGGAGCGCGATCCAGCTGAGGGCCGCGGCGACCGAGAGGGCGAGGCACAGCCAGTTGAACAGCCGGATCGGGGCGGCCCCGAACAGCCCACAGGCCGCGTGCAGATAGAGCAGCAGGAGCGCGCCGGCCAGGGGCAGCAGCGCCAGCACCGGACGCTGCAGGGGAGCGAGCAGCGGCTCTCGCCAGGCCCCGACCCACGCGCCGCTCGCGAAGAGGTAGAGGAGTCCGCAGCCGAGCACGAGCCCGGACAGGCTGAGCACACGCTTGAACACCGGCACGACTCTCCTCGGACCTCCCCGCTCGGCCCCCGGCGGGTGGCAAGCCGCGTACCGGCCGCGCGAGGCGCCGCGCCGGGGACACGGGATTCTCCGTCCCACACGACGAAACCGACGGCAGGGGACGCAAACGAACGCCTATCATAGTAGAGCGCGCGGAAGAACGCCAATGCTCCCGCCGACGCCCGCGAGCCCGGCCGCGGCGGGCACTTCCGGGGCGTGAAGGAGGCCCGCACGGGACGTCGCGGCGCGGCGCTGTTACACTGCAGAGGGGGTGGCCGCGCGACGCCGGAATCCCTCCGATCCACGGCTTCCCCGCGCGCCGTCGAGCTTCGGGAAGTCTTTGCAGTTTGCCGGGTTGCCTGCTACGATCGCAGCTCTCCCAGGGCGGGCGCGCCCCCTGGATGGTGCGACCGAGGGCACCCCCGCCGAGGCCGGTCCATGGAGAAGCAGAACACCGCGGAGTTCCTCCCGCATCTGTTGCAGAGCTCGATCTGCTTCCCTCCCGGCATCTGCCTGCTCGGCAGCCACCTCCGTTACCTCGATGAGCGCGTGCTCGAGCTCAACCAGCGCAAGCATCTCAGCCTCGGCAACCTGCTCGACCAGACCCCGCCGCGCTGGGTGTACAGCGACTGGTTCCAGATCGGCGGGCGCATGGTCAGCAACGGCGAGTACCTGCAGTTCCTCCACGACCGCGAGCGCGATCCCCTGACGGGCAGTGAAGGCGAGCGCCTGTTCGACGGCCACGAGATGTGGCGCTACCTCTGGACCGACCTGAAGTACGGCATCGAGGTCGTCAACGCCCAGGTGCAGCGGCCCGACGGCACGATCATGGTCACCGAGGAGAACTACCGCCGCATCGACAACTTCGTCGAAGCCTACCTCGAGTCGCTCAAGCTCGAGATCGACCGCCAGCTGATGGTGATCGAGGCGGACGGGGGCGAAGAGGAATCCGACCGCTTCCAGGTCCAGCGCCCCGAGACCGAGACCGGCGTGATCGCGGCCCGCAAAGACCGCAACGTGCACAAGCTCTTCCTCTACTTCAAGTACGCCCTGCGCGACTCGATCTGCAACCCCGAGCAGCAGGAAGAGAAGCTGTTCACCGACCGCGAGAAGTCGACCCTGAGCAGCTACCTGGCGAGCGAGAACCGCAACCAGGACATCCTCCGGGACATCGACCAGCTGTTGCTCAAGCTGCGCCGCATCTACGGCCACGTCGAGCGCAGCAACCCGAAGAGCTTCGTCGAGCCGATCACCTTCCTCGAGCGGGCCAAACGCCAGCTCCGCCGCCAGACCGAGGTGCTGACGCCGATCCCGCTGCACACCGTGCTCTACCCCCGCGGCTGGAACAGCTCGGCGGGCGAGGGCCAGGCGCGCGGCTTCGTCGGCCCGAACGTCCCCTGGCTGCAGCGCCCGGTCACCGGCGTCAGCCTGTACGAGGCCCTCGGCTTCTGCACCTGGCTGTCGACCAAGATCGGCTGGGAGTACTCGGTCACGCTGCCGAACGAGGCGGAGTTCGAGCGCGCCGCCAGCTGGCCCCGCGACGTCGTCGACGAGCGGCCGGCCGAGGTGATGGTCGACCCGCGCATGAAGGACGTGTTCCCCTGGCAGCGCACCTCCGAGCACGACTTCAACTACTACTTCGGGCGCGAGGGCCAGGAGCTCGACACCCTGTACAGCAACAAACGCCGCTACCAGCAGGTGTTGGAACAGACCGCGCGGGTCGTCTCGAACAACGAGAAGCTGTACATGCTGCTCGGCTACGGCTGGCAGTGGACGCTCGACCGCTTCCAGCAGAACGAGCGCAAGTACAACCGCTTCGAGGACATCGACTACCGCCGCTACACCGAGCGGAAGTACAAGGATGTCGACCGCACCGACCGTCCGCTCGAGGTCTTCCTGTACGAGGCGAACAAGAACCAGAAGAACTCCTACTTCGTCGCCCGCGGCGCGCCGGACATCATCGGCGGCCCCGGGCTGACCACCCGGCGCTTCGCGCTCTACCCGCTGCGCGGCTACCACAACGTCGGCTTCCGCTGGGTGATGAAGAAGAACTGAGAGCGGCCCGCTCCCCTGAGCCGGGGCCGCAAGGCGAACGATGAGCCAGAGCAGCTGTTTTGTATGCCACTCACCGCTGACGCAGCAGTCGCGCCAGTTCGCGCGCTGCACGAACGAGAGCTGCCCCGAGGGCACGCTGTTCGTTCACTGCGGCTACTGCAAGCAGTTCTCGGTGACGGTCGGCGCGGACAACAAGGGGCCGCTGATCTGCCGCAACCCGCGCTGCAAGATGCACGGCCTGCCGCGGACGGTCTGCCCGAGCTGCCAGAAGTACAGCCTGTCCGAGGTCGGCAGCGCGAAGATCTGCATCTCGCGCAGCTGCCCGAGCAACCAGTCGATCCTGCGCACCTGCCACTTCTGCAACAACGCCGCCTTCCTGCAGAGCCGTGAGACCAACTTCTGCACCAAGGGCGACTGCGAGTACCTGCTCGTGCGCATGGAGCGCTGCGGGGCCTGCGCGAAGATGACCCTCGACGTCGGCGCGAGCAAGTGCCGGAACCGCGACTGCAAGCGCTTCAACCACCTGGTCGAGACCTGCCCCACCTGCGGGCAGCTCAGCCAGGTCGACGGCATGTGCGAGAACGCCGACTGCACGAGCAACGCGGGAGGCAGCGGGCACTTCCAGGAGACCCTGATGGGGGACATCCTCGGTGAGCTGCGCGACGTGCTGCCGGCGATGGGCGGAGGAACCGACGAGCGCGCGCGCCCCCGGCCGATCAAGCCGCCGCCGGCCAACGACCTGACCGGCAGCTGGGAGCAGCCGGAGTGGGACGGCGGGCTCGGCACCGGGATGCCCCCGAAGCCGACGGCGCAACCCGCCGCTGCGGGCGCGCGGCCGAAGAAGAACCGGAAGGCGACGCTCAACGACTTCTCGCCCTTCGACATGCTGCCCGAGGCACCGCGCGGACCCGACGGGGCGCCGCTCGACCTGTTCACCCAGGCGAAGCCGGGCAGCAGCGAGCCGGTCGAGACCGGGCGCACCGCCGACGTGATCAAGACGGTCGGGCCGAGCCTGTTCTCCGGACCGAAAGAGACCGACGCCGGCTTCCCGCGTTTCCCACAGAGCGAACCGAAGCCCGCGCCGCCGCCGGCCGACCTGTTCAAGGCTCCGGGCCCCGCGCCCGCGCCGGCTCCCGCGCTGTTCGGCCAGCCGGCGGCGCCGCCCCCCGCGCCGACGCCGGCGCCGACTCCCGCGCCGCTGCCGGCTCCCACGGGGTCGAGCCTGTTCCCGCCGCGCAAGAAGCCGAGCATCGAGCCGCCGAGCAAGCCGGCTCCGCAGCTCGACCTGTTCGGCAGCAGCCGGCGGACGCGGCGCGCGCCGCGGCGCGGTCCGGCGCCGAAGCTGTTCGGACAGTCGAGCCAGCCGGGGGCCGACCGCTTCTCGCTCGACACCGACGAGAGCAAGGCGCTGCCGGCGGCTCGGGACACCGACGCGGTGTTCCCGGTGCCGGCGATCGGTCAGGAGCCGACCAACCCGAAGGAGGTCGGCTTCGCGGAAGCCTACGAGTTCGTGCTCAAGCACATCCTGACCGGCTCGGACGGCAAGACCTCGCCGCTGCTGCTGGTCATCGGCCTGTCCGGCGCCGGGAAGACGACCTTCCTGACCGTGCTCGGCGACATCCTCGCCTTCCGCAAGTCGAAGTACTACTTCCCCTGGGAGGGGCTCGAGGTGCGGCGCATCGACGTCGACGCGGTGCTGTCGCGCGGCTTCGAGTTCCGCCAGACCCCCGAGCCGGTGCGCAAGAAGCTGCGCGAGCAGTACAAGGGGCACGTCAAGGACCTGGTGTTCGAGTACAGCCAGGAGTACTTCAGCAAGTACCTCGGACGCGAGCACTGGGCGCCGCCGACCGCCAAGGGCGAGACCTACTTCCTCGCGACCGAGCTCGAGCACCGGCAGCGCAGCCTGGCGAAGATCGTCACCCTCGAGACCGCCGGCGAAGACTGGAAGTCGCTCCTGTACTCGCTGGCGGGCCGGCGCATGAGCGGTGCGGACGAGAAGCGCCTCAGCACCCTGCGCCAGCTGCTCAACACCGCCGAGGGCCTGATCGTCCTGCTCGATCCGGCGGACGACAAGACCGACGACATCTACCAGAACTTCTTCCTGATCCTGAAGGAAGCGGTCGGACCGCGGGCCCGCAACAAGGCGCGCGAGCTGATCCGCGAGCGCCTGCACGGCGGCGAGGAGCCGGCCGAGGTGCAGCGCCGCGCCGGGCCCCTCGACTTCCGCAACCTGCAGGGCAGCCTCAAGCAGCAGCTCGAAGACCAGCTGCGCAAGCAGCGCGAGAAGGAGGCCTTCCGCACCGAGCTGCGCACCAAGATCCAGAACACCGCCCGGCGCCTCGAGCTGCGCGGCATCGAGGGGCTGCCGCGCGAGGACACCGAGTTCATCCAGCAGCTGAAGACGCTGTTCTACCGCCTCGACCCGAAGAACGTCGAGCAGGCCGAGCGCTACCTCGAGGACCACAACTACAGCAAGGACGCGCTGATCAAGTTCAGCCGGCAGATGCTCTCGCGGGCGGAGAAGATCCTCGAGAAGCTCGTCGAGCTGCGCTTCGAGGGCTCCGGCGGCGGGCTCTCCGAGTCGCAGCTGACCGAGGAGGAGCAGCGGGTGCGCACGGCCTGGCAGGAGATCTGTCGCGAGCGCAAGCTCGGCGACAACCCGCGGGTCGACGTGCGCGCCGACAACCTCTACCACAACGAGGCGATCAGCGACTTCCCCTGCCTGAAGAACGTCGCGATCGTCGTGACCAAGACCGACATGTACCCGATCGTCTACCCGCCCGAGCGCTATCCGGAGGTCAAGCTCCCGAAGTCGAAGCAGCACATCGGCCCGCTCGCGACCTACCTCAAGCTCCTCGACGGGGGCATCTGCTACTACAACTCCTCGGCCACCGGCTACTCGGTCACCCGCAACGGGCGCCCGCTGCCTGGCATGGAGAACACGCTCTGTCCGATCAACATCATCGAGCCGATCATGGACATGCTCGAGATGCCCGAATAGCCCATCCCCCGGGGAGCCCTTGATGGTCAGACTGGAATTGAAACACCACGTCTACAGCTCCATCGAAGGCTACCAGAGCATCTTCGCCTCGAAGGGTCTGCCCCAGGAGGTGATCGAGCGCGTCGAGGAGTGCTCGCGCCTGCTCTACCCCCGCCTGTACGGACCCGGCACGCGCAGCATGTTCCCGGTCTGCGGCTACTTCTGCCACAGCCGCGTGTTCCGCTACGGCCTCGACCACGTCGGCCGGCCGCGCACCTGCGTCCACAACATCCTCGTCGACCTCAGCCTGCAGGACAGCTCCCTCGACCCCTACGGGCTCGGGCCGCAGGCCTTCCTGTCGCCGGACGTCCCCGACCAGGACATCGGCTACGAGCTCGCCGAGGCGTACAACTGGCCGACGACCAGGGAGACGATGAGCGAGCGCGTCCAGTACCTGCTCGGCAACGCCGAGGCGGCGCGCTGCTTCCCGGCCGTGCTCAGCCTGCTGCAGTTCGGCCAGCCCTGGGTGCTGCGGGCGCGCTCCCAGGAGGGCTTCGATCTGGTCAGCAGCGTCGGGGCCTTCCTGCCGCCGGTGTTGCAGCGGCGGCTCGCGATCGTCTCCGGCACCAAGCTCGCCAACGCCCAGGTGACCGTGCTGTCCCCTTCCACCGACCTCGAGAGCATAGACGCCGAGTGGACCCTCGACTATCCGGCCGATCCCGCGCGCTTGCCGGGCTGCAGCGAGTACGCCGCGCTGATCGCGGAGTACCTGTTCAACCGCCAGGACCTCGCGACCCTGCACCTGATCCACGACTTCCTCGCGACCTACGAGGAATCCGAGCGCGACCAGTACGCGGCCCTCGACCGCTTCGCGAAGGTGTTCCGGGCGACCGAGCGCTACATCGACCGCGAGTACGGCGGGCTGCAGATCGACGCCCACAGCCTCGAGACCTTCATCAGCGCGGTGCCCGAGCTGCACCTGGCCGGCTTCTCGCGGCTGGCCGAGAGCGTGCTCGACTGGTGCTTCGACCACCTGAACCAGTCGAAGGATCTG
Organism: bacterium; assembly: GCA_030428695.1. Next base: position 10,224 of record JAUIEM010000185.1, read on the forward strand.
CGGAAGATCGCCGAGGGCCTGAAGCTCTTGCGCAAGAGCCTCGAGGCCGAGCCGCTCAGCTCGCGGGACGTCAGCTCCTTGCGGAGGATGATCCAGCCGCGCATCTACGAGCTGATGGCGCCGAAGAAGACGATCCGCATCCGCGGGGTCGAGGACTTGACAAACAAATCCAATATCGCTTCTGATCTGAAGGCGATCGTGGCACTTCTAGCGTCTGCAGGGAGTTAGGTCAGCTATGTCCGACGACAAAGTGGAAGGGGCGATCCGCAGGCTGAAGGACGACCTCGGTCGCACGATGCTGCCGACGGACCTGAAGAAGAAGATGCGGGTCGTCAAGGCGAAGGACATCCGCCGGCTGATCGAGGATCTGCTCAAGGACTACGAAGGCCTCGAGCACAAGGACCTGATCCTCAAGCTGACCGAGCAGGAGGTCCGCGCCTCGAACTTCGACCGTCAAAAGGAAAAGTACAAGGACCAGATCGCCGCCCTGAAGGACGACCTCGACCACGAGCGCAGCCGCCACCGGCAGACCATCGAAGCGCTCGAGATGAAGTCCCGCGACCTCGGCCGGCTCAAGAACCTCGAGCAGGAGCTCGACGCGCTGCGCCTGCAGCTCGACAAGCAGAACCGGGCGGTGCGCGACAAAGACCGCGAGCTCGAGGCCCTGCGCCACCAGTCCCTGGCGATCCAGCAGGACCGCTCCCAGGAGACCGGCCGCTACCGGCACCAGATCGAAGAGCTCAAGGGGGCGCTGGCCGAGCGCGAGCGCGACGCCCTGAGCCGGCTCGAGGAGCTCAAGGCGCGGCTCGCCGCCCTCGGCGAGGAGAAGGCGCGCTTCGAGCAGGCGGTCGCCGCCCGCGACGACGCCCTCGCCCAGCGCGACAGGCTGCTCGAGGAGGCGCAGGCCGCGATCGCCGAGCGCGACGCGAAGCTCGAGCAAGTGCTCGCCCAGGTCAAGTCCGACCACCAGCGCTTCGCGGAGATCAGCGGCAAGGGCAACGCCCAGGTGCGCGAGCAGGCCGAGCAGATCAGCGCCCTGAAGACCGCGCGCCAGGCCCTGGAAGAGGAGCTGACCCAGGCCCGCAAGCAGCTCGAGGCGCTCGAGCAACAGCGCAGCCTCGAGCGCGAAGAGCTCGAGGCCGCGCTCGCCGAGCTGCAGAAGCAGCTGCAGGCCTCGCAGGCCGAGGCCCAGGCGCAGGCCGACAAGATCGCCGAGCTGATCGCCCAGACCGAGGAGATGGTCAAGGGCGCCGAGGCGCGCTTCCATGAGTCGTCGAGCGAGGCCTCGAAGCTGCAGGCCGAGCTCCAGGCCCGCAACGACGAGCTCGAGGCCGCACGCAAGCGCGCCGCCGAGCTCGAGGCGAAGCTGGCGGCGAGTGAGGAGGAAGCGGAGAAGCGGGCCGCGGCGATCGCCGCCCTCGAGAGCTCCGCCCAGGAAGCCCAGGCGAAGTCCGACGACGCCCAGCGCACGCTGGAGGAAGAGCTCAGCGCGGTCAAGAGCCGCCTCGCCGAACAGGAGGAGCGCGCCGCGACGGCCGAGGCCGAGCTCGAGGCGAAGAACTCCCGCCTCGGCGAGGTCGAGCAGGCCCTCGAGGAGCTCAAGGCCGAGCTGGAGAAGGAGCGCCGCGAGGCCGAGGAGGCGGAAGAGGCGGCGAAGGCCTCGAGCGCGACCGCTCTCGAGGAGGCGACGGCGGCCCACGCCAAGGCCCTCGAGGAGGCGCGGGAAGCGCACGAGCAGAGCCTGGTCGAGCTGCGCGCCGCCCACGACGAGGCGCTCGCCAGCCTGCGCTCCGAGCACGAGGCGGCCCTGGAGGCCGAGCGCGAGGCGGCCGAGCAGCGGGCGCAGGAGCACGCCGAGGAGCTCGAGCGGCTGAACGCCGAGCTCGCCGCGGCCCGCGAGGAGACCGAGGCGGCCGAGCAGCGGCTGGTCGAGGCGCGGGAAGAGGACCGCGCGCGCATCAGCGAGCTCGAGGCGAGCCTGAAGACTTCCCAGGAAGAGGCCGAGACGCGGGCGAGCCGCATCGAAACCCTCGAGAACCAGCTCCTCGCCCTCGAGCAGGCCAAGCGAGCGGTCGAGGAAGAGCTCGGCGCCGAGCTGCGGGCCGTGCGCGCCGAGTTCGCGGACTTCAAGGAGAAGGCGGGCCAGGCCGTCGAGCGGGTCGCCGAGCTCGAGGCGGAGATCGAGCGGCTGACGAGAGACTACGAAGAGCAGCTCGCCCAGCTGCGCAAGTCGGTGCGGGCCCTGCAGGTCGAGCTCAAGGGCGCGTACCTGTACGAGGATCCCGACCTCAAGGCGGCGAAGAACGACGCGAAGACGCTGACGAAGGCGGTGACCGCGGTCGGGCGCAAGCTGAAGACGCGGATCGAGGGCGACCCCGCGAAGAAGGCCCAGTTCGACGCGCTCAAGGAGCTGTCCGAGGAGACCAAGGGCTTCGCGAGCGCCCTGGCCGGCAACGCGAAACGGGCCGACGAGTTGATCGCGCTGATGGGACAGCGCAAGATGTCCCTGGAGGCCTTTGTCGAGATCCAGACCCTGGCCAACTGGACCGAGCGCATCGGCCAGGAAGTGAAGAACCTGAACACGGCCTTCGACATCGTGCAGACGAGTCTGAAGGAATAGTCGACGCGGCGAGCTGAGAAGGAGCCTCCATGGCGGATCAGAAACGCGACCTCAAGTCCTTGATCAATCAGCAGCTGCAGACCAAGGAGGTGTCGGGCAAGCGCGCGGTCATCTCCCGGCAGGGCATCCGCAAGATCATCGACGCGCTGCTCGAGACCTACGGGGCCCTCGATAAGAAGGACCTCATCGCGAAGATGACCGAGATGGAGCTCGCCTCGCAGAACGCGAAGAACAAGGCGGCCTCCCTCAAGGAGCAGCTGCTCCAGGCGATGAAGATCCAGGAGGCGCAGCAGGCCGAGCTCGAGCGGCTCAAGGGCGAGCTGGAGGGCAAGGACGGGCAGCTCGCCGAGCTGCAGGCCGCCCTGGCCGCCAAGGACCAGGAGCTCGAAGAGCTGCGCCGCCAGCTCGCCGAGCAGGCCGAGCAGATGCAACGCGCCCTCGAGCAGAACGCCGCCGAGCTGCAGAACCAGATGGCCGCCGACGCCGCCGGCCGCGACCAGCAGCTCGCCTCCGCCCAGGCCGAGGCCCAGGCGGCGCTCGCCGCCAAGGACCAGGAGCTCGCCGCCCTGCGCGAGGAGTACGAGCGCCGGCTCGCCGAGATGGAGCAGCGCCTCGCCGCCGGCGACCAGGGCATGCAGCAGGCCCTGGCCGAGAAAGACCGGCAGCTGCAGGCCCGCGAGGCCGAGCTCCAGGCGATGATCGCCGACCTCCAGCACCAGCTGCAGCAGCTCGCCGCCCAGCACGAGGCCGAGCGTCAGCGCTGGGCCGCGGAGATGGAGCAGTACAAGGGCCAGACGGTGATGTTCCTGGACAACGAGAAGCAGCGCATGATCCAGGAGCTGAAGAACGGGGTCAACCGCGCCCAGGAGGACGCCGACGGACGCTGGCAGCAGCGCTGCGACGAGCTCGCCCAGCTCGCCCGCACCGCCGAGGCCCGCGAGCACGCGCTGAAGAAGCGCATCGCCGAGCTCGAGAAGCTGCTCGGCGACAAGGACGCCGAGAAGGGCGAGCTCGCGCGGCAGATCGACAGCCTGAACGGCAAGCTCGGCGCCCACGGGCTCAAGCGCAGCGAGGCGATCGACCGCATCCACGAGCTCGAGGAGCAGCTCCGGCAGCTGCGTGACGAGCTCGCCCGCAAGGAGAAGCTGCTCGGCGACCGCATCCAGTACCTGACCACCGAGCTGAAGTACGCCGAGCTGATCGAGGAGCCAGAGCTCGCCAGCCTGCAGGACAACTGCGAGAAGGTGTACGCCGAGATCGCCTCGCTGGTCGCCGGCCGCCACGAGGACGAGCTGCCCGAGAATCTGCGCCACCTGCAGCGCGAGGCCGACTGGCTGGACAAGCGGACGCGCGAGGCGCTGCACGACTACCCGGTGCTGCTCAACGCGATGAACGAGCGCAAGGGCACCATCGAGGTGGTCAGCCGGCTCGGGCGCGTCGCGGCCCTCGGCGATCCCTACGAGAAGCTGCGCCAGAACCTGCTGCGTCTGACGACGGCCGGCAAGTCGCTGCCCGAAGACTCCCCGGACTACCTGCTCGCCAAGCCGAAACCCCGGCCCCAGGCTGCGGCCGCCGCCGAGCCGGCGATCGCGACCAACGAGCCGCCGCCGGTGACCGGCTCCTTCCTCAGCCCGACGCCCTCGGCGCTGATGCCCGCCTCGATGCAGGCGGAAGTCGCCGCCGCTCGGGCCGAGGGCCAGGCGCTCCCGCCGCCGGCGAAGGCCCAGGACGGTGTGCTGGCCGCACCCTCCGGGCCGCTGCCGGGGCCGCCGCTGGGCGGCGCTCCGGCTCCGGCTGCCCCGGCTCCGTCGGCAGCGCCTTCGCCGGCCCCAGCCGCTCCGACCCCTCCGGCCGCGGCGGCGCCGGCCGCGCCGGCTCCGGGTCAGCCCTCGGCGCCGCCCGCCGGCAGTGGCTACGCGCCGCACGGCTCCCAGCCGCATCCGGGCTACCCGCCCCAGGGCTACGCCCCGCATCCGGGCTACCCGCCCCAGGGCCAGCCGCCGCAGGGCTACGCCCCGCAGACCGGCTACGCCCCCCACGGCTACGCGCCGCCACCAGGCCAGGCTTCCGGCTACGCCCCCCAGGGCTACGCGCCGCCTCCGGGAAGCTACCGCGCACCCGGCCAGCCGGGCGCGGCCCCGCCCCCCGGCAGCTACCGCGCGCCGGCGGGGGCGCCTCCTCCCGGCTCCTACGTCGCGCCGCCGAGCGCCGCGCCGGCCCCCTCCGCCGGCGCCCCCGCGCCCGGAGCGATGCAGCCCGCGCCGCCGGTCCCCGCGCCCGACGGGATCGCGCCGGCCGGCTCCTTCCTCGCCCCGCCCGCGCGGCCGCTGCCGCCACCGGGCCTCGGGGCGCCGCCTGTCGAGGCCCGGCTGACCGATCAGCCCCCGCCGGACGACTCGAAGACCGTGATCCAGAGCTCGCCGGTGTTCGACGCCTCCGACGGCACCAAGCGCCTCGGCGAGGACGAGCTGGCCGCGCTCGGCGAGGACTGAGCGGCGTGAGCGATCACCGTCCGATCCTGCTCGCCAACCGCGCCTTCTACGTCGCCTTCGGGAGCGCGGACTTCGCGGCGATGGACGCGCTCTGGGCGCAGCGCTCGCCGGTCAGCTGTGTGCACCCCGGCTGGGGCGCGCTGTTCGGGCGCGAGCAGGTGATGCGCAGCTGGAAGGCGATCCTCGGCAATGCGCGGCCCACCGACATCGTCTTCTCCAACCCCGCGGTGCAGCGGCTCGAGGACATCGCCCTCGTACTCTGCACCGAGCGCGTGTTCGCAAGCGAGCTGTGCGCGACCAACACCTTCGTGCTCGAGGACGGGGCGTGGAAGATGGTGCATCACCACGCCAGCCCGGTGACGACCTCCGAGCCGCGGCACATCGTCACGATGCCGGTGGGGTTGAACTGACGGGGCTGCCCCTGTCTGGTTTCCATCGGGATCGGGATCGGAGTCGGGATCGGAACGACCTCACCATGGCCGCTCCTGGACGGCTGACTTCCGACCTCTGATTCCCCGTCCTTCCGCTCCCAGTGTTGCGCGCATCGGAATGGGATCGGGATTGGAAGCGGAGTCGGAGGCGGAATCGGAACGACCTCACCATGGCCGCTCCTGGACGCATGACTCCATCCCGGAGGGCGGCGTCGGCGGAAGAACTCCCTCTCTTCCTTCCCTCTTCCTTCCCTTCCCTCTTCTTGGCGTCTTGGCTCCTTGGCGTCTTGGCGATTGGTCTTCTTCCCTTCTTCCCTCTTCCCTTCTTCCCTCTTCCCTTCTTCCCTCTTCCCTTCTTCCCTCTTCCCTTCTTCCCTCTTCCCTTCTTCCCTCTTCCCTTCTTCCCTCTTCCCTTCTTCCCCCTCCTCCCTCTTCTTCCCCCTCTTACGACCCGCATCCGCCGGCAGAGGCCCGCTCCGCGCCTCTGCGCCTCCGCGCCTCTGCGTTAAAATCCCCTTTGCGAGCGGAGCGGCTCGTGCGGTCAGGACCATTCCGACCGCTGTTCCCATCGGAATCGGAATCGGAATCGGAATCGAACGAACCAGTCGAAGACCCAGCGCATGTGTGCGGCTCTCTTGCGGTCGTTTCCGAGCCCGACCCCGATCCCGATCCCGATCCCGAGCGGGACCCTACTCCCAGAACACCTCGACCCCGGTCACCTGCACCGCCCGCCGCGGGGTGTGGGGGTGGGTCGCCGGAAACAGCTCGAGCTCGGCGCCCGGCAGGGCGGGCAGGGCGACCACCCACTCCTGCACGAAGTCGTCCGCGAGCAGGTGACGCACCGCCGACCGCCCGAGCCGCACGCCGAGCAACATCGGGCCGTCGGGGCTACGCGCGCGGATCCGGACGAAGACGCGCGCGGCGGCGTCGGGCACCAGCACCCGCGTGCCGAGCCGGCTCCGGAGCTCGAGGCGCCAGCCCCCCGCGGGAGGGGGAGCCGGGGCCTGGTCCCGCCACCAGACCGGGATGTCCAGGCGCTGGGCCGTGTCCGGGACCGTCAGGCGCTCTCGTGTGTAGGCTTCCCATGCGCCGCCCCCGGCCTCGAGGGCGGAGCAGGCGTCGAGGGCGCGAGCGGCCTCAAGCCAGCGGTGGCTCCTCGCCAGCCCGGCGGCGAAGCGCTGCCAGGTGTCGAGCCTCGCGGGCAGCGCGGCGGCGAGCCGGGGCAGGAAGCCGCCCGCCAGCGCACGCGCGGTCGCCGGACCGATCGCGGAGGGGACGGCGGCGAGCACCGCGCGCAGGGTCTGCCCGGCCTCATCGATGAGGTCTGCGGGCAGGACGCTCCTGCGCGCGAGCACCGCGCAGGCGACCGGCAGCCGCAGGCCGGCGTCGCGCGGGGCGAGCCGCGCGACCGCCCGGGCCGCGCGCTCGAGACGGGCCAGGCCGTCCGGCAGCGCCTCGGGGTCGTCGCTGAGCCAGCCCGCCAGGGCGGCGTGCAGCTGCGGAGCGGCCGGCTCGGAGAGCAGGGCGCGCTCGACCGTGCGGCAGGCTTCGCGCAGCACCGCCCGGGTCGAGTCGCGCTGGGCGCGGACGAAGGCGCGCTCGATCGCCCGCTGCCGGGCGGTGACCTGCTCGCCGCGGCCGGAGTGGAGGCGCGCGGCCGCTTCCAACGTGTCGGTCCAGACCTCGACCCGGGTCTGGGCGAGCCGCAGGAGCAGCTCGGGATGCTCCGGCCGCAGGGCGAGGGCCGCCTCGATCCGCTCCAAGCGCACAGCCGGCGGCTCGAGCTCGCGGCTGCGCACGACATCTGGCCAGGCGAGCCTGTCGGTCTCGTACACCGTCAGCGCCCCGGGCACCAGCAGGCAGCAGCCGAGCAGGGCCAGCCCCGCGCGTCCGCCTTTGCCCCCCTGAGACAGCTGCACGCAGGCGAGGGCCGTGCCGGCGAGGCAGGCGGCGAGCAGCAGCGGCCCGGTCAGCTGCAGGTCGAAGTCGAACAGGCTGCGGACGGCGATCGGCACCAGGGCGGCGCCGAAGCCCGCGAGCAGGCAGCGGTCGGCGCCGGTCGCGCGCCGCAGCGCCCGCAGGACCGACAGCCCCAGCCAGGCGAGCGCGCCGTAGGCGAGCAGCGCCGCCGGCCAGCCGAGCTCGGCGGGCACCTGCAGGAAGTCGCAGTGGGCGTGGTACACCGCCCGGTCGGGGGGCAGGGGCGGCGCGAAGCGGGGGAAGGTCGAGCGGAAGCCGCCGAGCCCGACGCCGGTCCACGGCGCCTCCGCCCCGAGCGCCGCGGTGCCCTCGATCAGCGCGACCCGGGTGACCGGCTCGCCCTCCTCGAGCTTCGCGGCGAGCTGCCGCAGCCGCTCGCCGAGGTGGCCGCTCGCGTAGCCGACGAAGCCGAGCCCGACGACCCCGAGCAGCACCCCGGCGGCGAGGACCGCGAGCGGCCAGCGGGGCCGCTGGCGGGCGGTCCCGGCGAGGGCGAGGAAAAGCCCGAAGCTCGCGATGCCGAGCAGCGCGGCGGCGAAACCTCCGCGGGAGGCGGAGTCGGCGATGCCGCCGAGCATCAGGAGCGCGCTGGCGAGCAGCAGCACCGCCTTCCAGAACCGGTCCGAGGCGAGGTAGCCGCCGATCCGCAGGCTCCTGCGCCGGCGCGCGCGCTGCCACAGGCCGCTGACCGCGCAGGCCAGGCCGAGGGCGACGGGGATCAGCGCGGCGAGCAGCCCGGCGAGCTGGTTGCGGTTGACGAAGGTGCCGGTCGCGACGTCGAGGGCGCCGGTGTCGCGGACCCAGCCCCAGATCTCGTGCCGACCGCTCGCGTTCTGTACGATCCCGTAGCCGGCCTCGAAGCCGCCGAGCAGCACCAGGCCTCCCCCGAGCAGCCAGATGGGCCCGCGCCGGCGACCGAGCGCGCCGGCGATGCAGAGCACGAGCAGCGCCGCCGCCAGGGGCAGCAGCTGCTCGCGCCCGCGCTCGGGAGCGAGGGAGAGCGGCCCCGCGCCGGCGCCGGTCGCGAACGCGCGGGTGTCCGCGGCGAAGGGCGACAGGCTCTCGAGGGTCCCGGCGT
>JAUIEM010000186.1 GCA_030428695.1 bacterium
GCATCACGATCAGCCCCGGCTACGCCTACGAGAAGGCCCCCGACCAGGAGCACTTCCTCGGCCGCGAGCAGACGCGGGCGCTGTTCCGGCAGATCCTCGTCGACCGCCGCAGCTACCCCTTCAACCACTCCCCGCAGTACCTCGACTTCCTCGAGGGCAAGAAGGAGTACCAGTGCACGCCGTGGGGCAACCCGACGTACAACGTCTTCGGCTGGCAGAAACCCTGCTACCTGATGGCCGACGGCTACGCCGAGACCTTCACGGAGCTGATGGAGGAGACCGACTGGGATCGCTACGGCACCGGCCGTGACCCGCGCTGCGCCAACTGCATGGCCCACTGTGGCTACGAGGCCTCGGCCGCGCTCGACGCCTCTGCCCACCCCCTCGAAGGCCTGCGGGCCTTCGCGAGCCACTTCTCCTTCGGCCGCCGCAAGTCGCGGCCTGCCAAGCAGGTCGAGGCGCCGGTCGGCGTCTGAGCCCCTCTACGGCGGAAAGCGGCTGGTGCCGGGGTGCCGCGCCAGCCACGTCCGGGCCGCCGCCAGGACGCTCTCCGTGAACGCGCGGTGGGCCTCCTGGGCCTCCTCCTCACTGACGTCGCCGGGGTCGAGGATGCCGTCGAGGGCGTACCACGCCCAGGCGAACTCCTGGACTTCGGCGATGCACGGGCCCGAGGGAGGCGTCCCGGTCTCCTCGTACGGCCAGTAGATCTCGCGCATGATCGCCGACACGGCCTCGTAGGCCCGCACCTCGTTGTCGAGCAGGCGGCGCAGGTGGCTGCGCGCGATGATCCAGCAGGCGTCCTCCTCGGACGGCACCTCGATGCCCAGCTCCCCCAGCGCCGCCTCGAACAGCGGCCCGACCACGGCGATGCGCCGGCCGCCGCTGGCCGCGAGCGCCTGCAGGCCGGCGCTGGCGAAGCCACGCGCCAGAGCCTCGTCCGCGATCGCGATCAGTTCGCGGGCGCGGGCGACCCCCTGACGGTAGCGCGCTGCCTGAAAGAGAAGCTCCCGCCACATGGCGCCCTCGTTCGATCCGCTGCGCGGTGTTTCCTCCTCTTACGCTGCGCGCAGAAAGGCGGAAAGACCTCAACTCAGCCGGTCGGGAACAGGGAGCCGCTGAGGAACTTCGGCAGCTGGGGCACCTTGAGCCGGGTCAGCGCCCGGGTGCCGAGGGAGACGGCGTGGTAGGAGTAGTGCGAGAAGGTCTCGACGAGGTGGATGATCGCCTTCGCCAGGGCGGCGATCGCGAGCACCTGGTCGAGCCCCTCGATGCGGCTGGTGACGAAGTCGGCGGTCTTCTTGCTGACCGCGAGCCGCTGCTTGAGCGCCTCGACGCGCTCGATCAGCCGGTCGACGATGCGCGCTTCGCGCTTCCCGAGGATCGAGGCGACGATCTTGGTCAGGTTGCGCTCGGACTGGTACAGGCTCTCGCGCCGGTCATCCTGCTGCACCTGCCGGACCATCCCGAAGCGCATCAGCTCGTGCAGCCCCTGGGAGACCATGCCCGCCGAGAGGGAGAGCGTGCGAGACAGCTCCTTCTGCGACAGCGGCTCGACGCTGTAGAAAAGCGTCGTCCAGATCCGCCCGAGGTTGGGCTTGAAGCCGAACCCCTCGAAGAACTCCGCGAAGATGTCGAGGAGCTCGAGCAGGTAGGCATCTTCCCGCAGGGAGGCGGCTGCCTCAGGCGGACAGGCTGAGCTGGTTTTGCCGGTACTGTCGCTCATGCTCACGAATTCCCAGAAACGTGAAAGGCTGGCCGCGGACGGGCACATCCTCATCGTACGAGTGGTTCAGCTCCATTGCCAGGGCCGCGTCGACCACCGCCTCGTAGAGCGGCACGCTGACCTCGCGCCGGCTGCTGAGCAGCTGTGCGAGCCCGGGCTTGGCGATCGCGGTCCCGAACTGGGCGGTGAAGTACTCCGAGCAGCACCCGCTGCCGTAGGAGAAGAGCCCGACCCGCTTCCCGCTCAGGCGCTCGCCCTCCCGCTCACAGAGCGCGGCGAGGGCGAGGTACAGCGAGCCACCGTAGATGTTCCCAACCCGGCTGTTCGCCCACAGACTCGGCGCGACGCGGCGCTCGAAGTCGGCGGCGAGGGCGTCCCGGTCGCTGACCCCCTGCAGCCGCATCAGGTGCGCGTGGGCCTTCTTCGCCATGCGCGGCACGGCCGCGTGGAACAGGAGGAAGTCGACCGGCGGATCGTCCCGCACTTGGCGGCGGTAGTCGGCGTAGGCCTCCTCGAGGGCTTCGAGGTAGCATGAAAACGCCGACCGCTCCTTGACCAGCGCCGTCGGCTGGTAGTTCGGCTGCCAGGTGTCGTAGACGTTGCTCGCGAACACCCCGCTCTTGTGCGACAGCTGCAGCAGCGATGCCTCGGGCGGGGCGCTGCCGACCAGCAGGGCGACCGCTCCGGCCCCCTGGCTCGGCTCATCCCGGGTGTGCCGCGCGTAGCGGGCGATGTCGGCGGCGACCACCAGGGCGTAGCGCTCGGGGTTCTTCTCCGCCCAGGCCAGCGCGGTCTGCAGGGCGGCGGTCGCCCCGTAGCAGGCGTGCTTGACCTCGAAGACCCGGCACGAGCTCGGCAGCCCGAGCAGCCCGTGGACGTGGATCGAGACCGGACGGGCGCCGTCGACGCCGCTCTCGGTCCCGACCACGCACAGGCCGATGTGCTCGCGGCTGTGCGCCTGTCTCTCGAGCAGGCGCCAGGCGGCGCTGGCGGCGAGGCTGACCGCGTCGTCGCCCGGCCCGCAGACCGCCATCTCCCGGCAGCCGAGGCGCTCGACCCAGGCGCTGGGCTCGACCCCGCGGGCCCGCGCGAGGTCCCGGTGTTTCACGTAGTAGTGAGGGATCGCGACCGCGACATCCATGATCGCGGCTCTCGCGTGCTTCACTGTTTCCATCGCTCCCCCCTGCCGGGTGGCCCTTTCACGATGTCGTGAATCTAGGGAGTCGACTTGAGGAAGTCAAGCGCGTCGCGGTTTTGCGCCTGGCCCCCCGGTCGGAGGAATCCAACCGAGCCGCCAGCCTCAGCGCGGGGGCTCGGCGGAGATCGGACCGGCGCGGCTCGGCAGGTTCAGCCAGAAGCTGCGGTGGCTCGGGTCGCGGTTGAGCTGCTCGACGAAGGCCGCGTACCAGTTCTCCTCGCGCTCGGTCCACTCGACCTGCGCGATCCCGTCGTGGTCGGGGAAGATGTAGAAGGTCTTGACGATGGAGTTGTCGCTCTCGAGCGTCTCGAGGTACTCGGCCTCCGCGATCAGCTCGACGAAGCGCTTGCCGGTCACCTGCTCGATCTCGTCGGGAAAGACCAGGGAGAAAGACAGCGGCCCGACCTCGGCCTGGGTCTCCGCGCTGAGGGTGCAGTACGCGAGGTCCCAGTCTTCGGTGCGCATCGCGTGCTGCAGGACGTCGCTCGCGTCCTTGGGCGTCGCCCGCGTCATGCCGGGCGGCAGGGAGTCGCAGCACACGCAGCCGACGAGGCACAGCATCAGGGGACACAACAGGAGCATTCGGCGCATAGGGAAGTCCTCCTCCGCGCAAGGTACGCCGACATCGGCGCCCGATCAAGGCCGGGGCGGCGCCGACGACGTTGGACGAAGCTTCCCGTGCGCCGGGCTGGCGACGCGCCGGGTTGGCCGCGCCCCGGACCACGTGACGGCAGGGGAGGCGAGGCGAACCCGGGCCTGGCAGAGGGGAATTCGGACGCGAGGCTGACGCTCCGCACCGGAGCCGCTAAGATGGGATCCTGCTCATCGTCGAGAGGACGCCGTGCCGAAAACCCGCCAGCCCACGCACCGCAATCGGGTTCTCGCTCGGCTCCTGCGCGCCAGGCTGCGCCTCTCGCCGGAAGCGTCCGAGACGCTCGAGGCCGCCCTGCAGAGCGGGTCGCCCATCGAGGAGGTGCTGCGCGACAAGGGCTTCGCCTCCGACGAGGACGTCGCCTGGGTCCACGAGCGCGACGACAGGCTGCTCGAGGACGCGCTGCTCGGGGCGATCCTCGTCCAGTGGAAGGCGATCGAGCCGGCCGGCGTGGGGAAGGCCTTCGGCAAGCAGGCGCAGCTCGCCAAGCGCAACAACCTCGTCGCCCTCGACCGCATCTTCTTCCACGAGAAGCTCGTCCCGGGCGCGGTGCTGCGCAAGGCCAAGGCGAAGGCGCAACCCGTGCGCCTGCACTGTGCGCGCTGCTCGGCGGGGTTCCGCGTCGAGATCCCGCCCTTCGAGGGCAAGCTCCCGCGCTGCCCCCGCTGCCCGCAACCCTCGCCGCCCCTGACCCGGGTCCACGACCGCGAGTCGGGCGCGCAGCGGCGCGCGCTCCCGGGCGGAGCGGCTCCCGTGCGGCCGGCGAGCGCGCGGACCGGGACGCAGCGGCTGAAGTCGCTGGTCGACCCGCCGACGACCCGCGCCGGCGCGGCGTTTCCGACGACGACCCGCAAAGACCTGCCCGGAACGTCCCGGCCGCCCCGCCGTGCCAGCCCTCCGCCGGCCGCGCAGCCGCTCCCCCCGACCCGTCGGCGCCCGCCGAGCCCCGCCCCGGCGGCGGTCCCGGCCGCCGAGCTGTCGCAGCTGCGCGAGCAGATCGTGGCGCTGCAGACGGTGCAGGAGACCGAGCGCGCGCACCACGCTGCCGCCCTGCAGGCGCTGCAGGACGAGCTCGAGGACCTGCGCGCGTCCTCGCACGGGGACGTGGTCGGCGAGCTCGCCTCGCTGCTCGCCGACGAAGACGCCCCGGCGCCGGCTCCGGAAGAGCTCGCGGCGCGCTTGCGCGAGCGCCTCGCCGGCGTCGAGGAGCTGCGCGCGGTCGAGGCCGAGCTGGCCGAGGCCCGGGCGCGCCTCGCCGCGACCGAAGAGCGCCTCGAGCGCGCCGCGGTGGAGCGTTCGGCGGAGTCCGACGCCCGGCTCTCCACGCTCGAGGCCGAGCTGGTCGCCTCGCAGGAGCGGGCCGAGCAGCTCGAGAGGAAGCTCGGGGAGGCGCGCGACCAGGACAGCGCGCAGCGAGTGCTCGACCTCGAGGAAGAGCTCGCCGCCGCCGCCGAGCGCGAGAGCGGCCTGCGCGCGCGGCTCGAGCTCGCCGAGGCCCTCGACCAGCCCGACCGCAGCCGCGAGCTCGAGACCGCCCTCGCCGCGGCGGAGGAGCGCGAGGCCGCGCTGCGGGCGCGGCTGCGCGAGCTCGAGGGCGAGTCGGGTGCGCTCGACGAGCTGCGCCGTGAGCGCGAGGAGCTCGCGGAAGCCCTCGAGGCGGCGCGCTCGTCGCTCGCCGACGCCGACGACGACAGGCAGCTCTCGGGCGAACGGCTGGCGAACGCCGAGGGAGCCCTCGACGAGGTGCAGGCCCGCTGCGACGCCCTCGAAGGCGAGCGCGATCTCGCCAGCGCCCGGGCGGCGACCCTCGAGCAGGAGCTGAGCGGCGCCCGCGAGCGCCTCGACGAGCTGCAGACCGCCCTCGACACGGCCCGGACCGAAGCGTCCGAGCGCAGCTCCGCGGCCAAGGCCCAGGAGACCGAGCTGCGCGGCGCGCGCGACCAGGCCGCGGCCGAGGTCGCGGCGCTGCGGGCCGAGGTCGAGAGCCAGAGCGCCCGCCTGACCGAGCTGGAAGAGGCCGGGGACGCGCTGCGCAAAGCCCTGGCCGAGGCCGAGGACGCGACCCGCGAGGCGCGCCGCGAGAGCGGCACGCTGCGGGCCGAGGCCGAAGACCGCCAGCGCCTGCTCGACGCCCTGCAGAGCGAGAGTGACGGCAGCGCCGAGCGCGTCGCGCAGCTGCAGGGCGAGCGCGACGGAGCCCGGGAGCAGCTCGTCGGCGCGCGCGAGCAGATCCGCGCGGCAGAGGACCGGCTGCGAGAGCTCGAAGGCGCCCTCGGCGAAGCGCAGACCCGCGCGGCCGAGCTCGAGCGCCGGCAAGGCGCCGACCAGGAGCGCATCGCGGCGCTGCAGGCGGAGGGCGCCGCCGCCAAGGAGCGCATCGCCTCGCTGAGCAAGGAGGCGCGGGAAGCGATCGCGGCCGCACAGGCCCAGCGCGACAGCGCCCAGGCGAGCAGCGCGACGCTCGAGGAGAAGCTCGCGGCGCTCGAGGAAGAGCGGGCCGCGAGCGCGCAAGAGGGCCGCGAACGCATCGCCGGTCTGGACGCCGAGCTCGGCGCGGAGCGCGCCCGCGGTCAGGAGCTGGAAGACCGCGCCCACGACCTCGCCGAGTCGCTCGCCGCCAGCCAGGACAAGCTCGGCCACGCCGAAGAGCGGGTCGCGCGGCTGCGCGACGAGCTCCAGGCTGCGCGCGCCGAGCGCGACGAGGACGTCGACGCGGTCGTGCGCGACGCCGAGAAGCGCGTCGAAGAGCTGCAGGCCAAGCTCGACACCCGGCTCGACCAGCTCGCCGAGACCCGGGCGGCGGTCGACGCCGCCAAGCGTCAGGCCGAGCGGGCGGAGAAGCGCGGCAACGAGCTGGCGGCGGTGCTCGCCGCCCGCGACAAGAGCCTCGCAGAAGAACGCGCGCAGCGGAACGCCCTCACCGACGCCCGCGACGCGCTGACGGCCGAGCTCGACGGGGCGCGAGGTGAGCTCAGCCGCGCCGAGCAGGCGCGCGAGCAGGTCGAGTTCGAGCTCGCCGAGCAGACCGCGAAGCTCGGCACGGCCGAGGCCCGCGTCTCCGGGCTCGAGCTCGACCTGCGCGAGGCCCGGGACAGCATCGAGAAGCGCGACGCCGCCCTGCGCGAGGCAGGCGAGCGCGTCGCCCAGCGTGAACAGGAGCTCTCCGAGAGCCGCGCCGCCCTCGCCGCCAAGGAGGAGCGGGTCGACGCGATCAGCCGCTCGCACGCCGCCCTGGCCCGCAAGCAGAAGGCCGAGACCGCGGGGAGGCAGGCGGCCGAGGACGGGTTGCGCAAGGCCCGTGAGCAGCTCGCCGAGCGCGCCACCGAGCTCGAAAAGGCCCGGACCGTCCGCGAGGAGCTCGAGCGGAGCGCGGCCGAGCGCGAGCGTGAGCTCGAGCGCGAGCTCGCGGAGCGCAAGGCCGCGTCCGACAAGCTCCGGGCCGAGCTCGAGGCCCGCCTCGCGAGCGCCGACAAGACCGTCGAGCGGCTGCGCGCGGAGGCCGTGACCAGCCGTCAGGAAGCGGAGCAGGAACGCCAGCGGCTGAGCGCGCGCGCGGCGGAGGATCTCGCCGCCGAGCGCGCCCGCGGCGAGAGCGAGCGGGAAGCCGCCGCCCTCGCCCTGGCCGAGACCGAGAAGCGCCACGCCGACGCCCTCGCCCGTGCCGAGAAGCTGCGCGCGGATCAGCTCTCGCGCGCCGCCGCCGCCCGCACCAAGCTGAAGATCGAGCAGAAGGGTGTGCTCGACCGGCTGAAGAAGTCCCAGGCCCGGGCCCTGTCGACCAGGGACGCCGCGCACCAGGAGGCGCTCGCCGCCCGCGACGAAGAGCTCGCCCGCCTGCGCGACTCCCACGCCGCCGCCCTCGCCAGCCGCGACGAGGAGCTCGCCCAGCTCCGCGCCACCCACGCCGACGCCCTCGCCAGCCGCGACGCCGAGCGCGACCGGACGGCCGCAGCGCACGCCGCCGCCCTCGCCGCGCAGGAAGACCGCATGCAGTCCCGGGAGCTGGAGCTGGCCGAGGCGCTCGCCGCCAGGGATGCCGAGCTCGACGCGCGGGAGCGGGAGCTCGCCGAAGCCCGCGAGGTCCACGCGGATGCCCTCGCCACGACCCACGAGTCCCACGCCGCCGAGCTCGCCGAGGCCCGAGAGGCCCACGCCGCCGAGCTCGCCGAGGCCCGCGAGGCCCACGCCGCCGAGCTCGCCGACCGCGACGCCGCCCTCGCCGCCCGGGCCGACGCGCTGGATGCGCGCGACCAGGCTCTCGCCGCCCGCGACGAGACGCTCGCCGCCCGCGACGAGGAGCTCGCCGCGCTCCACACCACCCTCGCAGCCCGCGAGGCCGAGCTCGCGACCGCGGTCGCCACCCACGAAGCCGAGCTCGCGGCCCGCCACGACGAGCTCGCGCGCCTGACGCGCGCCCACGAGAAGACCGTGGCCGCCCTCGAGGCCGAAGCCGGCCGCGAGCGGGATGAATTCGCCGCCCTGCTCGCCGCCGAGGAAGCCCGCGCCCGCCAGACCCTCGCCGACCACGCCGCCGCCCTCGACGCCCTGCGCAGCGAGCACGCCGCGGCCGAGGACGCCCGCCGCGGCGAGCACGCCGAGGCGCTCGCGGCGCTCGAGGCAGAGCGCGACGCCGCGTGGCGCAAGGCGAGCGCGCTCGAAGCCCGGCTCGAGGAGACCCACGCCGCCCAGGCCGAGGCCCTCCAGGCGATGCAGGAGGAGAGCGACAACGCGCTGCTCGAGGCCGAGCGCCTGCGCGAGGAGGAGGCCGCCCGTCACAGCCAGGCGCTGCGAGCACTCGAAGCCCAGCTGCGCGACGAGGCCGCGCGCGAGCGCAGCGAGGCGGAGGCCGCCCTCGCCGCGGTCGAGCAGCGCGCCACCGCGCTCGCCGCTGTCCGTGACGAGCTCGAGCAGCAACGCGCCGCGCTCGATGCAGAGCTCGAGAAGACGACCGCTCAGCGGGACTCCGCCCGCAGCGATCTCGACGAGGCCCGCCGGGCCCTCGCCGCGGAGCGCAAGCAGAGCAACCGTCGCCAGGGGCAGCTCGAGGCCCGACTGAAACAGGCCGAGGCCGACGCCCGCGAGGCCAACAAGGCCCACGCCGCGGAGAAGGCGACCCTCGAGCAGGCCCTCGCGGGCGAGACCGCCGAACGCGTGGCGGCGGGCGAGACCATCGCCAGCCTCGAGCTGGGCCGGGCCGAGGGCGAGCAGGCCCTCGCGGCGGCCGAGGCGCGGCACAGCGAGCTCGAGGTGCAGCTCGCTGAAGCCCTGAGCGCGGCCGAGCAGGCCACGGCGCGGGAGGGCTCCCTGCAGGACGAGCTCGAGCGCGTGCAGGTGCGAGCGGACGAGCTGCAGGTCGACCTCGCCGAGGCCCTGCAGGCCAACGCCGAACAGGAAGAGCGCCACGCGGCCCGGCTCGTCGAGCGCGACGCCGCCGCGGCAAACGAGCTCGAGAAGCGCGCGAAAGAGCTGCGCCGCCAGCGCGAGGAGCTGTCCGCCGCGCGCGCCGCCCACGAGGCCCTGAGCGCTGAGCTCGAGAAGACCCGGGCCGAGCTCCAGGCCGCCCGGGAGAGCGTCGACACCCAGACTGCGGCCGCCGCCGAGGTCCAGACCGCCCTCGACGCCGCGCAGGCCAAGGCAGACGCCGAGCGCCAGCAGGCGGACGAGCAGCGCTCCGCGCTCGAGGCCCGCCTCGCGGCGCAGGAAGAGGAGGCCGGCAAGACCCGCGACGAGCTGCGTCGCGCCGAGGAGCGTGCCCGCGGCCTCAAGCTCCACATCGAGAAGATCAACGCGAGCCGCCAGGAGCTGGAGAACGAGCTGCAGGAGCTGCGTGTCAGCGACGCCCAACAGGGCTCCCGCCTCGCCGAGCTCGAGGCCCGCCTCGCCGAGGAGGCCGCACGCCGCGCCGCGCTCGAGCAGCAGAGTGCGTCGGCCGGCGGCGCCGACAGCGGGCAGGTCGCCGCGCTCGACGCCAAGCTGACCGACGCCCTCGAAGCCGCGCGTCTCGCCCAGAAGGACAGCGAGCGCCTGCAGGGGGTCGTCAGCGAGGCCGAGCATCGGTGCGAGGTGCTGCAGGACACCCTGGACGCCGAGCGCATCCAGCACAAGCGCGACGTCGCCGAGGCCCGGGCCCTCGCCGAGGAGCTCGAGCACGCCCAGGACGCGCAGCAGACCCTCGAGGAGAGGGTCCTGGAGCGCCAGAGGGTCATCAACGGCCTGAAGCGGCAGCTCGAGAAGCTCGGCCAGACCGTCGACGAGGACAGCGCTCGCGAGCTCGAGCAGCTCAAATCGAACCACAGCGAGGCGCTCGAACGGGCCGCGACCCTCGAGGAAAAGCTCAGCGCCGTCGAAGCCGAGAAGGCCGCCCTCCGCGCCGAGGCCGACGCCGCACGCACCGCGCCCGCCGACGGTTCCCGGCTCAACGAGCTCGAGACCGAGCTCGGCAAGCTCAAGCAGGAGCGCGGGAAGCTCCGCGACCGCGTCCGCAAGCTCGACCGGGCCAAGGCCGCCGCGCAGGCGATGTTCCGCGAAGAGGTCCAGAAACGCCAGGCCCTCGACTCGGCTCTCAAGGAGATGTGGAAGAACCTCCAGAACGAAGAGGACCGCGCCCGCAACCTCGAGGCCGCGCTGCGCGCTTCTCGCGGTGAGGCCGCGCGCTGAGCGAGGAGTGCACTCACTCGGTGGAGACCGCCCGCCTCACGATCCACTACGGCATCGTGATCCGCCGACCGGCCCTGCGCGAGCGAGACGTCGCCGAGGCTGCCGTGCTGGAAGCCATGGAGTCCGCGCCCCTGGCCTCGACCGCGGGCGTGCTGTCGTTCGGCCCCCACTTTGGCGAGGAGGCCGCGGACTGGTACCTGCGGAGGCTGGAAGAGCTGGGCCTGGTCTACGTCGACGACTTCTTCATCTTCGCCCCGGAGGTGCCGGACTGGTGCGCCTTCCACGCCTCCCTCGGGCCTGGCGGGTGACGACCGGCACCGTTGCCGACTCCGAGTCCGACTCCGGTTCGGATTCCGACTCCGACTCCCGAGGCCGGACCTCCCGCCGCCCAAATCGCACAGCAGTTTGCACAGCGCCCGCTGTGCACTTTTTGGTGCGTCTGCACGCGCGTGATCGGCCGATGAGAACCGCACTTCCTGGCACGCCATTTGTTCACTACTCTACACCGACCGTGACCCGCGACCGCGTGGAGAGAGGAGCAGACATGCCTGCGAAACACTTCGTCCCCAAGTTGGTGACCCCCGGCGATCCGATCCGCTCATCCGACTGGAACGCCGCGCTGACCGAGATCGCCCGGTTGAGCCGGGTGCTCGAGAAGCTCGAGCGCAAGATCGGCTTGAAACCCGCCGCGGCGAAGGCCCGGCCGCGGGGCGAAGGCGTGCGCCCGGGTGCCGAGGGAGTCCGACCCGGCGCCGAGGGCGTGCGTCGCTGAGACGCGGACCGCCGCACCACACCACCGTCGCCCGGTCCCACGGGACAGGGCACGGACCGAACAGCCGGGCGCCTGCCAGCGACCCATGGGGAGAACAGCCGTGAGTTTCGAGTTCGACAAGGTCAAGCCCGGCGACGTCGTGAAGTCCAAGGAGTGGAACCGCGCGATGCGCGAGATCGAGCGTCTGCGCGTCAAGATCGAAGAGCTCGAGGCGACGCTCGCCCAGCGGGAGCGGGAGCGGGAACAGGCCCGGCAACGTCGGGCGGCGGGAGGCCTCGCCGGCGGCCCCGGCGCCGAAGGCGTCCGCCGTGGCGGACGGGGCGCCCCCGGTATCGTCCAGGGCGAAGGCGTCCGTCCCGGCAGAGGCGACGGAGGCGCACGTCCGGGCGGGGCTGGCGGCGAAGGCGTCCGTCCCGGCAGAGGCGACGGAGGCGCACGTCCGGGCGGGGCTGGCGGCGAAGGCGTCCGCCCCGGCAGGGCTGGCGGCGGAGGCGCCCGTCCGGGCGGGGCTGGCGGCGAAGGTGTCCGCCCCGGACGGGCCGGCGGGGAAGGCGTCCGTCCCGGCGGCGAGGGCTACCGCCCCGGCAGGGCCGGCGGCGAAGGCGCGCGGCCGGGCCGGATCGGCGGCGAAGGCGTCCGCAACCGCGCCCGCCCCGGCGGCGAAGGCGTCGGACGCGCCGGCCCGACCCTCCGCGGCCGGCCGGGCGCGGAGGGAGTCAACCGGGCCGAGGGTGTCGCCCGCGGCGAGGGCGTCGCCCGCGGTGAAGGCGTCGCCCGCGGTGAGGGCGTCGCCCCGGCCGGCGACGCGACGCTGACCGTGCGGGTCGTCGACAAGAACAGCGGCAACCCCCTCAAGGCCTACATCCGCCTCTACAAGTTCAACGACTTCAGCGAGAAGGGCGCCGCGAACAACAAGACCCAGCTCGCGAAGAGCCTGCCGGCCGCGGAGTACGTCGCGGTCGCCTTTCGTCCGGGCTACCTTTCCGAAGATGGCGACGACTTCCTCAAGGACGTCTACGGCACGACGATGGTCAACCTGGTCGAGACCCTGCTCGGCCTCAAGCCGGCCGACTACGAAGACATCCCCTTCGCGATCCGCAAGGTCGCGCTGGTCAAGGGCGTCGACAACGCGATCATCCTGCGCCTCTACCCCGAGGTGATGAACCTGACCGTCGACGTCGAGAACGCCGGCGACGGCAGCGCCCTCAACGCGGTCGACATCGGCTTCATCTCGCTCGCCAACATCGACCTGCAGGGCGACTCCGGGCTCGAGAACATCGCCAACCGCGTCGACAACGTGCTCGGCACGAAGATCAACGAGGCCGGCTGGGCCCGCTACATCAACGCCGCCGAGTACAAGAAGAGCGACACCAACGTCACGACCCTGACCGACCGGGTCCCCTACGGCGCCTACCTCGCCGTCGCCTACAAGACCGGCTGGAGCCACGTCGGCGGCCGCTTCGCCTTCCTCGACGACAAGGAGATCCTCAAGGAGGCGATCACCAGCGCGATCCTCGGCAAGCCCCTGAACGCGGGCGCCGCCAAGGAGCTGTGCTTCGGCTGGACGCTCGTGCACCCGCTCAAGCGCAGCCACCGCATCGTGCTGAAGTTCACCCAGGGCGCGCCGGGCAACAACCCCGACAACCCCGACGACGAGCCGAAGCCCGACACGCTGAAGATCGAGGGGGTGCACTTCGCCCTCGGCAAGTCCTACCTGCGCCGCAGCTTCATCGACGAGCTGCAGGACTGGGAGGCCTTCGGGAACCAGAAGGACATCTCCGAGCTCTGCCTGTTCGGCCACACCGACCTGACCGACGACGACGAGGACAACAAGTCGCTCTCGGTGCGCCGCTCGAAGTCGGTCTACGCTTTCATCATGCGCGACGTCGACGCGTGGGTGGCCCAGGCCCGCTGGGAGTCGAAGGAGAAGCCGGGCAAGAAGTACAAGTGGGACGACTTCGAGACCCAGGACATGCTCAAGGCGATCTCTGCGAAGCCCGGGTTCGCGGCCTGCGACCCCGGCGCCGTCGACGGCAACGGCGGGAAGAAGACCCGCGACGCCGTCAAGGCCTTCCAGGGCATCAAGGGCCTCGCCCAGGATGGCAAGTGCCACTTCGAGGACAACGTCGAGACCTTCAAGGCCCTGGTCCTCGAGTACATGCGCTTCCTGAGCTGGGCGGACAAGGGCGCGAAGTTCATCGGCCCGAAGCACATCGGCTGCGGCGAGTTCAACCCGATCGTCAACGAGTACGGCGCGATCGAGGCGAACCGGCGCGTGATCCTCGCCTCCTTCAACGGCAAGGCGCCGGCGAACTTCCCCTGCACCGAGGGCACCGGGCCGTGCTACGCCCAGGGCTGCTCGAAGGACACCGGCAAGACCGGCGCGGGAGGCAAGGGAACCAAGACCGGCCGCGCCGCGACCTGCCCGTTCTACAAGACCAACGTCGGCGAGGTGTAGGCCCGGCGATCGGCGGGCCTACTCGATCCGGTACAAGAGGATCGAGCCCCCGATCTTCCCGCTCGGCCGCCTCCGCCGCAGCCAGGCGAAGCTGTCCGGGTCGGCGAGGTACAGCCCGTGCAGGTTGGTCACGCTGATCGCGACCACGCTGCCCGCCGGGATCCCCTCGGGCCCGGTCCGCGCGCTCCCGCCGCGCAGGCTGTACCAGGGCTGGAAGGGCGGGCTGCGCAACAGCCGCGCGCGGAGCCCCCAGTGTGCCGGGTCGGCGGTGCCGAAGTAGCTGAGGTACAAGGGCGGCTCCCCCGCGTCCCTCCACCACGCGGCGAGGCCGGGCAGGTCCTGGCCCCAGTCGACGTTCGAGTCGGAGAGGTGCAGGTGGCCGCCGGCGATGCCGCCTCCGGCGGGGTTGAGGTAGGCGAGCTGGTGGGGCGCGGCGAGCAGCGCCGTCGCGAGCTGCGCGAGCAGCAGCCAGGCGGTGAGGCGGGGGCCGAAGCGGCCGGCCAGGCGCGCGATCAAGACCGCGGCGAGGACCATCCACAAGGCCTGCAGGGGAAGCAGGTAGCGCACGCCGATCTGGATCTTCTGCAGCACGCTGACCGCGACGAACCAGGCAACGGCCGCCAGGGCGAGGCGGAGGCAGGCGCGGCCGGCGGCCCCCTTCAGGCGCTTCCGCAGCCCGAGCCACAGCGCCGCAGCGAGCGCGCACAGCTCCGGGACGGTCGCCTTGAGCAGGAAGGCCTGGGGGAACCAGCTCGCGAACCAGGGCGCCCGCTCGCCGTGCAGGAAGGCGAGGAAGTGCCCCTCGCCCGCGTGGCCGAGCTGCCAGCGCAGGGAGTCGACGTAGCCGCGCGGCAGGATCCAGCTCAGCCCGCGCAGCGCCGCGGCGAGGCCGTCACCGGGCACCTCGGACGGGCTGCCGACGCCGTCGAAGCCGTACAGGGCCGCGACGACGAGCAGCGCGACCGCCCCGCTGAGCGCGACGCCCGCCAGCCGCCGCAGCAGCTCCCGGCGCGGACCGCCCACCGCGAGCAGCAGCAGCAGCGGGCATAACAGGCAGGCCGGCGCCTTGACCAGCAGCGTGGCCCCGAGCGCCAGCCCGGTCAGGCAGGCGCGGCCCCAGGCCCGCGGCCGCTCGAGCTGTGCCTCGGCGAGGAACAGGGTCAGGGCGACCCCGAGCGCGAGCGGCAGGTCGAGGGTGGCGAGGCCCATGTGGGCGAGGAGCCCCGGGCTGCAGCCGACCAGTCCGAGGGCGAGCCAGCCCGCCCGCGGGCCTCCGTGCCGGCGAGCCCAGACCCAGGCCAGGAGGGCGAGGGCCAGGCCGAGCAGCAGGTTCTGCATCCGGCACAGGAAGACCAGGAGCCCCGCGTCCTCGCGGTTCCAGTCGTACAGGAAGCGCAGGGCCAGCCGATGCTCGGCCTGCCAGTCCCCGGGCCGCCGCCAGTCCGCATCCTCCGCATCGACCGCGCCGAGGAGCCGCGCGGGCAGCGCGAGCCACATCTTCGCGAGCGGCGGGTGCTCTCCGTTGATGCGGGGGAGGTCGGTCCGCAGCTCGCTGACCCCCCCGAGGATGCTGATGTCCTCATCGAAGGTGGGCGCGCTCTCCAGCATCGACCAGATGACCAGGCCGGCGATGATGCCGAGCCCGAGCAGCAACCCACGGCGCTCACCCATCGCGGGGCCTCCGCGCCCGGCGCAGCGCCGCCCAGGTCCAGGCGAGCAGGGCGACCAGCCCGAGCCCGCTCAGCGCGAGGCCGTCGTGGAAGCTGTCCGGAGAGAAGACGAGCGCGACCTCGTGCTCCCCCGCCTCGACCACGCAGCCGAGGTAGTCGCCGTACACCCGCAGGAGCGGCGAGGGCCGGCCCCCGACCGTCGCACGCCAGCCCTCGTCCCAGGCCTCGTCGAGCACGAGCAGCTGACGGCTCGCCGCGACCGTGCGCAGGCGCAGGCTCCCCGGCCGGTCTTCGAGCAGCTCGACGCGCCCGGGGCGGCCGAACGGCAGGGCCAGGGGACGCTCGACCAGCGCGGTCGTGCGCGGCTCGATGCGGCGCAGGTCCGCGGCCGGCGTGGAGCTGACCAGGACGTCGGTCACGAGCCGCGCCCGCGGGGCGAAGCTCTTGAAGCTCACCCAGCGCGCCCCCTGCGCGACGAGGGAATCGAGCCCGGGGTTGAGGCCTGGTGCCACGCGCAGCCAGCGGACCCCGGCGAGCCACAGCGTGCGCGGCTCGAGGTCTTCGGGGCCGGCGAAGCGGAAGCTGCGCCGCGGCATCAGCCCCGCGTAGCCCCCGGCCAGCGAGCGCCCGGCGAGGTTGGCCGCCGGCGCCGCGAACAGCAGCCGGCCGCCGTCCGCAGGCGGGAGCAGGGCCGGGGCCGTGAAGTCCTCCACCGTGCGCGGCGGGGCGCGGAACACGTAGCTCAGCCCGTAGCCCCCCAGGTCCGCCAGCGCGAGCAGGCCGAGCAGGACGAGCGCCCCGCGCCGCCTCCGCGCGGCGAAGAGCAGCGCGCAGGCGAGCGCCGCCGTGGCGGCGCCGAGGGCGTGCCAGCCGCCGCTCGCCAGCCCGTCGACGCCCGCCGCATGGAGCCCGACGCCGAGGCCGGCGAGGAGCAGGGCGAGGACGGTCAGGCCGAGCGGTCCAGCGCCCCCGCCCTCCCCTACCTCGAGCCGCGCGACGGCCCGCGCGGCGAGCACCGCCAGGGCGAGGTGCAGGAGCACGACGTAGCGCGCCGCGCCGCGGAACACACCGACCAGGGGCAGCTCTCCGAGCAGCGGCGCGAGCCCGCCCCAGGGCCCGAGGGCGAGGACCAGGGTGCACAGCGCCCCGGCGGCCAGGACCAGGTCCCCGCGCGTACGGCGCGGCCCGCTGAGCAGGCCCGCCGCGAGCAGCGGCGCGACGAGTCCCGCGTACAGCACCCGGGCGTGGCTACGCGTCGCCTGGAACCAGGGCGCGAGCAGCTGGACGAGATCGTACGGGTGCAGCGCGACCGCGTTGCGCGCGGCCTCGCTCATCGCCGCCTGCTCCGACGCCTGCAGCGCCACCCAGGTCGGCAGCAGCTGGACGGCGCCGACCAGCACGCCGATGCCCTTCGCGGCCCCGACCACCAGGAACGCCCGCAGGCCGGCCCTCCACCCCGGGCCCCGGGCGACCAGCCAGCCGAGCCAGGCGACCTCCGCCAGGCCGGACAACCAGACGCACTGCGGATGGCCGAGCAGCAGCTGCGAGCCGGTCAGGAGGGCGATGCCGAGGCGCCCCCGCGCCCGTCTCCGGGCACCGCCCCGCACGGCGTCCTCGAGACAGATGAGCAGCCACGGCAGCTGGGCGATGATGGCGAGGGCGTTGAGGTGGGGGAAGTGCAGGAGGTTGAAGCCCGAGAAGCCGAAGCAGACCGCCCCGAAGGCCGCGGCGAAGCCCGGCAGCCGGCGGCGCAGGAGGAGGTACATGCCGAGCATCGCCAGCGGGTAGCACAACCACAGCTCGAGGTGGAAGCCGACCTCGAGGGGCAGCAGCCCGTACAGGGCGAGGTGCAGCGGATGGGCCATGCCCGCCTGGCCTTCGCCGTGGGCGTAGAAGCCGCGGAACTGGTCGGAGCGCCACAGGAAGCTCTCGCCCACGGCCAGGCGCTCGGCGTAGAAGGCGCGCGCCGGCAGATGGAACCAGCCGAGGTCGTCCGCCACCAGCACCTGCCCCCGGACCAGGGGCCAGGCCAGCGCGAGCAGCAGCAGGGCCGCCGGCAGCCCGAGCCACAGCGGGCCGAGGGGGCGCGCCCGGCCCGTCTCCGCTTCGGCCGTCACGGACCGGGCGGCCGGGCGACGCCGCGGTCCCGGGAGCGGTCGTCGTCGACGAACAGCGCCCGCCGCCGCAGGCGGGAGCCGCCCGCGCACGCGGCGGTCGGCCGTGCGCACAGGACGGGGGTCTCCTCTGTGTTGCCGTTCGGGATCACGCTGTCGAGGGAGCGCTCTTCGTTGTCCGCCATGCTGTTCGAGATCCCCCACCCTACGCCCGGACGCGCCCCATGATAGCGCGTCGGGCCCGCGCCTGCATATCCGGTCCGGCGGGCAGCGGACCGTTTCCCGGAACAGCCGTCGCCGCCTCCGGAAAATCCCCTTGCGCCGGGCCTCCTCCCCGGTCACCCTGACGATGCAACGACTACCTTCTCATAGGTAGGGAACCTCTGGAGGCCCCGCATGTCCTTCGCGCCGTCCGCCTGCATCCTCTGTTCCCGCAACTGTGGCGTCGAGGTCGAGCTCGACGGACGCCGCTTCAAGCGCGTGCGCGGCGACAAGGCGCACCCGGCCACGGCCGGCTACGTGTGCCAGAAGGCCGGCCGCCTCGACGCCTACCAGAACGCCGCCGACCGCCTGAGCACGCCGTTGCGGCGGCGTCCGGACGGCAGCTTCGAGGCGATCGACTGGAAGACGGCGATCGAGGAGATCGCGCGCGAGCTGGTCCGCCTGCGCGACCAACACGGCGGCACCAGCCTCGCCTACTACGGCGGCGGCGGCCAGGGGAACCACCTCGGCGGCGTGTACGGCAGCGGGCTGCGGGCGGCGATGCGCACGCCCTACTACTACTCGGCCCTCGCCCAGGAGAAGACCGGCGACTTCTGGGTCAACGGCCGGCTGTTCGGGAAGCAGACCTGCCACATCAGCGAGGACCTCGAGGCCAGCGACTACGCCTTCTTCCTCGGCACCAACCCCTGGCAGAGCCACGGGATCTCCAACGCCCGGCTGCTGCTCAAGGAGATCGCGAAGGACCCCGCCCGCACGATGGTCGTCGTCGATCCGCGCCGCACCGAGACCGCGGCGATCGCCGACGTGCACCTGCAGCTGCGGCCGGGCACCGACGCGTACCTGCTGTCCGCGATGCTCGCGGTGATGGTCCGCGAGGAGCTGGTCGACCACACCTTCATCGCCGCCCACACCCGCGGCTACGAAGACCTGAAGAGCGCGCTCGAGGACATCCCCGTCGAGGCCTTCTGCCGCCGCGCCGGCCTCGACCCGGAGCAGGTCATCGCGGTCGCCCGCGGCCTGGCCCGTGCGAAGTCGGCCTGCGTGCGGGCCGACCTCGGCATCCAGCACGCGCCGAACAGCACGCTGAACTCCTACCTCGAGAAGCTGCTCTTCCTGGTCACCGGCAACCTCGGCCGGCCGGGCGGCAACGTCTTCCACAGCTTCGTCCTGCCGCTGATCGGACACAGCGACGAAGAGCGCGCGCCGAAGAGCCAGGTGACCGGGATGCGGGCGATCAGCAA
>JAUIEM010000630.1 GCA_030428695.1 bacterium
CCGAGCGGTGAAGACTTCGTGCCCTACGGCGTGGGCTACGTCGAGCTCGGCGACGAGGTGCGCGAGGAGTCGCGCCTCACCGACACCGAGGGGCTCGAGAACGGGATGGAGATGGAGCTGGTGCTGGTGCCGCCGGGCAGCTTCGTGATGGGCAGCCCGGAGAACTTCGACGAGGACGAGCACGAGGTCGAGATCACCCGCGCCTTCTACCTCGCCGCCACCCCGATCACCCAG
Source organism: bacterium (assembly GCA_030428695.1). Next base: position 235 of record JAUIEM010000630.1, read on the forward strand.
CGCGAGTGGGCCCGGGTGATGGGCGGGAACCCCGCCTACCTGTCCAACGCCGGGCCGGACGCGCCGTGCGAGACGGTCAGCTGGTGGGAGTGCCTCAAGCTGTGCAACCGGCTGTCCGAGCTCGAAGGCCTGACCCCGGCCTACACCCTGGAGCTGACCCGGCACGGCCAGCAGCTCGCGACCTTCCACGGCCTCGACAGCCCGGGCTACCGCCTGCCGACCGAGGCCGAATGGGAGTACGCCTGCCGGGCGGCGACGACCTCGGCGTACTGGTGCGGCGACGACCTGCACCCGCGGCAGGCGAACATCGGCGGCCAGCTGCGGCGCACCTCGCCGGTCCGGCGCTTCCCCCCCAACCCCTGGGGCCTGTACGACACCCACGGCAACGTCTGGGAGTGGTGCTGGGACTGGCACGGGCCCTACCCGCGCGAACGCGTGGTCGATCCGCTCGGGCCGCGCCAGGGCAGCAAGAAGGTCGTCCGGGGTGGGGGCTGGAACTTCGCCGCCGGCGCCTGCCGCAGCGCCAAGCGCTACAGCGAGAACCCCGACTTCAAGTACAACGCCCTCGGCGTGCGCATCCTACGCCCGGTGTCTCATATCGAGGATGCCGGTGTCTCGTAATGAGACACTCGCCTCGAGCCGCTTGGGAACGCGGGTTGCAGGCACCTGGCGTGCGCCCGCGCACCGCAACTGCTAGCCTATCGGTACCTGAAGCCAGCAGAAAGGGAAGCGGGATGCGGTTCGCCGTCGTGATCGTGCGCGTCAAGGAAGGTTTCTCGGCCTATGTGCCGGACCTCCCGGGCTGCATGGTGACCGGTGCCGACCTCGAGCAGGTCCGCAAGGACATGAAGGTCGCGATCAGCTTCCGGCTCTCGAGCCTGCGCAAGGAGGGCGGCGGGGACATCGCCCCGAGCACCCTGTGCGAGTACGTCGACGTGCAGGGCACCCCGTCGCGCCGCCGCCGCCGCGACCCCAAGGTCCAGACCCCCGAGCCCGGACAGCGGCCGGTCGTCTTCAAGATCCGCGAGCTCGAGGAGGCCGAGCTGTGGTGGGCGCCCCACGTCAACCAGCGCATCGCCGCCGCCAACCTCCAGATCCCCCTGTCCGTGCGCGTCTACATGCGCTCGCCCTGGGGCCGGGTGCTCGACATGGACTACGTGCTGGTGCCCGCAGGCCACTGCCTGCTCGGCTCGCCGGAGAACGAGTACGGGCGCCACGGGGACGAGGGCCAGCGCAAGGTCGAGATCGCCCAGAGCTTCTACATGCAGTCGACCCAGGTCACCCACGCGGAGTGGGAAGCGGTGATGCAGACCCGCCCGTGGCGCTTCACCAAAGCCGGCAACGACGCGCCGGTCGAGCGCGTGACCTGGTTCGACGCCCTCGAGTACTGCAACCGGCTGTCGGAGATCGAAGGCCTCGGCACCGTGTACAGCCTGTCGAATGTGCGCCGCCGCGATGACGGCTCGATCCAGGGCGCCGTCATCGAGACCGACCTCAGCCAGAGCGGCTTCCGCCTGCCAACCGAGGCCGAGTGGGAGTACGCCTGCCGGGGCGGCACCACCTCGCCCCTGTACACCGGCCTGGTCGAGATCCGCGGCGACTACGACGGACCCGAGCTCGACCAGATCGCCTGGTACGCCGGCAACAGCGGCGTGAACTACGGCGACGCCTACGACTCCTCGGGCTGGGCGAACAAGCAGTACGAGCACACCAAGGCAGGGCCGCACGGCGTCGGCCAGAAGCTGCCGAACCCCTTCGGCCTGTACGACCCGCTCGGCAACGTCTGGGAGTGGTGCTGGGACCGCTACCGCAAGTACAACGGCGAGGGCAACGGCAAGAAGCGCGCCGAGCGCGTCTTCCGCGGCGGCGCCTGGAACAGCCAGGTCAGCAACTGCCGGGCCGCCGCGCGCTGCAAGATCCATCCCTCGAAACGGGCGAGCATCCTCGGGTTCCGACCGGTGCGCAACGCCGGCGTTCCCGACCCCGAACGAGCGGACGACAAGGCGGCCTGGCCGGCTTGACATACAGAACAAAGGGTCCACACTGGGAAATGTTGGCGCGCAAGTTGCGGCGGTAGTCTCTTGCTCGCTAGACTCAAGAACGCTCCGGAACAGGAAGGTCCATGCTCCGCTACGCGGTGGTCATCGTTCCCGCCAAGGACGGCTTCTCGGCCTATGTGCCGGATCTGCCGGGCTGTATGGTCACGGGCGACACCCGCCGTGAGGTGGTCAAGAACATCCGGGTCGCGATCTGTTTCCACCTCGAGGGCCTGAAGAAGGGCGAGATCGAAGAGCCGCGCAGCCTCTGCCAGTACGTCGAGGTGCCGGTGCCCGAGACCCTCGTCGCCCAGCCGACCGAGAAGAAGGTCAGCGCCCGCAGCCACGACTCCCAGCCCGTGCGCCTGGTCGTCCACGAGGTCGTCGACGAGCTGTGGTGGAAGCCGACCGAGAGCCAGCGCGCCACCGCCGGCACCAAGCGGCCGATCGCGACCCAGATCGGGCTGACCATCGCGAGCGGCGAGACCCTCGAGCTCGACTTCGTCCTCGTCCCCAAGGGCAGCTTCGTGATGGGCTCGCCGGGCAGCGAGCCCGGCCGCCAGGCGAGCGAGGGCCAGCACGAGGTGCAGCTGACCCGCAGCCTGTACATGAAGGCGACGCCGGTCACCCAGTACGAGTGGAAGGCCCTGATGCGCACCGAGCCCTTCCGCTTCAAGAAGGCGGGGGAAGAGGTGCCCGCCGAGCGGATCTCCTGGTACGACGCCCTCGAGTTCTGCAACAAGCTG
>JAUIEM010000187.1 GCA_030428695.1 bacterium
CGCTTCGGGGCGACGATCGGCTTCTTGAACTTCGACTTGCTCCGCCCGCTCAGGAACTTCGACATCTTCGCCGACAGCTTCTTGCCCGACTTCGTCTTGCTGGACTTCTTCTTGCCCTTCCGGGGAAGCGGGATGCGCCGCTTCTTCTCTTCCTTCTTCTCGGCCTTCTCCTCTTCCTCGGCTTCTTCTTCCTCTTCTTCCTCTTCTTCCTCTTCCTCGGCGACCTCCTCGAGGACCTCTTCCTCGCTCTCCTCGACGATCTCCTCGTCGGAGACCTCATCGATCTCGGGCTCGGACTCGATCGAGTCGAGGTCGACCTCGCTGTCGTCCTCGATGGTCTCGAGCTCCTTGAGGCTCTCGGACTGGTCGTCGGAGAGGTTGGACAGCACCTCCTCGACGGAGTCCGACCCGGTCGGCTCCTCCTCGGCGGGCTCGAGCTCGGGCTCGGACAGCTCGTCGAGATCGACGACCTCCTCCGGCTCGCCCTCGATCTCGGTCGCGAGCTCGCCGGAGTCTTCTTCGAGAGCGTCGAGGGCGTCGGCCGAGTCGTCCTCGAGCACCGGCTCCTCGGAGTCCTCGAGCAGGTCTTCGACCTCGTCCTCGTCCTCGAAGTCCTCGACGACCTCGAGCGGCCCGGAGTCTGCAGCGACCTCTTCGACGTCCGACTCCTCGACCTCCTCGAACATCTCGTCGCTGAGCTCTTCGATCGCCTCGAGCTCTTCGAGCTCTTCGACGCTCTCGATCACCTCGTCCATCTCGATGTCCGAGTCGGAGTCGATCAGCTCGAGGTCGGCGAGCCGGTCGTCGGAACGGGACAGGGCGGTCTTCTTGTGCTTCTCGCGGGTCAGCGCCTCGAGGTCGCCGCTGTGGGCGTCCTGCGACTCGACCAGCCCCTTGCCGCGCAGGCCCTTGGTCACGCGGGCGACGACGTTCTGCTGGGAGCGTCGCCGGGCTTCCTTGGCCTCGACGACGATCTTGCTCATCGCCTCCTGGATCGCCTTGTCCGCCTTCGAGGTGATGTACCGCTTGTCGAGCAGCAGCTTGCTGAGCCGGACGAGCTTCTTCTCGCTGGTGTAGCGGTCCTTCTGCTCCTCGAGGGCCTCGAGGACGTACTTCTCCTCGACGATCAGGCTCTGGGAGGCGATCTTGCCGTAGAACTTGTCCGCCTGGCGGATCAGGTAGTACAGCACCGCCTGCCGCAGCCCCTTCAGCTGCTTCTTCTCGATCACCCCCATCGAGACGAGGGTCTTGTCGAGGGACTTGCGCTTCGACTTGCGCAACGCCCGCGCTTTCTTGAGCTGTTTCTCGGTGATCAGACCGTGCTCGAGCAGGATCTTCGCCAGGGCCTTGTTCTTGGAAAGGAGCATCTCCGGGACCTCTCAGGGGATGGTGGGGTTCGTCACTTCTCTTGCGAGCGGCGCACGGCCTGCTCGTCGAGCTGTTTGTCCTTGCTGCGCAGCGACTCGTCCTGCGGGTAGGCGAGGCGGCCCTCGTCGAGCCAGAAGCGGGCCCGCGCGCGCTCGCCGATCGCGAGCAGCGTCTCGACCAGATCGAGGTAGATCGACGGGCCGTGGTCGCTGCAGTGCTTCAGGGCGAGGGTGTAGAGGATGATCCGGGCGTGGCGGTCCTCGACGTTGCGGGCGCTGGCGAGCAGCCGCTCGAGCAGCTCGGCGTCGGTCAGCGCCGTCGCGTCGTTCGGCACCAGGCCCTGGACCACGAACCAGCTCTGGCCGCGTCGCCGGACCGCGTGGAAGAACAGGCCGTCGGCGCCGACGACCAGGCGCGCCTCCTGCTCGACCGCGTCGCGCCAGAGCACGTTCCCGTCCGCGTCGAGCAGGCGCACCACCGCGCCGAGGCCGCTCGCCTCCGGCCGCGCGTTGACGACGACAACCCGGTCCTGGCCGAGGGCGTAGATGTCGCGGGCGCCGGTGTTCGGAAGGGCACGCCGGAAGACCTCGCGCCCGTCCGCCAGCTCCCAGCCGAGCAGCCCCTCGTCCTTGAGGTTGGCGACCAGGCGCTCGCCGACGATGGCCGGCTCGCCGACCAGGTACTCGGCGATCGGGGTCTCCCACAGCCGCTCGCCGCTGGCCAGGTCGAAGACCTCGACCTTCTCGCGGTGGAAGATCGCCATCCGCTGCCCCGCGGCGACCGCCCCCTGCGCGGAGCCGGACTTGACGCGCAGCAGCTCGGTGCCGTCGAGGTCGAACACGACCAGCAGGCCGAGCTGGGTGACCAGGGAGATGCGCCCGTCGCTCGCGAAGGGCCCGTACACGGCGTCCGCGCGGAAACGGTGGGCGAAGCGCAGCCTGCCGCTCTCGAGGTCGACGCAGACCAGCTGGCGGAAGGTCTTCAGCCGCGAGATGTAGACCAGCAGCCGCCCCTCGAGCAGGATCGCGTCGCCGGTCCAGACCGGCGCCTCGCGGACGATCACCGCCTCCTGCTCGAGGCCCTTCCGCAGCCGGGTGAAGACCATGCCGAGACACTTGTTGCTGTGCTGCGGACGGCGCGGCTCGTAGCTGTACACCGCGCTGCCGACCCACAGCTCCCCGCCGCTCGCGACCAGACCGCCGTGGGCGAGGCCGAGCACCTCGTCCGGGCTGCTCGGCACGAAGTCCTCGGGGATCACCGGCTCCCAGGTCCAGTCGCCGCGGCCCGTCGCGGTGTCGAAGGCGCACAGGCCGACCAGCGCGGTGTCGGCGACGACCACGCTGCCGCCGGCGACGACTGGCCGGGGCCAGACCGAGCGCTCGCCGAAGACCGGCAGGCCCGGCTGGCCGCGATGGCTCACCCAGCGGCCGAAGAACTCGGTCGTGCGCCCGCCCTCGCTCTCGAGGGTGTTGCGGGCCGCGTCGACCTGCTGGGTCAGCGCCCGCACGGTGCGGCCGCCGAGGTGCTTCTCGGCCCGGGCGAGGATCGCGTCGGCGGCCTCGAGGTCGGCGTGGCTCAGGTGCAGCTGCAGCGCCCACTCGTAGACCAGCGGCACCCGCGGCGCGATCAGCAGCAGCCGCTCGACCGCGAGCCAGGCCAGCGCGTCCAGGCGCCGGGTCACCAGCTCGCGGGCCGCGTACATGCGGCTCTCCAGCGACGGCCCGTCGAACAGGCTGGCGACGAACTCGGGGTCGGCGAGGTGGCCGAGTCCCTGGGCGCGCAACAGCTCCGGGATCAGCCCGGTCAGCTCGGCGTGCAGGGCCGAGCCCTCCCCGGTCTGGGGAAAGACCGCCAGGGCGATGCGCAACGCCTCTTCCGGCTCGCCGATCGCAGCGTGCAGGCGGGCCCGCAACACCCGCGCGTCGATGTCGTAGACCAGCAGCCCGTCGATCGCGTCGATGGTCACGAGCGCCTCGTCGGGGAGCCCCATCTGCAGGAAGACCCCGACCAGGAACTTCAGCCCCTCGAAGCGGAAGCCGCGCTCGTCGGTGCTGTCGAGGTAGATCGCCCGGGCGGCGCGGAAGCGCGCGGTCGCCTCTTCGGTCCGGCCCTGCGCGAGCAGCAGCTGGCCCGCCTCGAGGTCGAAGCGGGGCTCGTTGGGGTACAGCTCGGCCAGCCGGTCGAGGGGCTCGAGCGCCTCGTCGACGCGGCCGTCCTCGGCGAGCAGCTGGCTGCGCATCAAGAGCAGCGACACCTTGAGGTTCTCGTCGACCGCGAATTCAGCGGCCCCGTCGAGCTGGGCGAGCATCGCGTCGGTCATCGCCAGCGCCTCGTCACGCCGCCCCTGGGCGACCTCGAGCTCGATCAGCTCGAAGCGGCTCGCGAGCCAGATCCAGTCGAGCGGATTCTCCGGCGGCTCGACCGCCCGTAGCGCGTCGGCCAGCTCGCCGAGCACGATCCGCGCGCCGAGGACGCGCAGGGCGCGGGCGTAGGCGATGCGCAGGCGCAGGTTCGACTCGAGCCGGAAGTGGCGGTAGAGGAAGCCCGCCGCGCGCGTCAGCCCGTAGGTCTGGAGCATCTCGATCAGCGAGAGCTTGTCCTCGACGGCGAGCAGCTCGTAGCCGTCGAACATCGTCGCGTCGAGCCCGAGCATCAGCGACAGCTCTTTCTTGAGGGCGTGTGGCACGTAGGTGCGCAGCTCCTCGAGCACGCTCTCGACCTGGAAGCGCGCCTCCGGCGACAGCGTGTCGCCGGCCAGGGCCTCTTCGAGCTGGGGCAGGCCCCCGTCCCCTAGACGCACCAGGGCATCGGCGGCGTCGTCACGGACATCGGGGCTCGGGTCGTCGAGCTGCTCGATCAGCGCGGCGACCCGGGCGGGATCGGGCTGCGCGAACAGCTCGACGATCGCGCTGTCCGCCGCGGTCTGCGGGGCGGGAAGCTGCGCCAGCGCCAGCCCGTGGGCCAGCACCAGTGCCCATGTGCAGAGGATGGAGCGTGGCATAGGCGAGCCGCTTTTGTGCGCCGTGCGGCGAGGATGGTGGAATCCCCGGGATTATACGCCACCGATCGGAGCCGATCAAGACGCAGCAGCGGCCCGCGAGACCCGCTCAGGCCGTGGCCGGCGCGACCTTCTGCGGGTCGATCCCGAGGCTCTTGATCGCCTCCGCGACGACCTTGCGCTTGATCTCCCCGCGCAGGCTGAGGCGGTGGAGCACGGCGAGGGCGACGCACTCCGCGTCGATCTCGAAGTGTCGGCGCAGCACCTGGCGGGTGTCCGAGCGCCCGAAGCCGTCGGTGCCGAGGGAGTGGAAGTCCGGCACCCAGCGCGCGATCTGGTCGGGCACCGCGCTGATGTAGTCGCTGACCGCGACGACCGGGCCCGGGTGGCCGTCGAGGATCTGCTGCACACGCGGCACCGGCGCGTCCTTCTCGGGGAACAGCAGCGCCTCCCGCTCGCAGCGCAGGGCGTCGCGGCGCAGGGCGAGGTAGCTGGTCGCGCTGAAGACGTCGGCGACGACGCCGAACTGCTCGGCGAGGATCTTCTGCGCCCGCAGGGCCTCGTTGATCAGCGAGGCGCTACCGAGGATGCTCGCGCGCGGCGCCTTCTTCTTCCCTTCGCCCGCCTGCAGCAGGTACAGACCGTCGAGGATGCCCTGGCGCGCGCCTTCCGGCATCGCGGGCATCGGATAGGGCTCGTTCTGCAGCGTGATGTAGTAGATGACATCCTCGCCCTCTTTGTGCATCCGCCGCAGGCCGTCCTCAATGATGACCGCGATCTCGTAGGCGAAGGCCGGATCGTAGGCGCGCAGGTTCGGCACCGTGCTGACCAGCAGATGGCTGTGGCCGTCGGCGTGCTGCAGGCCCTCGCCGTTGAGCGTGGTGCGCCCCGCCGTCGCCCCGAGCAGGAAGCCGCGGGCGCGCATGTCGCCGCACAGCCAGATCTGGTCGCCGGTGCGCTGCGGCCCGAACATGCTGTAGAAGATGTAGAACGGGATCGTCGGCTCCCCGAAGGTCGCGTACGACGTGCTCGCGGCCTGGAAGCTCGCCATCGAGCCGGCCTCGCAGATGCCCTCCTCGAGCACCTGGCCGTCCTTCGCCTCGCGGTAGCTCAGCAGCATCTTCGCGTCGACCGGCTGGTAGAGCTGACCCTTCGAGGAGTAGATGCCGTAGCGTTTGAACAGCGCGTCGAGGCCGAAGGTGCGGGCCTCGTCGGGGATGATCGGGACGATGCGCCGGCCGAGCTCCTTGTGCCGCATCAGCTGCGCGAGCATGCGGGCGAAGGCGCCGGTGGTCGACACGTCCTGGTCACCGCTGCCCTCGAGGAAGCGCTCGAACCAGGGCAGGTCGGGCACCGGCAGCGGGAAGTGCTTGACCCGGCGCTCGGGGCAGGGCCCGCCGAGGGCCTTGCGCCGCGCCATCAGGTACTCGTACTCCGGGCTGTTCTGCTTGAACTTGATCAGCGGCGGCATGTCCTCGAGCTGCGAGTCGGGGATGTCGAGCTGCAGCCGGTCGCGGAAGGCCCGGATCTCGCGCAGCTTGAGCTTCTTCGCCTGATGCGCGATGTTCTTGCCCTCGGCGCCCTCGCCGAGCGTCCAACCCTTGACCGTCTTGGCCAGGATCACCGTCGGCTTGTCGGTCTCGCGGCAGGCCTCAAGGTAGGCCGCGTACACCTTGCGCAGGTCGTGGCCGCCGCGGCGCAGGCGCATCAGGTCGTCGTCGTGCAGGTGGTCGACGAGCTTGCGCAGGTTCGGGTGGGCGCCGAAGAAGTCCTTGCGGATGAACGCGCCGGACTCGACCGAGTAGAGCTGGAACTGGCCGTCGGGCACCTCGCCCATGCGCTTGACCAGCAGGCCGTCGTCATCGTTTTCGAGCAGCTGGTCCCACTTCCGGCCCCAGATGACCTTGATCACCTTCCAGCCCGCGCCGTGGAAGACCGCCTCGAGCTCCTGGATGATCTTGCCGTTGCCGCGCACCGGCCCGTCGAGGCGCTGCAGGTTGCAGTTCACGACGAAGATCAGGTTCCCGAGCCCCTCGCGCGCCGCGAGGTGCAGGCAGCCGAGGGTCTCGGGCTCGTCGCACTCGCCGTCGCCGACGAAGGCCCAGACGCGCGAGTTCTCGGTGTTGCAGAGGCCGCGCGCGTGCAGGTAACGGTTGTAGCGCGCCTGGTAGATCGCCGCGATCGGGCCGAGCCCCATCGACACCGTCGGGAACTCCCAGAAGTCGGGCATCAGCCACGGGTGCGGATAGCTCGACAGGCCGCCGCCATTCGCCTCGCGCCGGAAGCTGTCGATCTGCTCTTCGCTCAGCCGGCCCTCGAGGAAGGCGCGGGCGTAGATGCCCGGGGAGGAGTGGCCCTGGAAGTAGATCTGGTCGCCCGGCCCCCCGTTCTTCCCGCGGAAGAAGTGGTTGAAGCCGACCTCGTACAGCGAGGCGGCCGAGGCGTAGGTCGCGAGGTGGCCGCCGAGGCCGGGGTGCTGGCGGTTGCTGCGCATCACCATCGCGACCGCGTTCCAGCGGATGTAGCGGCGGATGCGCCGCTCCATGTGCTCATCGCCGGGGTACTCGGGCTCGCGCTCGGGGGGGATGGTGTTGATGTAGGGAGTCTGGACCAGCGGCGGCAGACGCACCGCCTCGACGTGGGCCCGGTTGAGCAGGGATGTGAGGATGAAGTGCGCGCGCTCCATCCCGTGGTGCTCGATCAACGCGTCGAAGGAGTCGTACCACTCCTCGGTCTCCTGCGGATCGACGTCCCGCAGCCGCATCCCGAGCTCTGGTTGCATGCTCACGCCGCCTCCTCGCGGGCTTCTGCCCGATTGTGGTGGAATGCGCCGAAGATAGCATGCCAGGGGGCGGCTGTCCATCCGGGGACGTGGGGGCGGGCCGGATGCGAAGAAGGCCCCGGATGCGTCCGGGGCCTTCAGGGTCGCGGGCCCGCGGGGCTCGCTAGCTCGTCTCTTCCAGAAAGCCCTCGAGCAGCCGGCTGCGCACCGGGTGCTGGAGCTTGCGGACGGCCTTGGCCTCGATCTGGCGGACGCGCTCGCGGGTGACCTTGAAGATGCGGCCGACCTCTTCGAGCGTGTAGGTGTTGCCGTCGCCGATGCCGTAGCGCAGCTTGACGATCTCGCGCTCGCGGAAGGTCAGGGTCTCGAGCACCGACTCGAGCTTGTCCTTCAGCATCTCGTGGGTCGCCGCGGTGACCGGCGACTCGGCGCTCTTGTCCTCGATGAAGTCGCCGAAGAAGCCGTCGTCCGACTCGCCGATCGGGCGGTCGAGGGAGATCGGCGGCTTGCTGATCTTCATCACCCGGCGGGTCTCCTCGACCGACAGCCCGAGGGACTCGGAGATCTCCTCCGGGGTCGGATCGCGGCCGAGCTTCTGGACGAGCTTCTTCTCGACGTTGCGCAGCTTGCTCATCGTCTCGATCATGTGGACCGGGATGCGGATCGTGCGCGCCTGGTCGGCGATCGAGCGGGTGATCGCCTGGCGGATCCACCAGGTCGCGTAGGTCGAGAACTTGAAGCCGCGCCGGTACTCGTACTTCTCGACCGCCTTCATCAGGCCGGTGTTGCCCTCCTGGATCAGGTCGAGGAAGGTCAGGCCGCGGTTCCTGTACTTCTTCGCGATGCTGACGACCAGGCGCAGGTTCCCGCCGCTGAGCTGCCGCTTGGCCTGCTCGTACTGGTAGCAGCGGGTCGACATGTGCCGGTGGCGGGCGATGAAGTTCGGCTGCATCGGCGGCGACTCGAAGGGCTCGCGGACGACCTCCTGCAGCTCGAGCAGGCGCAGCTCTATGTCGCTGAGCTTCTCGGGGTCGTCGACGCGCTTGCGTTGCGCGCGCAGGCGGCGGATCTCGGAGTAGAGCTCGTCGATGCGGTCCTTGATCTTGCGCACGGGCTTGATCTGGATGTGCAGCTCTTCGATCAGCAGACAGGCGCGCTTGCGGCTGGCCGCGAGCTCGAGGGCGATCGGCTTGCGCTTCTCCGGCGTCTTGGCGCCGCGCAGCTTGACCCACAGCTTGCCGTGGCGGTCGTGCAGCTTCTTCAGCGTCTCGAGATTGACCGGCAGCCGCGCCTGGGCGCGCTGCTTGCCGTTCTCGATCGCGGAGTTGACCTTCAGGGTGCGGTCGAAGGCCAGGTTGCCGGCCAGGACCTCTTCGAAGATGCGGATCGCCTCCACGATCCCGACCTCCGAGCTGAAGATCAGCTTGCGGAAACGCGAGCGGGTCAGTTCGATCTGTTTGGCGAGCGCGAGCTCCTCCTCGCGCTTCAGAAGGGGGATCTCCCCCATCTGGGTCAGGTACATCCTGACCGGATCGTCTATGCGATCGAGAATACCATCCTCCTCATCGGTGCGAGACTCGCGCCGAAGGCGCACCGCGCCAGGCGGCGCCTCACACCACTGTAACTGCGTGGTTCGTGGGGGCCGGGGGCCCCGGGGTTGTCGTTGGCGTTCCTCTCATCCTGAGACCGACGCGCTGGACGTATGGGACGCATCCGCGACGGCTGCTGGACGAGACGTCCTCGAGTCCCTCCATCGTTGGGTCGAACGCGAGAGACCGCGCGGATTCCTCCGTCGGCTCTCGACTCCTGTTCTGGAACGGCTGTTCCGGACATTCCTACAACGCCTTCCTGCGTTCTTTCAGTGCCAGGTACTCGCGCAGCAGACGGTCGACCGCGACCTGGTTCCCGTCCTGCTGGGCGCGCTTCATCCTCCGCTGGATCCAGCCGAGCCGCTCGTCGATCTGGCGCTCCTGGAAGCGCTTGCGCACATCGGCGATCGGCCAGTGGACCCCCCCGAGCGCGGCCTCCGCGATCACGCTCTGGGCACCCGGCACCACGACGAGCGCGCGCAGCTCCTCCACGCTGCAGGCGACCTTCCGTTGCAGGATCGTCACGACGATCTCGCGAAGGTCCGGATCGGCGACGTCGTCGGGCGCGATCCAGTCGGCCAGCTGCGCGTGGGCGTCCGGGTTCTGGACGATCGCCAGGACCAGGCGCCGCTCGAAGGCGTCGGGCGGCTCGGCTGCCGGCGCCCGCTCCCGTTCGGGCGCCTGCCGCCGGGCCGGCCGGCTCGGCTTGGACAGGTACTGGCGAAGGCTCGTCTCGTCCAGCCCCGTCCACTCGGAAATGTTCTGCAATTTGCGGGCCCGACGCAGCGGGTCCTGGTCGTCCCGCACGATGTCGAGCAGCTCCCGCGCGGCCTGCACGTTCCCCCGGGCCGAGCCCTCGTCGAGCACGCGCGAGGCCTTGAAGGACAGGAAGGGCTCGGCGGCGTCGAGCCGGGCGCGCAAAGCCGGCGCACCGAACCGTGTCAGGTAGTCGCAGGGGTCGAGGCCGTCCTCGAGCACGGCGACCCGCACCTCTACGCCGAGCGGCTCGAGGATGCGCGCGCTCTTCTCGGCCGCCTTCAGGCCCGCGTTGTCCGCGTCGTAGAGCAGGATCACCGACTTCGCGAAGCGCCGCACCAGCTTGCCCTGGCCCTCGGTGAACGCCGTGCCGAGGCCCGCCACCGCGCGCTCGAAGCCGTGCAGGTGGCAGAACATCACATCGGTGTAGCCCTCGCAGATCAACAGCGGCTTGTTCTTTTCCGGGGCCTTGAGAAGATGCACCCCATACAGCTCGCGGCGCTTGCTGAAGATCGGCGACTCGGGGGTGTTGAGGTACTTCGGCTGGGCATCGCCCAGAGCTCGGGCACCGAACCCGACAACTTTCCTGGCAGGGTTGAGGATCGGGAAGACCACCCGGTCGCGGAACCAGTCGATCGGCTCGCCGTTCGTGCCGCGCCGCAACAGCCCGGCGCTCAGCGCGATGTCGTCGGAGACCCGCTCCTTGCGCAGTTTTTGACGCAGTGCGGTACCGCCGGGGGCGTAGCCGAGCCCGAACGTGGTCGCGAGCTCGTGGTGGATGCCCCGCTCCTTCAGGTAGCTGCGGCCGCGGTCGGCGCGCCTGCTGCGATGCAGGAGCTCCTTGTAGAAGCGCATCGCGATCTGGTTCGCGGCGAGCACCGGGCCGCGGTTGCTCGGGCCGGAGCCGTCTTCCTCGACCGGGATCCCGTAGCGTTCCCCGAGCTTGCGGATCGCCTCGACGAAGGTCAGGCCGTCCATCTTCATCAGCCAGCCGAAAGGGTCCCCGCCTTCCTGACAGCCGAAGCAGTAGAAGCTGTTCCGCTGGCGGTTGACGTTGAATGACGGTGTTTTTTCGTTGTGGAATGGACAGCGCGCTTTTAGATTGTCCCCGGAACCCTTGAGCTCGACCCGTTCGCCGACCAGATCGACGATATCGGCCGCCGCGCGTATGGCCTCGATGGTTTCTTCCGGGATCATGCCCACGCGACCCTCGAGCGCGGAAAACGCATCAGTCTAGCGGCCTTTCTGCGCTGCGTCAAAGTTCGGGACTCCACACCGAGCGTCTGCACGTCCGCTTCCACCTCAGCTCCAGGCATCGGACGGCATCGCGTCGGAATCGGAATCGGAATCGGATCGATGGACCCCCTCCTGCTCGCGATCGCAGAAGCCTCCGACCTCGGCTTCTGCGTCCTCGATGCCTCGGGCCGCGTCCGCTTCTTCAGCCGCCGCTGCGCCCGCCTGACCGGCGCCGACCCCGCCAGGATCGAGAGCGCCGAGGACCTCCTCTCCATCTCCTACCTCGAAGAGGAAGAGGGCGAGCTCGAGCAGGAGATCGGCACCGAGCTCGCCGCCCGGGTGCGCGGCCTCGAGCCCGGCCCGCGGGCGCTGTTCGACCCCGCCCTGCCCGCGCGCTACGACGCCTGGGTGCGGCCCGCGGGCGCGGAGCTGCGCCGGCTCGAGGTGCGGCGCCGCGGGCTCGAGGACGGCGGCACCCTGTGGGTGCTGCGCGACACGACCGAGCAGGCCGCGATCGAGAGCGCCTACCGGGCCAAGCAGCGCGAGCTCGACCGGGCGCGCTTCGACCTGACCCGCAGCCAGGCGCACCTGATCCAGTCCGAGAAGCTCGCGACCGTCGGCCAGCTCGCCGCCGGCATCGCCCACGAGCTCAACACGCCGCTGAACACCGTCCTCGGCTACGCCCAGCTGCTCGCCCGCCAGCTCGGCGACGGCGAGCTGCGTGAGGAGGTCGACGCGATCGAGAAGGCCGCCCGCCGCTGCCGCAAGACCGTCCGCGACATGCTGAGCTTCACGCGCAAGGCGAAGGGCGAGCCCGAGCCGATCGACCTGCACGAGACCATCCTCGGCGTGCTCTCGCTCCTGCGCCACGACCTCGACAGCCGCGGCGTCGAGGTGCGGCTCAAGCTCGACCCCGGGAAGCCGCGGGTCGTCATCGACAGCAACCGCCTCGAGCAGCTCTTCGTCATCCTCGCCCAGAACGCCGCGCAGGCGATGCCCGAGGGTGGTCTGCTGTCGCTGGCGACCCGGGTCTACGGGGAACCGGAACCGCGCGTAGAGGTGCTGGTGCGCGACACCGGCACCGGCATCGCGGCGGAGCATCTTCCCCACATCTTCGAGCCCTTCTTCACGACCAAGGAGCCCGGCCAGGGCACCGGGCTCGGCCTGTACATCGCCTACCAGATCACCGCCCAGGTCGACGGCGAGATCCAGGTCTGGAGCCGCCCCGACGTCGGCACGGAGTTCCGGGTGCGGCTGCCCCTGCCTTCAGAGCCAGACCACGACGGCGAAGATCACGAGCTGCACGGGTAGCGTCCCCAGGTCCCAGGCCACACACAGCGGCATCAGCCACTGGATCGGGTGCAGGCGCAGCTCTTCCTTCCGCAGCCACAGGGGCTGCTGCCGCTCCGGCACCTCGAGCTGGAGGCCGCGCCACTTGTCCTTGAACACGGCGTAGGGACCGAGCTCCAGCCGCGACCGGGGACTGCCGCCGGCGGCGAGGGGGCGCGGCGTGTCCTCGTCCTCGTCGAGCAGCACGGCGCTGCCGTCCGCCGGGTCCACCGCGAAGGTGCGCGGCCCGCTGTCGGCGAAGCCGACGCGCACGTAGAGCCGGCTCGTGTCGGCCTCCGCGGCGATCCCGAGCAGCGCGACGGCGTCGTCCGTGCGCGACCCGGTCCAGCCCCACAGGAGCGTGGTCGCGCAGCCGGGGCAGGTGGCGATGATGAGGAAGAGGAATAGACTGCGGGTCATCGGTGCACCTCCGCTCGTTGCGGGAGAGACACCGCGCGTCCGAGGATGTTCGGACGCTGGTCTCGGCTCAGGCGAGCGCCTCGGCCACGAAGGCCTCGCAGCGGGACGCCAGCGCGCGCCGCAGATCGTGGTGACGCTCGGGGTTGGGGGCCGGGTTCCGCCAGTCGATGCTGCGGGCGAAGCGGGGGAAGTCCCGCGGCGTGCAGTGGCGCACGAGCTCGATCAGGCCGCCGAGCCGCGGGTCGTGCGGCGAGGGATGGACGAACAGCACCGGCGTTCCGAAGGCCAGGCAGGGCAGGGCGCAGTGCAGACGGGAGGTGATGACCAGCCGCGCGCTGCGGTAGGTCTCGAGCAGCCGGCGGGCCTGGCCGAGCCGGTCGCGGTGGCCCGCGAGCAGCACGTGGGTGCGGGCGAGGACCTGCGCGCGCAGCTCCTTCGGCAGCGCGTCCCGCACGACGGCGGGGACGTCGACGAGCACGATCGCGTCGCCCCGGGGTCCGGGCGCCGGCGGCAGGGTCAGGGTCAGGCAGCCGGAGAACCAGGCCGGGATGCCGTGCTCCTCGAGCCGGCGCACCGTGCCCCGGTCGCGGCAGCCGATCGGTCCCTGGCTGCGCAGGTAGCTGCCGGCGAGCAGGGTCGGCGCCGCCCAGGCGCTGATGTGCACCGACAGCCAGAGCATGCGCAGCCGCGGCGGCGGCGGCCACATCGGCGGCAGGCGGAGCTCGAGCCGGCGCGCGCCGGCGATCAGGGACCGCATGCGTCGCTCGAGGCCGAGACCGAGAGCGACGCGCTTCAGGCCGCGGCTGACGGTCGCCCGGACCGGATCGGGCAGGAAGAAGCCGTTGGCGATCACGTGCAGCGGGCCCGCGAAGCGGTACAGCGGCAGGCGGTCCCGATCCGGCCTCGCGTCGACCCGCGGCAGGAAACGCATCGCCGCGAGGGACTGGATGTCGTCGCCGACGTTGAAGGACGAGTAGCCGAGCACCCCGAAGCGCGGCTCGGCGCGCAGCTTCCCCATCGCGGTCCTCCCCCTGGCCCCAGGGTAGCGCCTGCGTCCCGTCGGGCCCAGGGTCAGGGCTGGGCGAGCGCGGCGAGCTCGACGCCGAGCTCGGACAGGACGAGCGCGGATGGTTCCCCTTCCACCCGCACCGGCCCGAGCCTCTGGACGGGCGCCGCGGCGGGGTCGTGGAGGGCGATGCCCGGCGTGAGCTCGGCCTCGGCGGCGCAACCCGCCAGCTCGCGACGCACCGAGCAGAGGAGCGCCCCGCGCTCGATGCGTCCGCGCTCCCAGCCCCGCCGGGTCGCCCCGAGCACGGCGAAGGCGGTGGTGGACAGGGGGAGCGCCGGCGCGAGGCCGACCAGCGCCCCCGCCTCCAGGCGCGGCCGCGCGACCGGCCGGGAGAGCTGGGGGAAGGGCTGGACGCAGGCGTTGTCGGCCAGCACCGCGACCCAGGCCGCGCGTTCTTCCGCGGACAGGTGAAGCGGATGGACGATCGCGACGTCGGCCTCGGGCAGGGCGAAGGGCTCATCGTCGACATCGGCCAGGGTGTAGTCCTCGGCGACCCGGAAGCGCGCGCCGGCATCGAAGACCAGGCCGCGGGCGAGCTCGCGCAGCAACGGATGGGCGAGCACGGTGCCGCGGAAGTCCGCCGCGCTCCAGCGCTCCTCCGCGATCATGCGCTGCTCGAGCCGGCCGAGCACCGACCGGGCGACCGTCTTCAGCTCACGCCTCAGCAGCTTCCAGCGCGCCTTGGCCTCGGCGCTGAGGCCGCGCGGGAGGCGGCTCCGGCGGCGTCCCTCCCGGTCGACGAGCGCGGCCTTGAGGTCGGAGCTGGCGCTCAGCCGCCAGCTCCCCTGGGCGTCGAGCGGCTCGCCGAGGCCGAGGGTCGGCAGCATGCGCTCCTCGAGGTCGGCGGCGGACAGTCCCCGCCGCACCCGCACCGCCTCGAGCGACTCCCGCGCGCGGCGCCGGATCGGCCGGCTCCGCGCCCGGTGCGCGACCTCGACCAGCGCGAACAGGGCGCGCTCGGAGTCGAGGGCGGCGAGCGCGTCGACGCGCCCGTACGCCTCGTTGCCGGCGTTCGCCCGCAGCAGCGAGGCCTCGAGCTCGCGCGCCCGGCTGTCGCTGTCCAGGCGGGGCGGCGCCGGGGCCGGAGCGAGGTCCTCCCACAGCTCGGCGAGCGCCTCCCGCGCGCCGTACGCACCGACGACGGCGGCGACCTCTTCCCCGCACCCGCTCTCGAGCAGGCGGCGCAGTGCCTGGCGCGCGTAACCCCGGGCCTTGCCCCTGGTGCGCAGCGCGTCGGGGACCAGCCCGATCGCGGCCGCCCGGGGATGGGCGAGCAGCCAGCGCTCGGCGATCGCCCGCTGCTTGGCCAGGCGCGCGATTGCTTCCGCCATCATCGGCGCGACCTCCGGGGCGTCGATCAGCCGCGCGACCGGCACGGTCTGCGACGGCGAGCCCTTGCCGCAGGCGACCAGACCGGGTAGGGCGCGCAACCCCCAGGTGGCGAGCAGGGGCATGAGGTCGTACGTCCGCACCCACCACTGGCGGGAAGGCCGGCCGTTGAACAGGGCCAGGCCGCGCTCGCCGAGCTGCAGCGTCCAGGAGGCGAAGGTCGGCTCGGTCGCGCCCGCGGCGATCGCCTCGACGGTCTTGCGGGCGTAGGGGCTCGCGTCGCTCGCCTCGAACGGCCGGACGCCCTCGGGCAGGGGGTGCAGCCGGGCGGGATAGGGCAGCAGGTCCACGGGGGCTCCTCCGGGGTGGGATGATGGCCGCGGCGTAGGCGGAGTGCAAGCGGCTGCAGGTCTCGAGCTTCGCGCGCGGAGAAGCCCGTGGGACGCGGGCCGTCGGGGCGTGACCCACGTTCGCGATCCCGCACCCGTCCGGTAAGGCCCGCTCCGCGCCTCCGCTCCTCTGTGCCTCTGCGTTGACTTCCGATTCCTCCTCTCCGCCCGGGTCTACACGCGCTCCCTGCGCGTCGGCGAGCTGGTGCTGGACAGCGACGGGGGATGGGATGGACGACGCCGCCGAGGCCGCCGGGCGGGATCCGCTGGAGCCGGAGGAGTGAAGGCCCGCGACCCCGCCGTCGCGGCCCGCATGGTCAGGCTCGTGCTCGACACCCTCGAAGAGCTCTACGTCGTGAACGACACGCGCCCCGCCAGGGGAGAGCTCCCGGACGCTCCTCCGGGGTGAGAAGGTGCCGCCGCGTTGCCGCGCCCCACCCTCACCGCCACGGCAGCGTGTCGACCACACCGCGCAGAAAGGCGACCAGGAACAGGACGTCCCGGCGGTCGATGCTGCCGTCGCGGTCGAGGTCGTAGGAGATCTCCGCGAGGGCGAGGCTGTCAGCCAGGGGCGTGCGGCCGCCGTCGCGCACCTGTTTGAGCAGCAGCACGACATCCGCGGGGGTCAGGGCACCGTCGAGGTCGATGTCCCCGAGCAGGAAGCTGGTCAGGTCGCCGACGTAGGCGAACTCGACCCCGTCGATGATGCCGTCCCCGTCCTGGTCCGGGTCGTTGGGATCGAAGCCGAGGGCGGTCTCCGCGCCGTCGGGGATGCCGTCCCCGTCGCTGTCCGTGGTCATGTCGGGGACGAGCGGGTCGGTGCCGATGCGCAGCTCGACGTTGTCCTCCACACCGTCCCCGTCACTGTCCTTGCTGCCGGGATCGGTGCCGGTCTCGACCAGCTCGTCGACGTCGAGGATGCCGTCCCGGTCGCTGTCGACCAGGCCCTCGCTGAGCAGGATGTCGCCCGCGCCGGGCGTCACGTTCCCCGTGATCGTCGGACTTCCGGCGATGAAGACCGTGCCGCCCGTGCCGTCCTCGGACGTGACGTCGGCGTCGACGATCAGGTCCAGACCGCTGATCACCAGGATCAGCCCTCCGTCGGTCGCCTGCAGCTCCCCGCTCTCGATCGCGCTCATGATCGTGACGTCGCCGAGGAAGTCGATGCGGATCGAGCCGCCGCCGCTCTCGACGCCGCCTCCGATAAAGGTGCAGTCTCCCTCGCCCTCGAGCACGACATCCCCGCCGCCGCTGCGGATCGAGCTCCCGCCGACCTCGAAGTCGTTACCGAGCCGCGAGGTGATCGCGCCGCCGCCGCTGTGAACGCCCGCCCCGGAGAGGTTGATGTCGCCGCTGTGCTCGAGCAGCACATCCCCTCCGTCCGTGCTGATACCTCCGCTCATCGTGCGCAGGTCCGTGCCGGAGGAATAGACCGCGCCCCCGCCGGATACGACCCCGCCCCCGCCGACGGACACCGCCCCGCTGCAGCGCAGGAAGACGTCCCCACCCCCGGTCTGCAGGCCCGTGCTGGTGATCGTCAGGTCCGTCGCGGCGATCGAGCAGCTCTCGCCGCCGGTCTGGATGCCGTTCTGGATCAATCGGACGTGTCCGGTCGCCCGCACCTCGACGACGCCGCCGCTCGCGGCCACGATGCTCAACGTGCAGGAGTCGCCCTCGATGAGGACATCCCCGTCGACGGTGACCAGGCCGCTGTCCCGGATGTCGACGGTGCCGGTGTGGCGGATCACGACCTCCCCGCCGTCCGTGCTCAGCGCCGAGGCGTCGGCGGTGAAGGCCGCCCCGGTCGAGAAGAAGTCCCCGCCGTTGGTCTGCATCCCGAAGCCGGAGATATCGACATCGCCCGTGCAGTGGAGCTCGACGTCGCCGCCCGTCGAGGTACCCATCTGCTCGCTGGTGAAGCTCGCTCCCGAGGCGAACAGGCCGCCGCCGAGGCTCGCGCCGTCGCCGGTGATCAGGATGGCGTCGGCGAACACCAGCGTGGTCGAGCCGGTGTCGCCGACCGTCGACAGCAGGGAAATCGAGCAGCTGTCCCCCGTCGCGAAGCAGGACCCGCCGCCGGTCACGACCCCGCCGTCGATCACGCGGTGGTTCGCCCCGCTGATGAAAACCGCGCCGCCTCCGCTGGCGACGCCGCTCTCGCTGATGGTGACGTCGCCGCTGTGGGCGAGCCGCACGTCGCCACCGGAGCTGGCGACCCCGCTGCCTGCGATGAAGAGGGCGGTGCCGCGGCTGTCGACGGCGCCTCCCCCGCTGACGACACCCCCGTCTTCCAGCGAGACCTCGCTGGAGAAGGCCAGGCGCACCCCGCCGCCCCCGCTGTCGATGCCGTTGTCCGCGACGTAGAGCCGGGTCCCGGCGAGCACGCAGCTGTCGCCGCCCGTCCGGATGCCGGACTCGACCACCCGCACCCCGGCGGTCGCGTCGACCCGGACCTCGGCGCCGGCGGAGGCGTCGATCACGAGGGTGCAGGAGTCCCCGGTGATGGTGACGGTGCCGCTCGCGCCGGAGATCCCGCCGGACGTGATCTCGACCTCGCCCGTGTGCAGGATCTCCGTGCTCCCGCCGCCCACGCCGAGGCCGGTGTCGACCGCGGTGAACGCGGCCCCCGCGGAGAAGAAGTCGCCCCCTCCCGTCGAGAGTCCGCCGTCGACGAGCACCACGTCCCCGCTGCAGTGGACCTCGACCTCGCCGCTGGCGCTGACCCCGCTCTCCTCGCAGCGGAAGCTGCTGCCGGCGACGAACAGCGGGCCCCCGAGATCGGCGCCCGCGTCGGTGATCAGCACGTGGTCGCTGAAGGCCAGGGTGACCGAGCCGGTGTCGCCGGTGGTCGACAGCAGGCCGATGCTGCAGCTGTCGCCGAGCGCGAGCACCGCGCCCCCCCCCGTGGTCACGCCGCTGTCGAGGATCACCAGGTCCGCGCTGTTCGAGCTGAAGCTGCCGCCCTGGGTGCTCACGCCGTCGTCGATGATCACGAGGTCCGCGCTGCTCGCGCTGAAGTCGCCGCCCTGGGTGCTCACGCCGCTCTCGGTGATCGAGACGTCGCCGCTACAGTCGATGCTGACCGTCCCGCTGTTGCTGCCGACGCCGCTGTCCCTCACGAGCAGCCGGAGGCCCTGCAGGGTGATGTCCGCGGTGTCGGTCTGGATGCCGGAAGCCTGGACGAGGATCCCGCCGGCCGCCGTCACCTCGACCGCGCCTCCCGCGGCCCCGGTCGTATCGATGGTCAGGGTGGCGACATTGTCGAGCAACGCGATTTCGATCTTGTAGGTGGAGCCGGTCGTTGCCAACCACCGTCAGTTCACCATAAGCCTGAGCGTCAGCTTTGGTGAAAACGGTGCCGGCACCGGTTTGCTGGGAAATATTGTAGGCATTG
>JAUIEM010000631.1 GCA_030428695.1 bacterium
TCATCGTCGTCGATGGCGGAAGCCGCGACGGCAGCCAGGAGATCGCGCGCTCTTTTGCGGGCGTGCGGGTGATCGACTGCGATCGAGGCCGCGCGCGGCAACTCAACCGCGGGGCCGAGGAGGCCTCCGGCGCGCTGCTCTGGTTCCTGCACGCCGACTCGCTGCCCCCGCCCCACGCATTGCGCGAGGTGCGCCGGGTGCTCGCGGACCCGCGGGCGGCGGCGGGAGCTTTCCGCTTCCGCCTCGACGCCGAGCCGGCCGGATACCGCCTGGTCGAGCAGGGTGTGCGGATGCGCTCGGAGTGGTTTCAGTATCCCTATGGCGATCAAGGACTCTTCATACGTACACAAACATTCCATTCTGTCGGTGGCTTTCCTAGAATCCCGGTCTTCGAAGATCTGCATCTCGTGCGAGAGCTTCGGAAACGGGGGAAGGTCGTCGTTGCCCCCGTGCCCCTTTTGACTTCTGCACGCCGCTGGCGCGCCCGGGGACCTGTCGCGACGACCGTGAAGAACAGTACGGCGTTCGTGCTGGACCAGCTGGGCGTGCCACACCGGTTGACGGCCCTCCTGTATCCACGTGCGCACGTGCGCTGACGGTTGGGGGAGCTGCACCCGTGATGACCGCGATTTTCGTCTGCTACTGGCTCGCCGTGTTCGGCCTGCTGGTGTACGGGATCAACTGCTACGTGCTGATGCGGCAGTTCTCCCGGAACCTGAAGGCCCAGGTGGAACGGCTCGAGGCGGTGCGACGCGACTTCTGGAGCCGGACGACCGACGAGATGCTGCCCGTGGTCACGGTGCAGCTGCCGATCTACAACGAGCGCTACGTGATCGGCCGGCTGATCCACGCCGCGACGGCGTTGGACTACCCGAAGGAGAAGCTCGAGATCCAGGTGCTCGACGACTCGACCGACGGCAGCAGCTCCGTCGTCGCCGAACACGTCGAGCACTTCCGCAAGCTCGGCTTCATGGTCGAGCACATCCGGCGCGACAACCGCGAGGGCTTCAAGGCCGGCGCCCTGCGGGATGGGATGAAGAACTGCAAGGGCTCGTTGATCGCGATCTTCGACGCCGACTTCGTGCCGCACCCGAGCTTCCTGCGCCGCACCGTGCCCTTCTTCGAGGACGAGAAGGTCGGCCTGGTCCAGGGCCGCTGGGGGCACATCAACCCCCGCTTCAGCGCCCTGACGAAGGCCCAGTCCCTCGCGATCGACGGGCACTTCAGCGTCGAGCAGGCCGGGCGGCGCTGGGGTGGCTTCTTCCTGAACTTCAACGGCACCGCGGGCGTGTGGCGACGGACCTGCATCGACGACGCGGGAGGCTGGAAGGCCGACACCCTGACCGAAGACCTCGACCTCAGCTACCGCGCGCAGCTCGAGGGCTGGAAGGTCGAGTACGCGGTCGACGTCGTCGTGCCCGCCGAGATCCCCGTCGACATCTCCGCCTTCAAGTCGCAGCAGAAGCGCTGGGCCAAGGGCTCGATCCAGACCGCGCTCAAGCTCGCGCCGCGGGTGCTGCGCTCGAAGGTGGGCTGGGCGGTCAAGGCCCAGGCGATGATCCACCTGACCCACTACCTCGTGCACCCGCTGATGCTGACGATCGCCATCCTCGCCGTGCCGCTCCTGTCGGCCTGGACCGGGCCCTGGGGCCCGCTGCCCTTCGGGATCATGCTCGTCGGCCTCGTGCTCGGCTCGACCGGCCCTTCGGCTCTGTACGTCACCGCCCAGCGCGCCCTCAACCGCGACTGGGGCAAGCGCCTGCTCGCGATGCCGATGCTGATGCTGGTCGGCACCGGCATCGCCGTCAGCAACACCCGCGCGGTGCTCGAGGCCTTCCTCGGCATCAAGAGCGCCTTCGTGCGCACGCCCAAGCGCGCCCTGACCGGCGGCGACACCGTCAGGAAGCACGGCGGCTACAAGCTGCCGATCGGCCCGGTGTTCGTGCTCGAGGCGGGGCTCGCGGCCTACTGCTGCTGGGGGCTCTCCCTGTACCTGCAGCACGGCAAGTACCTGATCGGCCCGTTCCTGGTGCTGTACGCGGCCGGCTTCGGCTTCGTCGCGATGGTCACCCTGGCCGAGATCGTCACCCGCGCCCTCGCAGCGCGTCGCGCGGGCGAGAACGAGTCGGCGGCCGACCGCATCGCGGCGAGCGCCGAGGCCTACCAGGAGGTGATGGCCGCCGTCGGACCAGAGATGGAAGCTCCGGTGGCGAGCGTCCAGCTCGCGCCGGTGGGCTAGTCGCCGGCGCCAAGCAGGACCGATGGCTTCCGGGTCATGAGCGTCGACGAGTGGGTCTCTTGTGTCTTCCGGGCCTCCTGACTTCCTGCATTCCTTGGAACTTCTTCTCTTGTCCCTTCGCCAGGTGGCGACGCACAACACGCGTTGGCACTGGCGACTTCTCTCGAGGCTGAGCGCGAAGGGCCCATCCCCGAGCCCTACCCTTCCTTCAGCCCGAACTTCTGCACCTTGTAGCGCATCGAGCGGAAGCTGATGTTCAGGAGCTGGGCCGCCTTGGTCAGGTGCCCGTTGGTGCGCTCCAGGGCCCGCCGCAGGTAGGTCGCCTCGATCTCGGCCATGCGCGCCTCGAGGTCGAGGCCCTCTTCGGGCAGCGCGAAGCTGTCCTCTACCGCCGGACGCGTCTTTTCGACCAGCGGCACGCCGAGCAGGATGTCCTCGACCTCCTCGCCGCTCGCCAGGGCGACCGAGCGCTGGATCACGTTCTCGAGCTCGCGGATATTGCCCGGCCAGTCGTGCGCGCTCAGGGTACGGCTCGCGGCGGGGCCGATGCGCTTGACGTCGCTGCGGAACAGGGCGCTGTACTTCTTGAGGAAGTGGCCGATCAACAGCGGCAGGTCTTCCTTGCGCTCGCGCAGCGGCGGCAGAAAGACCGGCACGACATTGATGCGGTAGTAGAGGTCGGCGCGGAACTCGCCCTTCACCACCGCCTCCTCCAGGTCCTTGTTGGTGGCCGCCACCACCCGCACGTCGACCTTCAAGGTTTTGTTGCCGCC